>JANLXF010000221.1:0-16465 GCA_031364965.1 Actinomycetes bacterium | reverse complement strand
GCTCAGGCGAAGCCGTGTCACCCATCAGCCGGAGCCGATGTGTCACGCATCAGGCGGAACCAAACACACACGAAGGTGCCCCCGGCAGGAATCGAACCTGCGACACCCGGTTTAGGAAACCGGTGCTCTATCCACTGAGCTACGAGGGCAACGAGGGCCGATAGGCTGACTGGCAAAAGAGGTTGGCAAACGATTCCTTCCAGGATTCGACCTCGGAGGGGAGTCTAGAAGGACGGCGGGTCCTGTCCCGTCAAGTGATAGAAGACTCACCACGGCCAACTCGGTCCCCTCACGATCTGATCGAGCAGTTCCTTGGGGATCTCATCCTCGAGCTAGGCCCCCTCGGGCTTGACCTGCGTGTGCCGACGAGGAGTCGGCGTGCAGATCCGGGAACCTGGCACTCTTGTGCTTCTCGGCCTGAATCGTGTGGTCAGGATCAGCCTTGACAACTTCACATCCATGGCTACCGTATCGAGCCTTGGCGGGCGAACGAAAGGTCGTGCTCGTGCCAAAGGTCGAGGCCAATGGGATCGACCTGTATTACGAGGAACACGGAACCGGGACGCCCATCGTCCTCATCCACGGGACGTCGAGCTCGGCGCTCGTGTGGGGGGACGCGTCGGCGGAACTCGCGAAGCGCGGGCGATGCATCGTCTACGACCGTCGTGGCTGCTTCCGAAGCCATAGACCCGAGCCGTACGATCGGACCGATGTGACCGACCATGGTGCCGACGCGGCCGCCTTGATCGACGAGCTGGGGGCCGCTCCTGCGATCATCATCGGACGCAGTTACGGGGGAGAGACTGCGCTGGATTTGGTCCGACGTCGTCCTGACGCGGTATCCGCCCTGGTCCTGCTCGAAGCCGCGGTACTTGCGCTCGATCCCGAGGCGATGGCGTGGGCCCAGCCGCTTAAGGACAAGATCCTGGAGACGGCAGAGTTGGACATGGATGCCGTGGGTGAGAGCTTCATCCGAGCGGTGGCAGGAGAGGACGCCTGGGAAGAGTTTCCCCCGCAGCTGAGAGAGATGTTCACAGGGAACGGACCTGCGATCGCCGCAGAGTTCAGGGGCCGATGGCTGGAGATCAGCGAGGACGAACTCCGCTCCATCACCCAGCCGACCCTGGTGGTCTCGGCGGCAGATTCGCCGGAAGCGTTCCACCGTGTGGACGCGCGGATGGCGGCGCTGATCCCTGATTGCGTGATCGCGCGCGTGGATGGAGGACACCTCGTGAACCCAGCCCATCCCGCGGTGCTCGATTTCGTGGAGCGGGTGATAAACGCTTAGCCCAACCGGGGGCTCGTCGCGCCGGTCGATGAGGGCAGCGGCGAGAGTGACCGCTTGCTGCATGGGCGCCGTGTCGGCGAGAACCTGACCTGTTCCCTAGCTCTCATCGTGACTCGCGGAAACCGGTCACTCGACGTGGTTGGTATACGACAGGATGCGCCAGGCGCCATCGGTGCTGAGGAGGTGGTACGTGCTGCGGAAGTCCCGCAGGAGCGTGCCCGCTTCGTCGAGCACGTGCCAGCGCACGGTCGCGAACGCGCTCGACGTGCCGAGCTGCTTTACGTCGATCTCGGCGATATCGGCACGCGCTGCGCCCGCATCGTTGTACGCCTCCATCAGAGTTGCCAAGTGCTCGCGGACGGCCGCGCGGTCGGGTAGGTGGATCGCTCGGCCCTCGCGTACGGCGAGCAAAGGTGCCTCGTACAAGGCGCTCACCGCGTCTACGTCTGACGCCATATAGCGCTCCGCGTACTCCGCGAAGAATGTGGCCATGTCGCTCACGATGCGCTCGCCATCACGTCGAGGATAACGTCACGAGAGGAGGTGGCCGGCCCCGGTCTACTTCTCGGGTCTGGGACTTCTCCGGGGTCGTGCCGGGCCGCTCAGCGTAGGCGCGCCTACTATCGGGCTGAGCGAAACGGGAGGATCCGATGCTGGGATGGCTGGGTAACATCGCGGACCTAACCCTGGGCAACACCGATTTCCGCACGGTGGTGTTCACCGGGCAGCACACGCAGCTGACGCTGATGCGGCTCGCCCCCGGAGAGGAGATCGGGTGGGAACGCCACGGTCACCTCGACCAGTTCCTCAGGCTCGAACAGGGTCGCGCCAGGGTCGAGTTCGGGCGCGGGCAGGATGCCGTGGACGAGACCGTCGAGGTCGAGGACGATTGGGCGTTCATCGTGCCCGCGGGGATCTGGCACAACGTCGTCAACATCGGAGATGACGAGGTCAAGCTCTACTCCTTGTACTCGCCTCCCGAGCATCCCGGCGGGACCGTCCACCGGACCAAGGCCGACGCCGATGCTGCCGAGCTCGATCACAACTGAGGGGGCGTCGAGCCGCCCCGGCGTTCCTGCTCGACGCAGCTAAGCTCGGTCTATGGCGACGAACACCGAGAGGACGAACACCGATCGGCTCGGCAGGGTGAAGGGAACGATCGAGACCACCGATGTCCGCGTCCTCTCGATCCTCCGGCGAGTGAGCGTTCCCGCCTTGCGGATCTCGCTGGGGCTGGTGTTCGTGTGGTTCGGCGCGCTGAAGATCTTCGACGTGTCGCCCGTGTCCGCCCTGGTTGCCCGGACCGTGTACTGGTTCGATCCTGACCTCGTCGTTCCTGCCCTGGGCGCGTTGGAGATCGTGGTGGGACTCCTGCTGCTGGCGAACCGCTTCCTCCGCCTCGCGCTGGCGCTCTTCGCCGCCCAGATGATCGGCACGTTCCTCGTTTTCGTCGTCCTTCCCGGGGTGGCCTTCCGCGACGGCAACCCGCTTCTCCTGACCGTCGAGGGTGAGTTCGTCGCCAAGAACCTCGTGTTGCTCACCGCGGGGATGGTGGTGGGGTCTCGGCTCCCCGCGCTGGCATCCTCCAAACGGGAAGACCACGGCGCGCCCGATCACACGCTCGACAGGTGACGCTCCAACGCTGACAGGAACCCGTCGATCTGCTCGATGTGGCACGCGTGGCTGCCATCGAGATCGAGCACCGTCGCCCTCGGGTAATGACTGCCGAGCGTGTCGACGATGTCGCGGAGCCACGGCGAGCTCTTGGTCCCCTTCACGAGGAGCACGGGACGGTCGAAGCCCTCGACCTCCTCGAGCGTGCGAACCTTTTTCCCGAGCCCTCCCTGGTTGGCGAGCGCGCCCTTGTGAGGCAGCCAGCGCTCCCACATCGGATGACCGCGGGCCTCTGAAGGATCCGAGACGAACCCCGCGAGCGAGAGGAACTCCGCGAGGTCGTCCTCGGTCGCCGGCTTCGCGCTGACGCGGGCGATGAACGCGTCGAGACCCGCCAGCTCGCGGTCGGCCTCGGGGCTCGCCCCTCTCAGCACCCACAGCGCCGGAGGTTCGATCAGCGTGAGCGAACGGATCCGCTCGGGGTAGGTGAGCGAGAACTCGATCATCGCCCGGGCACCGCCGGACCAGGCCGCGACGTCCGCCGCGTCGACGCCGAGGTCGTCGAGCGTCAAGCGCAGCGATTCGCGTTCAGTCTCGTCGTCGTAGTCGGTCTGGATCACCTCGCCTCTGGAGCCGAGCTCGTTGTGCAGAGGCTGCACGCGGATCGCCGTTCGCGTGGCCGCCAAACGCTCCTGATGCGGGATCCAGGAGAGCCAGCCGGTGAGCCCCCCGGGCACCAGGACGATCGGCTCGCCCTCGCCCTTCGCATCTGACCGCATGACCTGAGGTTCCATCGCGTTGCTCCCTTCACGGGCGGCTCACGATACCGTGTCTCTTCGGGCACGGAACCGACCCGAGCGAACCGACCCGAGCGAACCGATCCGAGCGGCGTGGGTTCGGGCCGCCAATCCCCGCCTCTCCGGGGACGACGGTCATGCCGTCGGGCTGGATCGTCAACGCGAAGCCGTCGTCCTCGGCGTGCGTGAGGTCGGTCCGGACGACGCCGTCGCGCCCGAACGTTGCGTCCGGATCGCCAGGCGCCGATCGCACCGCGGGCGCGGTCGCCAGCACGAGCGCGAGGCTCGCGATGATCGGGAACGGCACCCGTCGATGCATCTGTCAACGTTGGGTTGGTGTCGCTCGAGAAGTCAACCCCCAGCGCTTCCCGCGGTGGAAACGACCCGGCTACGTTGGCGGCCTGAAGAGCGCGTGAACCAGCGTCGTAGCTGGTCTCAATTCAACCGGCGACGCTCCACACGATCGCGGCGGCCATCGCGATCGCAGCCGTGCCCACCGCGATCGGGCGCCCGAATCGCGTGTAGAGCGGTCGGGCACGGAGGGGCAAGACGAACTGCCTCCCGAACGTGTAGGCGGCTAGGGCACCGACGAATATGCCTCCGGGCATGGCCGGAGTCCAGGTCAGTACCAAGATCAGCGCGCTCACCGCGAGGGCGGCGGACAACGACGACTCCAGGAGCTGGGTAGGGATCCGCCTCGCTCCGACCTTCTGGTCGGAGCTCCAGACCCCCCATCGCGATCGTGTCGGTCGGCCGCAGCAGCATCCCGCGAAGAAGCAGCCGATCCTGCCGATGGCCATCCCCACGAAGAGCCCGGGCGCCATCGAATCGAGGTAGCTGCCGACGGGCATCGCGAGGCGGGTCGTGGCGAGGATCGCGGCGATGCCGGCCGCGCCGAGCACGAAGCCTTGGATGCACCACCCGTTGAACCGCTTGCCGCGATGGCCGATGACGTACCAGGCCTTCGCGCCGATCACCCCGGCCACGACGGCCCACAACGAGACCGTCAGGGCTGCCCGAACAGGCATTCCCGATCCGGCGAGGACGAGCGCCTGCACCGCAAGACCGGCGACGATCCCGAGCAGCACGAACATCGAGTACGCGCCCGGGATCACGCCTGGGATGGGCGCGAACGGGATCAACGTCGTCCGCACGTGCGGCCGAGGGGCGGTCGACATCGACCGGTAGGTCCACGGCCAGAGCAACGCCTTCGTCCGATCCGCCCCGTCTCGGCTCGTCGAAGGGAGCGGCTCGATCAATGTGGGGGCGGCCTTTCCCACGACGCGTGCCGTCACGATCCACTCTCCCGGGTTGATGCCGGAGACCTTCGTCGTGACTGAGACCGGCCCACTGCCCCCGACGACCCGGTCGAGCGTCTCCTCCTTGGAGAACCGATCCCCAGCCTGAGGCCTTCCGGTGGCGCCGGCTCGCCTCCCGGTGAAGAGGATCTTCGTCGGGCGTGCGGACCCCTGATCCCCGGGGTCGAGCCAGCAGCTCGCTCGCAGGATCTCTCGTTGCAGATCGTCGGTCCAAGAAGCCGACCTCGCCCCGTTGTCGACGGCCGTCGCCTGGGGTCGCTGTCTCGGAGCGGTGCGAGCGCCAGGCACACGCTTGGCAGGACCGACGACTACGCGTTCCTGGCGTGTCAACGCCTCACCCCCCTTCCTCCTTGAGCGCGTGTCAACGATACTACGACCTCACGTAGTAGGTGCGGCTCTGTCCTGATGTGAGGTTTCTCCATGGCCGCGTCGTGTTTGAGGATCAGTTGACAGGTTGAGACAGCGCATCGGTCACCGACGTGAGCAGCGCGCTGGCGGAGACGTACATGGACGGGTACTCCATGCGCCAGCGTAGGTTGCCGTCGCCGTCGACCAGGACGAAGCCGTGGCCGGGGAGGTCCGCGTGCATGCCGTTGCCGATCATGCCGTAGGCGTTCGACACGCTGGTGTCCTGGTCGACCAGGTAGGGGGTGGAGAGGCCGAATCGGGCGACCTCACCCCGTGTCATCTCGACCGCGTTGGCGACGATCGGCAGGATCGTGATGCCTGCGGAAGCGAAGGCTGCCCCGTTCCGCTCGATCTCCTGCATCTGGTAGAAGCACGCGTCGCATCCGGCACCTTCGTTGAAATAGAGGAGCACGTTCTGCCCCCGGAAGTCGGCGAGTGATACCAAGCCTCCGGCCGTCGAGGGCAGCGAGAAGTCGGGGGCCGCCCCCGACATCGGACCCCCTCCCGACCCGCCTCCCCCGTATACGACGAACCCGGTGACGACGAGCGCAACCGTCACGAAGCCCGCGACCATCCAGGCGCGAGACTGGCCGCTCCGCCTAGCGGCAGGATGGCTCCGCCGGCTCGAATGGTGTTCTTCGGGTCTCGTCTTCCGCTGCGGGGTGCTCGGTGTGGTCTTGCTGGTCTTCGTGGACATCGTTCCCTCCTCGTGAACTCGAGTCGGCCGAAATGGAGGTGGTGCGCCGACGGAATCCGATCGCGATGAAGGCCCCCGCCATGGCGATCAGCAGCAGGCCCAGAACGGGCTCGGGGATCGGGGCGAGCGCAGCCGTCACTCGCTCGAGGGTGCTCGAGAGCCACCTCCCGATCGCCAGTTGGAATGACGGAGCCACGGTCGTGTTGCCGTTCGCCGCCAGGTAGAACACGAACCCCGACATGAGGAAGAACGCGGCGGCCACGACGATGTTCACCGTGTTCGTATGGATGGCGCGACCGGCCGCCCGCAGCGTCACCGGCTTCGCCACGAACAGTCGACGCTCGCCCAGCCGGAGCCGGTCCCACATCAACGCCATAACGAGGAGTGGGAAGACCATCCCGAATACGTAGGCCAGGCCGAGCGAGACCGAACCGACCAGTGAGGACGACAAGGCAGAGAGCGTCATGACTCCCGCGAGCACTGGTGCGCAGCAGGATGAGGCAACGCCCGAGAAGACCCCGAGCGCGAACACGCCGGCGGTGTCCGCTCGATCGACGGCGGGGGCCCGGACGAACGAGGGCATGCTCCACGACCGACCTGAGAGTGCCAGGACCGCGAACGTGAACAGCAACACACCGCCGACCACGTAAAGCTCCGTGTGATAGCGGGCCAGCGCCGACGCCAGCAAACCCATCCCGAGCGTGATCGGCACGAGTACGACGGCCAGCCCCAGGGCGAACACGAGCGTGAGCGGCACGAGCGACCAGCGGCGGTTCTTGACCGCGGAGGCCAGATAGGCCGGGAAGAGGAAGACGATGCAGCACGGGCTGAACAAGGCGATCGCCCCGGCGAAGAACGCCGCAATCACCGAGCCGCCGACCAGCAAGCCACCCATCAGGCGGCCCGCGCTTCCAAGAGCCGCCGGAGCTTCTTCTGGGGCAGGCGCCCCACACTGAACAACTTCCCACCGAGGAGGACCGCCGGGGGCATGGACGGCCGATGAAGGTCGTTCAGCGCCCGGCCTTCCTCCGATGCGAGATCGACTTCGCGTACGGACACCGGGAATTCGAGGGTGATCTGTGCGAGCGCGAGGCGCGCGTCGCTGCAAAGGTGACATCCCTCGGACGAGAGCAGGACGACTTCAACCATCACCTGTGAAGGTTCGACGCGCCGTGTGAAGTCGCGATGAAGACTCGATGCACACGCAGTGGGGAGTGGCGGCCGGCCGGCGAGACCGCGAGCATCCATCGGATATGCGCACGGTCTTCATCAACGCTTCACGGGGACGCGGGATGGTAGCCCGTGATGGAAGGAGGAGACATGGAACGGCCACGACGCACCCTGCCGTCGGTGTTGGTTCTCGCAGCGATCGTGCTCTTCGGAGGCTTGGCGATGGGCGGCGTACCGCTCGGTAGCCTCCTCGTGCTTGGGCTCGTGCTGATGTGCCCCTTGATGATGATGGGGATGCATTCGGGTCAGGGAAACGGCGATCACCTTCGGGGCGGGGTCGGCCACGACAGCCGGGAACTGCACCCGCCACCGAGCCCTCCCAGACCGGACATCTATGAGCAACGGCCGTAGGCGCAGCGGCGGTCGCCCACCCGCGCTCACGGGTCTTCCGTCCCGGTCCGACAGGGACCCCTGACCTTCAAGCGATGCCACGACTCTCCTACACTTCGTCGCACGCCACCCGTGAAGGACGGTCCGTGGGCACCGCCACCGTGCTCGTCGTCGACGACGAGAAGAAGATCCGAGACCTCGTTCGCTCGTACCTGGAGAACGAGGGCTACGCTGTGTTCGTCGCAGAAACGGGCGAGCGCGCTCTCGAGGCGTTCGGGCGCGTTCGTCCTGACCTCATCGTGCTCGACCTCATGCTTCCGGACATCTCGGGTGAAGAAGTGGCCCGAGCGGTGCGGGAGCTTTCTCCGGTGCCCATCATCATGCTCACCGCTCGGGCGTCGGAGGACGACCGGGTGGCGGGGCTCCGCCTCGGAGCTGACGACTACCTGGTCAAGCCGTTCAGTCCGCGTGAACTCGTCGCGAGGGTCGCCGCAGTGTTACGGCGTTCGGCCGACACTGCCGTCGACGGAGCCGGGGCGCTCCATTTCGCGGGTGGACGTCTTGCCATCGATCGAGACGCCCGAGAGGTTCGGCTCGACGACGTGCCTCTCGCGCTCACCCGCAGCGAATTCGACCTGCTCTTCGCTCTTGCCTCGCACCCCGGACGGGTCTTCTCGCGATTCGAGCTCGTGACCAAGGTCCAGGGCTACGACTACGAGGGGTATGAGCGAACGATCGACGTGCACGTGAAGAACCTGCGGAAGAAGCTCGGCGAGGACCCGCGTGAGCCCACGTTCGTCGTCACCGTCACGGGCGTCGGCTATCGATTCGGGATGAAGGCCGATGCGTAGGTCCCACGCGTTGAAGCTCGCTGCAGCGTTCGCGGGGGTGGGGATCGGTGCCGCGGCGCTCACCGCGATCCTGGTGAACCTCGCGTTCGGTGTGCGGTTCTCGAGCTACCTCGACCAACAACGCACCGCGCACCGGGAGGAGATCGTTGCTGCCCTGCGGGACTCCTATACACGGATGGGGAACTGGGACGTTTCCGACCTGCAGAGCCTCACATCACTCGCCCTGATGGATGGCGGAACCCTCCAGCTGCTCGATGCCGACGGCACTCCCGTCTGGGATGCGTCCCGAGGGCCCGGTGCCGCCCTTTCCCAGATGCACCGGGACATGATGGATGCGGGACCGCTCGGTGCTCCCACCTCCGTCCCGATCCTCGTCGACGGCTCCCAGGTGGGCACGGGCCTCATCCGGTTGCCGGAGTCCGGTCTCTTACCTCAGGACCGCGCGTTCCGCTCCTCGGTCAACCAGTTGCTGCTGGTCGGCGGGATCGTTGCCGGCCTAGTCGCGATGGGAGTAGGCGTGGTGCTTGCGCGGCGCGCCGTCCGTCCGGCCCGGCAGCTCACGCAGGCGGCCGAAGCCGCGGCCGACGGAGATCGGTCGTTGCGGCTGGCATCCACGTCGTCGGACGAGTTCGGTGACATGGCGCGCGCGTTCAATCGGATGGCCGAGACGATCGAGCGGGAGGATCAACTCAGGAGGGCGTTCTCCGCGGATGTGGCCCACGAGCTCCGCACACCGCTCATGATCCTGCGAAGTCAGATCGAAGGGATGCAGGACGGCGTCGTCGAAACCGACGGGGAGGCCCTGGGGTCGCTGCATGACGAGACGCTCCGTATGGGTCGGTTGGTCGCCGACCTCGAGACGCTGGCTTCGGCCGAGGCAGCCGGGTTCTCGCTGTCGCCGAGTCGAACGGATCTCGCCGCACTCGCAAGGGATGCTGCGCGGGAGTTCGCTGGCCCTGCGGAGTCACGTGGCATCGAACTCCGATCTTCATTGGAACAGGCGGTCGCGCCGGTTGACGCCACCCGGATCCGTCAGGTGATCGCGAACCTTCTTTCTAATGCCTTGAAGTTCACTCCGATCGGAGGAGTCGTCACGTTGAGCGTGGCGACCGAAGGTGGGTCCGGCGTGATCCGGGTGGCCGACTCAGGACCCGGCATCCCGGACGAGGAGCTTCCACGTGTCTTCGACAGGTTCTTCCGGGGCCGAGATGTTCGCGCGGGTGGATCAGGTATCGGTCTCACAGTCGCGCAAGAGCTGATCCGCGCCCACGGCGGCGAGCTCAGCGCTGCCTCGCCTCCCGGGGGAGGAGCGGTCTTCGAGGTTCGGCTGCCCGTTGCCACGCACCAACCCCACAACGGATTCACGTCCCCTTCACAACCCCCAGCTAGGTTGAGCTCGAAAGGGGGCACGAGATGAAGATGAGACGAGTAGCTATCACCGCCGGGCTGAGTCTTTCGGTGATCGCGGTCGGGATCGTGAACGCGCCGACTGGAGCATTTGGCTCTGTGAGCGGCGGTCTGGCGTCGGGAAGGGGTCTCATGACCGCCTGTGCGGCCATACATACCACGCCGGCCATGCAGGCCATACACAACACGCCGGCCATGGAGCGGATGCACGCTGCGATGCCGGCTGACGCTCAGGCTCAGTGCGACGAGATGCACGCCCAGATGGGCGCCATGATGGACGGCGGTTCGAGCGGCATGATGGGCTCGAGCGGTATCGGGTCCGGGAGCATGGATGCCCACCACTAGTCGGGCCTGATGGGATGAAGGAGTGATCACGATGTGGGGATGGAGCCACACGGGATGGGGCCTCGTCTGGATGATGATCTTCATGACCGCGTTCTGGGGTGCCTTCGTAGCCCTCGTGGTGGCGCTGGTCCGGTCGGGCGATCGTAAGGCGTCTGGCGATCAGACTGTCGACGCAGCCGAGGTCCTTCGTCGAAGGTTCGCCAGTGGTGAGATCCGTGAGGAGGAGTACCGGGAACGACTCCACGTTCTCGAGGGAAGTCGGCTCTGATCCCCGATCCGGCGATCGATCATCATCGAGCGAGTCGTCTGAGACAGGCGGCTCGCTCGATCTTCCTTGTGCCCTGGGAGACATGAGGGGCCCGAGTCCTTTCAAAAGAATCCGCTCTCATGCTCACGACTGCTTCACACCGCGTCCCTAGCCTGTCGTGTGTCGTAGCAGTTCGATCCTAGGAACGAGAGTGAGGAAGGGTGCGGAGATCGATCACAGGATTGGTAGTGGCCGCTATCGATCATCGTGGTGGCGACCCAGGCCCCTTCGTGGGGAAGGCGGGATCCATTAGGGACTTCTCGCATGAGCTCCTCGAATCCGATCGTGTCATAACCCTCCAGTTGGGGCGACGATCCCGGATGACCCTGCAGATGCCTGGCGGCGGGATGCTGTCGCGATCGACCAGCGACGAGTTGCCTGCGAGCACTGAGGAGTACACCCGGCCGTACGACAAGATGGCTGGACTCGGGGGCTGAGCGGACCGGCCAATACCGGTCGGGTCCCCGGAACGGGGCTGTGCGGCCCCTCCGGATAGGGCCTTGTTCCCCTTCCTCCCCGTCGTCACCTGGCCGAATGTCCCGCATATGAACGTGGACAGACGCGACGTACTGAAGGGGTTCGGAGTCGCGGCCGTGGGGGCCCTCGGCGCAGGTGCCCTCCCCGATGTCGCGTGGGCGCACGGAAGCGAGGAAGAGGGAGTGGCCCCGCCGCCTGCGAGCGACCGGGTCCGGCAGTGGGCCATGGTGATCGACCTTCGCAGGTGCGACGGTTGCGCCGGGCTCGGGGTGCCGCCACAGTGCACCCAGGCGTGCAACTGGTCCCGGCTCGTTCCCAACGGGCAGCAGTGGATCGAGGTCTACGAACCGGAGTCGGGGCACCTTCCGAGTGCGGGGAGCCACTTCCTGCCGGCACCGTGCATGCAATGCGAGAACGCGCCCTGCGTGAACGTATGCCCGGTCGGCGCGACGTTCCACAGCCCCGAGGGCGTCGTTCGGATCGATCAGGAGCGCTGCATCGGGTGCCGGCTCTGCATGGCGGCCTGTCCGTACGACCGTCGGTTCTTCAACTGGGGCGAGCCGCTGCAGATGCCCGACGCGGCCGCCGCGCCCTACGACGTGGAGACCCAGGTGCCCGCGATCGAAGGCACGGTCATGAAGTGCGATTTCTGTACCGACCGGACCAGGTCCGGCGGCACGCCCGCGTGCGTCGAGGCCTGCCCGCGGCACGCGATCTACATCGGCGATCTCGAGGAGGGCATCGCCACGAACGGCGCCGATATGGTGGAGATGCGCGACCTCCTGTCCCAAGACGGGGTGCAGCGATACAAGGAGGACCTCGGGACCGAGCCGCGCGTCTACTACATCCCGGGCCACGGTGAGCTCGCCGGCCTCGACGACGGAGCCAAGGCGAACGGCCACCACGAAGCGCCGAACGCGACGTTCATGAAGGACAACTTGGAGTGGCCGTGGGAGAACATCCAGTCCTACCTCGCGTCGCTGCCCGCGGCCGAAGGAGGGACGGCCCCATGAGCGCCGAGACCCGGACCCGTCCCGCCGAGATCGAAGACGTCACCCTCGCGCCACTCGCTCGGCCGAGCAGGGCCTTCCGACTCCTCGCGACCGGGCTCCTGGTGATGATCGGCCTCGGCATCTATGCCTATTCGATCCAGCTTCGTCGCGGCCTCTCCGTCACCGGCATGGCCACGACCCAGGACAAAGTGATGTGGGGCCTCTACATCACGAACTTCGTCTTCTTCATCGGGATCAGCCATGCCGGGACGTTGATCTCAGCGATCCTTCGCTTGAGTCACGCGGGGTGGCGCACGCCGATCACTCGGATGGCGGAGTTCATCACGGTGGTCGCGCTTTCCGTGGGAGCCTTGTTCCCGATCTTCGACCTTGGGCGACCCGATCGCATGTTGAACGTGCTGCGGTTCGGAAGGTGGCCCTCGCCCATCATGTGGGATTTCTTCGCGATCGCGACTTACTTCGTGGGAAGCGTGATGTATCTGTACCTGCCGATGATCCCGGACCTGGCGACTTGTCGCGACCGGCTCGCCGGCGTCGTCTCCCGCCGGCGAGAGCACTTGTACCGCGCCCTGTCGCTCGGGTGGAAGGGTACGCCCAAGCAGCGTGGAAGCCTCGCCTCGGCGATCGGCCTGATGTGCATCGTCATCATCCCGGTCGCCATCACGGTGCACACCGTGGTCTCGTGGATCTTCGCGATGACGCTGCGCACGGGGTGGAACACCGCGATCTTCGGCATCTACTTCGTGGGCGGCGCGATCTTCTCGGGCATCGCCACACTGATCGTGGTCATGGCCGTCCTGCGCCGGATCTACCATCTGGAAGACTTCATCACCGACCGGCATTTCGTGAGTCTCGGCTACCTCTTGGCGGCTCTCGCCCTCGTGATGATGTACTTCAACATCTCCGAGTTCCTGACCGCGGGGTACAAGCTCGAAGGCAGCCAGCCGGTCTACCTCGGGCAACTCTTCACGGGGTCGTTCGCCCCTCTGTACTGGTTCTACGTGGTGGCCGGCTTGATCATCCCGATCCTGCTCGTGACGGTGCGGCGCACCCGCCACGTTCGGGGGATCGTGACGGCGGCCGTGCTGGTGGACCTCGCGATGTGGCTCGAGCGTTACATCATCGTCGTGGCCAGCCTCAAGGTGCCGCAGATGCCGTACGCGAGCCCGGCACGGTACCTCCCGAGCTGGATCGAGATCGCGATCTCGCTCGGTGCACTGGCGTTCTTCGCCCTGATGATCGCGATGTTCACCCGTTTCCTGCCGGTGATGGCCATGTGGGAAGTCCGCGAGCACGCGACGGACACGGCCATCATGGAGCCGACCCCGTCAAGGGTTCCGAGCGCGGAGGTGATCCCATCATGAGGCGGCTCATGGTTCGCGCGCCCCACGTGGTCGTGCTTCTCACCTTGCTGTTCGTGCCCACCCGGCTTGCGTGGGCCCACGGGGATGAGCAGGCGCCGGCGACCCCGACAACGGACTCGGGGATGGCCGTGGGCCACGAGCGCGTGCGGCTCGAGGTCGCCCTGCCCTCCGAGATCGCCCTCGGCGACACGGTGGCGATCCGTGCCGTGTTGACGGAGACGGACGGTCACCCCATCGCCGGTGCCACGATCTACTTCGAGCGCCCGATGTACTGGGGCGAAGCCGTGAACGGCCACGCCCTGATCGGGACGGCAGTAACGGACCGCCACGGCGTCGCAACGATCACCGACGAGATGCGGACGACCGGCGAGAGCGACATCGACGCCATCTTCCCCGGCGACTCGATGCACCGGATGGAGGAGGCCAGCGCGAGCTTCACGGTGACCGGGAATTCGCAGTTGTTCGAGTCCCACACAGGGCTCCAGATCCCTTGGTTGAACCTGTGGGTCCTCGGGATGTTGATCGGGCTCGTCTGGATCCTGTACTTCGTGGTGGGGCTGCGCGTCCTTGAGATCGTGCGGGAAGGCTGGCAGGACGAACGAGATGCCGCCCCGGAGGTCGGGGGGACGACGCGCCGGCAGTTCCTGACCCATGCGGTCCCGTACACAGCCCAGGCGGCGATCGCCGCCATGGGGGGAGCGCTCATCACCGTCGTGGCGCGATCCCCGCGGACGCACGGCAATCTCCTCGCCCCGCCGCAGACCGACGGCTTCGCGCGAAGCCCCGTCGCCCGCATCGGCGCCATGAGCGAGATGCGAGCGATGCCCGAGTTGCTCACGCGACCGGTCAGCTTCGCGAACGAGGTGCTCCCGATCTTCCAGCGCCACGGCGGGCCCCACGTCGTGCGCCCGACTTCCTCACCGCCCCCGGGGAACCTGATGCTGGATTCCTACGAGCACCTCATGGCGAAGGAAGGGGTCGTCGTCGCGGGCGACCCCGAGGCGAGCGAACTGATGGAACACCTGTTGAGCCCAGGGATGCAGATGCCGCCCTCGGTGCCGCCGCTGCCCGACGAGGTCATCCAGGTGATCGTCACGTGGATCGCCCAAGGAGCTAAGAACAACTAGCGCCGCTAGCGACGTGGCTCTACGCTTTCCCGTCAGCCCGTGATGTCGCGGGACCCCACGAGGTGATCGCGGTACCAGCCGTTGCCCAGCCAGAGGACCTGGGTCCCCCCGTAGCCGTCCGAGGCGTCGAGAGCCCAGTCGTGCCCGAGGTACAAGCTCACGTGGTCGACCACGCCATCACGGTCACCGTCGAAGAAGAGCAGATCGCCCGGGCGGGCCTCCCGGTAGGGGCGGAGGTCGCCTCCGGCGGCCATGTCTCGTGAGCTCCGCTCCGGCAGAGGCCATCCCTGGTAGCCACGGATCGCGGAGTTGTCGTACCCAGCTCCCGCTCGTTTCATGACCCACCACATCAGCCCCGAGCAGTCGAACCCTCCGACCGGCTGCTGTCCACAGCAGTAGCCAGAAGGGCTCGCGGCGCCCCATTCGCCGGCCGCGACGTACGGATACCCGACGAAGCGGAGGCCGAACCTCACGGCCCGGGTCAGCGATGGTCCGAGCGCGCCGATCGTCACCTTGCGGTACGGGGCGAGGGCGGACAGTCTCCAACCGTCGGTGGTCGCCGCGAGCTTCGCCCGCCAAAGCGAGTAAGCGACTTCCGCTCGGCTCAAGGGCGACCGGGGCCCGACATCGAGGGTTTCATCGTCATGGTTGTATCTCAGCCCGAGGATCATCCCGAGCACCACCGGAGCGAAGCCATCGCGAGACCCCAGCCGAGCGCCGTTGGCCGAGGTCATCTCGCTGAGTCCACGCACCTCGCGTCGCAGGCCGAGCGCGAGCACGAGCCCTCGGTGCACTTGGCGCACGGTGACGGGCTCGAACGGTGCGAAGCGGTCGCCGACACGCCCCATCCACCCGCGCTCGACCGCGATCGCCGCATACCGATAGAAGGGGTCGCTGGCGTCGAGGTCCGAGAAGGTGACCGCCCCGCCCGGCGTGGCGTCGTGTGCGAAGGCGCGTACCAGTGTCCTCGCGAACAAGCGCCGAGTCTCCAACGCCTCTGGCATGAAGCGGTCGGGGCCGAGATCGCGCATCCACGGATGGTCGACGGCCACGTATGAGATGGCCTCGCGGGCCCAGTGGCCCGACGTCACATCGGTGAACGCCGGCGTGCTCTCCCATCGCCCACCGATCGCCCGTGCCTCCCGTGCGGTCGGCGCCAGGACGAGGGCGACCATCATCAAGAGCGGGAGAGATCGGGAGCGCGCCGACATGTCTCCAGCCTCGGCGCAGGCCGCCCCTCCCTTGAGCATGATCTACGACAGATCATAGTTTCGAGCTGATCACGCACCGCGTACGATGGGGTTTCGACTCCCCGAAGGAAGGAAGTCATGCCGAGGATCTCTGGCGAGTTGGGACCGCTCGAACGGTCGGTGATGGAGTTCATCTGGGACGACGGGGGCGAGGTGACCGTCCGAGACGTTCTCGTGGGACTGAAGGGCAAGGCCCTTGCCTACACGACTCTCATGACCGTGCTCGATCGCCTGCAGCACAAGAAGCTGCTCTCGCGGCGTCGCGTCGGTCGTGCCTATGCATACCGACAGGCCGTCAGTCGAGAGGAGTACTTGGCCGGACTGATGGGATCGGTGCTGGCCAGCTCCGACGATCGGCGGATGGCGCTTCTCGGCTTCGTCCGCAGCGTGGACGAGGACGACCTAGCCGAGCTCCGCCGGATGATCCGAACGGTCGAACGGGAGCGCAAGCGCACATCACCATGACGCGGATCCCCCTTCTCCTTGTCGCGATGTCGGGGTTGGCAGTGCTTCCCTACGTTGCCGGAGAGCGGCTACTTCGTACGGCGAATGCCAGACACCTCATCCTGCTTTCGGTTGCCTCCCTCGTGGGCTTGTCCGTGGGCGCGCTCATGATCCTTGCGGCAGCGGTGGGGCCGCCG
>JANLXF010000205.1:0-2509 GCA_031364965.1 Actinomycetes bacterium | reverse complement strand
TTGCCCTCGTGCATCACGACGATCTGGTTCGCGAGCTCGAGCGCCTCTTCCTGGTCGTGGGTGACGAGGAGGCTCGTGACGCCCAGATGCGTGTGCAGCTCGTCGAGCCAGCGGCGCAGATCCTGGCGCACCTTGGCATCCAGGGCTCCGAACGGCTCGTCGAGCAGGAGCACGTCGGGCCGCGGCGCCAAGGCCCTCGCAAGCGCCACGCGCTGGCGCTGTCCACCCGACAACTGGTCGGGATACCGCTTCGCGAAATGCGAGAGCTGCACCAGCTCGAGCAGTTCGCGGACCCGAGCTTGCCGCTCGGGCTTCGGCTGCTTGCGGACCTCCAGCCCGAAGGCGACGTTGTCCTCCACGGTCATGTGCCGGAAGAGCGCGTAGTGCTGGAACACGAAGCCGACCCGGCGCTCCTGCACGCTCTTGGGCGTGAGCTCGACGTCACCGAGCCAGATATGCCCTTCGCTCGGTGCCTCGAGGCCCGCGATCATCCGCAGGACCGTGCTCTTGCCCGAGCCCGACGGCCCGAGCAGGGCGGTGATCGCGCCCCCGGGCGCCGTGAACGAGACGTCGCGCACGGCCTCGAACGATCCGAACCGTTTGGTCAGCTGTTCCACCACGATCGGGGTGCTCATGTTCCTTCCTTCCTTCCTTCGATGAGATGACGCGCCGTCTCGATCGCGACGAGGAGCACGATCGAGATCGCGGCGAGCGTGAGCGCCACGATCGCGGCCTCGGTCGACTGACGTTCCTCGATCGCCGAGAAGATGAAGAGGGTGGCCGTTTCGGTCTTCCCCTTGATCAGGCCGCTCACGATGAGCACGGCCCCGATCTCCCCGATCGAGCGCGCGGTCGTGAGCGCCACGCCGTACAACAGACCCCACCGGATGTTCGGCATCGTCACGCGGCGCCAGGTCTGCAGGATCGAAGCCCCCAGGGTGTGGGCCGCGTCCTCCTCGTCTTTGCCGATCTCCTCGAGCACCGGCACGACCTCGCGGATCGTGAACGGGATGCAGATGAAGATCGTCACGAGCACCATCGACGGCAGGGCGAACAGCACCTGGGTCCCGCGGGACGAGAAGAACGGTTCGAGCCATCCGCCACGACCGAACAGGATCACGGCGGCGAGCCCGACCGTGACCGGCGAGAGTGCGAACGGCAGATCCACGAGCGCGTTGAGAAGCGATCTGCCCATGAAGTGCTGACGCACGAGGACCCAGGACGTGAGCACCCCGAAGAACGTCGTGACGACCAGCGTGATCACCGTGATCACTCCCGTGAGGAAGAACGCGTGCTGGACGTCGGGAGCCTTGAAGGTCTCGATGATCGTGGAGACCCCGGAGCCGGTTGCGGTCCAGACGATGCCCACCAAGGGCAGCAGGAGCAGGATGCCCACGTACAGCAGGCACGCGGCTACGATGACGCCGCGCACGAGCCGCCGTCTCCCGGCCCCGGGGTGACCGGCCGGCGTGGCCCGCTTCGCCGTCTGCGGGAGCGCACTCATCGGTCCTCCTCCTTCCGGTGCAGGAGCCTTCCGGTCGCCAGCACCAACAGGAACGACAGCGTGAACAACAGCGTCGCGACCGCTGCGGCCTCCACCGCCCGGAACTGGTTCGCGAGCTGGAAGATGAAGACGGGCGCGGTCAGGGTCTCGTTCGGGATGTTCCCGGCGACCAGGACGACGCTCCCGAACTCCCCCAGGCAGCGGGCGAACGTCAGCAGGGTCCCGCCGACGATCGCGGGGCGGATCGCCGGTAACACGATCCGATAGAAGGTCAGCCAAGCGGATGCCCCGAGCGTGGCAGCGGCCTCCTCCTCCGCCCGGTCGAGTTCCTGCAGCACCGGCTGGACGTTGCGCACCACCAGCGGGAGGCTCACGACGAGGAGCGCCAGCATGATCGCGATCGGCGTGAAGATGACCTGGATCCCGTGATCGTCGAGGAATCCGCCGATCAGGGAATTCGGACCGTAGAGCGCGACTAGCATCACGCCGGTCACGAGCGTCGGGATCGCGAGCGGCAGATCGACGATCGCCGAGAGAGCCCGTCGGCCGCGGAACGAGTACCGCACCAGTACGTACGCGAGCATCGTGCCCATCACAGCGCTGATGAGCGCGGCGAGGGTAGACGTGATCAAGGTGAGACGGATCGCCGCCACAGCGCCGGGCACCGCGAGCGCGGTACGGAGACCCGTGAGCCCCTCGCCGAATCCCTTGGTGATGACCGCCGCCACCGGCAGCGCCACCATCGCGCCCAGGTAGACAAGGGCAGCGCCGCGCAGGGTCATGCGTCGCAGCCGAGCGGCCGACCTCGGAGACAGCCGGATCCGACCGCGTTCCACTGACACCTGTGCGACGCTGCTCATCGTCGTCCTTTCCGATCCTTGGTGGACCCGTCGCTAGCCGGCGATCGCCTGAGTGACGACGCCACCGTCGCTGAACAACTCCTGGTTCAGGGCGTCCCAACCGCCGATCTCATCGACGGTGAACAGGTCGTGGATCGCCGGGAAC
>JANLXF010000019.1:0-3394 GCA_031364965.1 Actinomycetes bacterium | reverse complement strand
GTTCATCTTCACGTACGACGCGCACAACGCCTGGCTGAACCGCGAGGCGCTCGAGGTCTTCGGGATCACGCGCGACACCGACGCGCTCGCCTGGGGACATGTCCGCAAGGACCCGCGGAGCGGGGAGCCCACCGGCATCGTCGGCGACTTCGCGGTCATGGGCATCTCGCGCCGAGGCCAGGCCGCGCTCGAGGGCGTCGTGCCGGGCTACGAGCGGTCGCTCCAGTACGAGCGGACGCTGGAGAGCCTCGACATGGCGACGCGGTTCGGCATCACGACCGTGATCGAGCCGCAGAACTCGCCCGACGACATGTGGATCTTCGAGCGGGCGCGGAGCGAGGGGCGGCTGCGCTCGCGGTTGGTCGCCGCGATGTTCCACCCGGTGGGGACCACCGAGGCCGAGCGAGACGAGTTCGTGGCGATGCGCGAGCGCCACGACGACGACCGGTTGCGCGTCGCGCCGATCAAGCTCTACATCGACGACGTGATCGAGCCCTGGACCGCCGCGATGCTCGAGCCGTACGCGAATCGCCCTGGGGAGCGCGGCGAGACGTTCTGGCAACCCGATGAGTTCGCCGAGCTGCTGATCGAGCTCGAGCGCCGCGGGTTCCAGTGCCACATCCACGGGACGGGCGACCGGGGCCTGCGGACCGCGCTCGACGCGATCGAGGCCGCGCGCGCGGCGAACGGTCCGGGTGACCGGCGCCACCTGATGGTGCACACCGAGTGCCTCGCGGCCTCGGACGTCCCGCGGTTCGGGCAACTCGGCGTGATGCCGTGCATGCAGCCGCGCCACTGTGCTCCCGAGATCGTGGCCGACTGGCGCGCGAACGTCGGTCCGGAGCGGTGGCGCCACGCGTGGGCGTTCCGGTCGCTCCGCGACACTGGCGCGCGGCTCGCGTTCTCGAGCGACTGGAACGTCGCCGAGATGGACCCGATGGTGGGGATCTACAGCGCGCTCACGCGTGCGAACCTCGACGGCTCGGACGCCTGGAACACCGAGGAGACGGTGGACCTGGAGACGGCGGTGCACGCGTACACGATGGGCGGGGCGTACGCGTGCTTCGCGGAGGACCGACGCGGCTCGATCACGGTGGGCAAGCAGGCGGACTTAGTGCTGCTGTCGGAGGACCTGTTCGCGCTGGAGGGTGAACCTCTACGGATCCTGGATTTGCACGTGGACGCCACGGTGGTCGACGGCGAAGTCGTCCACCGGGCGTGAACCCGGCGACCACTCAGTCGGACCCTTCCACCTTCCCCTTCAGGAGCTGTGCGCTTGCGGATGTCGGCCTTCCCGACGAGCGGGAAGACCATCGGCACCATGAGCGCCGCCATGCCGTTCACCTTTAGGAACGTGAGTGTGTGCGTGACGGTGGTCGTGCCGTCCGGCCCCGCGGCCAGCTCGAACACGTTGCGGTAGTCGCCTTCCTTGTCGCGGGCCCCCAGCGCGAAGCGCTTCTCCTCGACCCGCTCGGTGATCTCGCCCTCGTTGTGGTGGTCCTTGTCCATCGGGATCGCACTGACGGAGCGGTATCGGCTTCCGACCTGGTTGGGCTCGCCGGAGATCCACTCGACCTTGTAGGGCTTCGGCGACCACTGGGAGTGCGTCGAGAGGTCGGAGATCCACGGCCACACCTTCTCGGGCGGGGCGGCGATGGAGACGGTGAACACGCCTTCGGTCATCGGTGCTCGGCGCAACCTCGGTCAGCGGTTCCCCGACCGTAACACCGGGCGAGGGAGCCGGTCGATGGGAGGCCGACACAACGCCGCTCACCGCTCGCGCAGCCGGGGGCTGAGCACCTCGTCGAGCGCGTAACCGACCATCGTGAACGAGAGCGTGACCGCCAAGATCGCGAGCCCCGGCGGGATCAACCACCACCACCAGCCGGCCGAGAGCGCACCGGCGGTGAACGCCTCCTCGATGATCCGGCCCCACGACATCGCGTTCGGGTCGCCCAGGCCGAGGATCGCGAGCGTCGTCTCCGACAAGATCGCGAGTGCCACCATCAGCACCGCGTTCGCGAACAGCACCGGGAAGACGTTCGGCAGCAGGTGTCGCGTGATCAGGTGCCAGTGCCCGGCACCCAACGCGCGCGAGCGTTCGATGAACGGCCGTTCCTTCACGCTGAGCGCCTGCGACCTGACGAGCCGGGCCGTGCTCGCCCACGACGTGACCGCGATCACGAGGATCACGTTGAACAGGGTCGGACCGAGGATCGATGCCAGCGCGATCGCGAGCGCGATCCACGGGATCACCAGGAACCAGTTCGTGAACGCGTTCAGGACGGTGTCGACCTTCGTGCCGCCGAAATAGCCGGCCGTCACGCCCACGGACGCGCCGATCAAGATCGCGCCGAACGCGGCGACGAAGCCCACGGTCAGCGAGATCCGCGTGCCCACGATCATCAGCGAGAGTACCGACCGCCCGAAGTTGTCGGTGCCCAGCGGGTAGGCGAGCGACGGCGGTTGCAGCGGCACGCCCGGGGCGGTCGCCGGGGCGATCGAGGCCGCCGAGACCAGGAACGGCCCCACGATCGCGACCAGGACGAAGCCACAGAGCACGATCAGACCGATGCGCCCCTGGCGGTTGCGCAGGAAGGTCCGCCAGTGCGTACGCATCGCGGCGCGTCGCCGCGCCCAGATCAGCGACCGCGCGGTCCGGTGCTCGACGGCGGGCTCGACCGTCGCCATCTCAGGCCTGCCTCACGCGTGGGTCCATGTACCCGTAGGCGACGTCGGCGGCCAGGTTGCACAGGATCACCGCGGCGCTCGACAGCAGGAACACACCTTGGATCACGGGGTAGTCGAGCGTCTGGATCGCGTTGTACGTCAGCAGTCCGATGCCGGGCCACGAGAACACCGCCTCGACCACCACCGCCCCGCCGAGCACGAAGCCGAGCGAGAGGAAGATGAGCGTGAAGGTCGGCAGGAACGCGTTCGGGACCACGTGGTTGCGGCGGATCGCGCGCTCGGGCACGCCCTTGGCGCGTGCGATCGTGACGAAGTCCTCGGTGACGGTGTCGACCATCGACGAGCGCATGATGATCGCGTACTCCCCGATGTAGCCGAGCGTGAGCGTGAGCACCGGCAGGAACAGGTGGTCGGCGATGTCAACGAGGCGCGCGACGCCGGTGAGATCTCCCGACTCGAACCCGCCGGCCGGGAACCACCCGAGGATCCCCGAGAGCGTGATCAGCAACAGCATGCCGAGCCACCCCTCGGGCACCGAGTACAGGACGAGCGATCCGTACAAGGTCGAGGTGTCGAAGCGGCTCCCGCGCTCCCACCCGCCCTTGATCCCGATCAGGACCCCGAGCAGGGTCGAAAAGAGTGTGCCGAACCCCACGAGCAGCAAGGTGGGCCCCAGGCGCGAATCGATGATCTGCGTGACCGG
>JANLXF010000160.1:0-18516 GCA_031364965.1 Actinomycetes bacterium | reverse complement strand
GGCGATCGCCGGAGCGGCAATCACCGTCAACGAGGTGCGCATCCTGCACCTGCGCGATCTCGTGCCGCACATCTCCGGTCGACCCCGCGTCCTCGAACAGGGGCGCGCCCAGCGCGGCGCCCGCGCGCTGGGGATGCATCTTGCCGGCGACCGATCGCGGCACTTCACGGTCGGCTGAGGGCCAGCATCTCCCGGCATCTCACGACGCCGGACGTCACGACCCCTTCCCACAGGACACGCGTAGGCTGGTCGCGTGCGGTACCGGTACTCGGCCTGGGACGGCTCACAAGACCCGATCGGGTCCGACGTCGGCGCGGCCGATCTCCTCGAGGAGCTCTCCGACGAGGTCTTGATGGGGGGCGAGGCCGATACCGCGCTCCGCCGGCTCCTGCGCCGGGGCATGCGCGGCCGGATGTCCGGGCTCGACGATTTCCGCCATCGGTTGCGACTGCGCCGCGACGAGGAAGAGGGACGATTGAACCTCGCCGGTTCCCTCGAGCAGTTGCGGGAACGTCTCGACGCGATCCTGGAACGCGAACGGGCCGAGCTCTCCTTCCGCGACGACGACGAGGCGAGGTTCCGCGAGACGCAGTTGGATTCGCTCCCGCGCGATACGGCAGGCTCGATCGCGGAGCTGAAGGCGTATCGGTTCGTCGACGCGGGTGCACAGGAGGCGTTCGACCGGCTGCTCGAGGACCTGCGCGAGCAGGTGATGGATGCCCACATGCGGTCGATGACCGAAGGACTGAAGCACGCGACCCCCGAGCAGTTGGCACGGATGCGCGACATGGTGGCCGAGCTGAACGGACTGATCGAGGCGCGCGCCCGGGGTGAGGAGACCGACGAGGCCTTCGAGGCCTTCAAGGCGCGATACGGCGACCTGCTTCCCGGCGATCCGAAGAACCTGGACGAACTGCTGGAGCAGATGGCGAAGCGGATGGCCGCGCTGAGCCGGCTGATGGCATCGCTCACGCCGGAGCAGCGTGCCGAACTCCAAGCGCTGAGTGATCAGGTGATGCGGGACATGGATCTCGGCTTCGAGATGGACCGGCTCGGGTCGAATCTTGCCGGGGCGTTCCCTCAGCTGCCGTGGGGTGAGCCGGCGTGGGGTGAGGGCGAGGAGCCGTCGTCGATGTCGGGAACGGTCGACGCGCTCGAACGGCTCCACGACTACGACGAGCTCGAGCAGGCGTTCGAGGGCGACTATCCCGGGGCGACGATCGACGACGTCGATGAGGAGGCGCTTGGAAGGACGCTGGGCGAGACCGCGGTCCAGGACCTCCGGCGTCTCAAGCAGATCGAACGGACGCTCGAGCGAGCCGGGCTCGTGCAGCGGCGCGGCGGGCGGCTCGAGGTCACCCCGCGAGGCGCCCGAAAGCTGGGCGAGCGCGCGCTCACCAAGATCTTCGAGCAACTCGCGCGCGACCGCGAAGGCGCACACGACGCCCGTGATCCCGGAGGTCAGGCCGAGCCCACCGGTGCCACGAGACCCTGGGCCTTCGGCGACCACGGGCAGATCGCGGTGCAGCGGACGGTGTTGAACGCGGTGACGCGCACGCGTCCCGGGGAGCCGGTTCGACTGCACCCCGACGACTTCGAACTCGTGGAGGCCGAACAGAGAACCGAGGTGGCCACGGCGCTCCTGCTCGACCTGTCGTTCTCGATGCCGCTGCGTGGACATCTCGTGCACGCGAAGAAGCTGGCCCTCGCGCTGCATTCGCTGATCGAGAGCCGCTATCCGCACGACACGCTCTATCTGATCGGGTTCAGCGACTACGCCCGGCGGCTGCGTGCGGAGGATCTCGCCGCGCCGGGGTTCGAGCGAACGTACGGGACGAACATGCAGCACGCGTTCATGCTCGCCGGGCGGCTGCTCGCGCAGCACCCGCGCGCCACGAGGCAGGTCCTGATGGTGACCGACGGCGAGCCGACGGCGCACCTCGAGCGTGGCGAGGCGTTCTTCGCCTGGCCGCCCGAGGCCGAGACGATCCGGCTGACCCTCGCCGAGGCCGTGCGGCTCTCGAAGTCCGGCGTCGACCTGAACATCTTCATGGTCGAGGAGTCCGAGGGGCTCGCCCGCTTCATGGAACGCCTGGCCGAGCTGACGGCCGGCAGGGTGTTCCTGATGGACGATGAGCGCCTCGGGGCGTTCGTCATGCGTGATTTCGTCGCTCGGCGGAGCCGCTAGGTGCTGCGGCGCGTCCTGAAGGTCGCCGCCTGGGCCGTGGTCTTCCTCGCCTGCGCCGCGGTGGGCGCGTTCGTCGCCGCCTCTACCGACCCCTTCTCCCCGAGCGTGGACGCGGGACCTGCGCCGCGGCCCAGCACCGGCACCGATGCCCCCGGTCTCGTGACGTGGCCGGCGGTGATCTCGAGCCGCACGTGGCACGACGTCCCGGTCGGGGGCCGGTGCGCGACGTCGTGGCGCGCCGACCTCGCCCTGGTGGTCGACGACGCGGGCCATGTCACGATCGAGGGCACCGCGGCGCTGCAGGGCGAGCTGCGGTGCGCCTTCCCCACCGCGCAGCTCCAGTCCGAGGAACTCAAGATCGTCGGGACGGGCCGCCTTCGGTCGGGGACGTTCCTCTTCACGATCTCCGAGGCGGGCCGTCTTCCGTTCGGCTCCAAGGACTACGGGGGGCTCACGAACACGCTGAACTTCCTGCGGTTCCGAGTGCCGGCCGACGCCGGCGCGAGGGTCACGGTGTCCTTCGATCGGCCGGGTGACGCCGGTCGTGGTGAGTACGGCTCGGTCAGCTGGCTGCGGCTGGGCGATCCCACCACAGGGTGACCACCTCGCCGCTCGGGGGACCGGCCGACCATCGGCCGTCGTGCTCGACCAGACGATCGCCCAGCGACCGTTCGATCTCGGCATCCCGGTCCGCCATGAGGCAGAGGCGCTTGCGGACCAGCGCGACGGCATCCTCTCGCCGGTCGAACCAACCGACGCCCCGCTGGGGCCGCGCCTCGCGCGACGCGTCGATCCCGAGCTCGCGGAGCCAGGCTTCGCAGTCGGCCACGGTGGGCCCCTCGGGCCGCGGGAGCCCATGGAAGGTCACCCAGAGGTCGTGCATCCACGCCAGCGGATGCCGGTCGGTGAGTTCCACTACCACGCGCCGGCTCGCGTGCGCCTCGAGCTCGCGCACGAAGGGCTCCGGGTCCCGCACGTTGTAGAGCACGTGGCCGCAGACCACGACGTCGGCGGTGGGCACCTGGCCGGCGACCTCCGGCCAGGTGCCGAGGACCTCCACGCTCTCCACGCCCGCGGAGGCCGCGGCATTCCGGAACGAGGCCAGGAGCTCGGGAGAGCCGTCGACGCCCGTGATGCGTCCGGCCCGCCCCGCAAGGGGAAGCGAGGTGGCGCCGCCGCCCACCCCGACGTCCAGCACGTGCCCCCCGGGCGGGAGCGCCTCGAGCGCCTCGCGGGTGGTCGGCGTGATCTCCGTCTGTGCGGCCGCGTCCTCGGCGCGGCGCGCGAACAACTCCGGCGGGAACCCATAGGGGGACTCGGGCGCGGCCTCCAGGATCGGCTCGGGGATCGCCCAGGGCGCGAGGGCGGCGCTCCAGTCCTCGAGCGCGGTCATCTCCAGGTCGCCTCGTCGTCATGCGCGCCGAGCACCGGCGGTGGCAGCCGGACCGGAAGCGGCCGGCCGTCGAAGCGCAACGGGTCGGCGACGAGCCGCAGGTCCGTGCCCCGAGCGTCGTCGACGACGGTCTGGATCAGCGCCGCGCCCTCGGGCGACCCGAACACCTCGTCCATCGAGCGGATCGGGGAGCACGGTACCGACGCGGCTTCGAGGTCGGCGAGCCACTCGTGGGCCGAGCGTGTCGCGAAGACCTCGGCGAGCAACGTCACGAGCTCGTCGCGGTGCTCCACGCGCGACCGGTTGTTGGCGAAGCGCTCGTCGTCGGCCCACTCGGGGTGCCCCGCCACCTCGCACGTTCGGCGGAAGATGCGGTCGTTCCCCCCCGCCAGGATGAACGGACGGTCCGAGCCGCGGAATGCCTGATAGGGCACGATGTTGGGGTGCTGCGTCCCCATCGCGGCCGGCACCACCCCTCCGATCAGGTAGTTCGACGCCTGGTTCACCATCGCGGCCACGCCGGCATCGAAGAGCGAGACGCTCACGTGCTGGCCGGCGCCGGTTCGGTCGCGCTCCGCGAGGGCGGCCAGGATCCCGATCGCCGCGTACAGCCCGGTGACCACGTCCAGGAGCGCGACACCCGCTTTCATCGGTTCGCCCTGACGCGCACCGGTGACGCTCATCAGTCCACTCAGCGCCTGCACGATGATGTCGTATCCGGGCCGGCTCGCGGTCTCGGGCGCCTCGTCGCCGAAGGCGGTGAGCGAGCACGTCACGAGCCGGGGGTTCGCGTCGCGGAGCTCGTCGAGCCCGAGACCCAGCGACGACACGAGGCCGGGACGGAAGTTCTCGATCAGCACGTCGGCGTCGTTCGCGAGGCGGCGGACGGTCCCGACGCCCTCCGGCGTCTTGAGGTCGACCGCGACCGAGCGCTTGTTCCGGTTCACCGACAGGAAGTACGCCGCGTCCTCGCCCGCGAACGGCGGCCCCCATTGTCGGGTGTCGTCGCCCTCTCCGGGACGCTCCACCTTGATCACGTCTGCGCCGAGGTCGCCGAGCGTCATCGTCGCCAGCGGTCCTGCGAGCACGCGCGAGAGGTCCAGGACGCGGATGCCACGCAGGGGCGCCGGTCCCTCGAGCTCGCTCATGGCGGCAGCCTATCGTTTGCGGCCGATGGGCTCTGTGCCGATGCGCCGGAGCGCACCGTGGCCAAGCTGCCGGAAATCGGGCATCATCTTCGCGTGAACGACGAAAGCCTCGAGCGCGTGAACGCGTTCCTCGCCGCCGCTGCACGACGGGTCGCCCCGGGCAACGTGCTCGATGTCACGCCCGCTGAGATCGGGCGGGAGCTCGGGTTCCCCGACGCGCTCTCGACCGCCCGCGCCGTGCGGGCGCTGATCGCGCGCAAGCGGATGGAGCCCGCGATGGGGTCGTACCGGCTCCTGGACGATCGCCCGGTCGACCCCGGCGAGCGTGAGGCGGTCGGTCGGCCGCCTCGAAAACCGCGCACGGCCCCCTCCGGCTCGGCGCCGTCGACGCCGACGCGGGCTCCGGCCACGCATACGGACTTCGGACTGGCGATGGTCGACCGCCTCTTGGAACTCGGCCGCGAGGTGGCGACGCTCCGCGCGACCACGAGGCAAGCACGAGAGGACGCACGGGCGGCCCGGCAAGATCGCGACGAGGCCGAGCAGCGTGCCCGCGCTCTTTCCGAGCGGCTGCAGGCCCTTGAGGGCCGTGCCGAGATGGCGGAGTCCAACCTGCGGACCTTGCTCGCCGCGGCCCGGCCCAAAGAAGCTCCGGGTGGGTCGAAGGTGTCGGACTCCGAGATGGAGGCGATCTTGGGCGTGCTCAAGGGCGCCGACGCCGGGGTACCCGCAGACGTGGTCGAGGCCGGCGACGCCTAGATCGCGGTAGCCCCCGGCGAGGTTCCACCGGGCGATCCGTCCGCGTCCGTGCCCGGCTCGCTTCCCGGCTCGCTTCCGGCTTCCCGACCGATCGCCGCGACGGCCTCCACGATGGCCTCGTGGGCGCGTGCGCCCAGCCGGCGGGAGGCATGACACGCCGAGAAGTGCCCCGGGTTGATCTCGTCGAGCCCGAGATCTTCTCCCCGACAGGCAGCTTCGATCCCCAGCTCGGCCGCCTTCCCGCTCACCACGACCGGGCAGCGAGGATGGAACCGGCAGCCCGGCGGGATCTTCGTGGGGTCCGGAGGCTCGCCCGTCAGGATCGGACGTTCGAGACCACCGGCTTCAGGAACCACGTCGAGCAGCGCCTTCGTGTAGGGGTGCAGCGGGCGAAGCAGCACGTCCTCGGCAGGGCCGATCTCGACGATGCGACCCAGGTACATCACCGCCACACGATCGGCGACCGTCCAGGCCAGGCCCAAGTCGTGCGTGACGATCACGATCGTCAGGTCGAGATCGGCGCGGAGCTTCATCAGCAGCTGCAGGATCTCGCCCCGCACCGACGCGTCGAGGTTCGACACGGGCTCGTCGGCCACGATCACTTCGGGCTCCAGCACGAGGGCTCCCGCGATCACCACTCGCTGGCGTTGCCCGCCGGAGAGTTCGTGCGGATACCGCAGGAAGAACCGATCCGGTGGCCGCAGACCCGCCCGCGAGAGCGCCTGTGCCACCAACTGCTCTTCCGGCTCGCCGCCGGGGCCGCGGTCGATCCCGTGGATGCGCAGGCCCTCGGCGATGATCTCGTAGATCGTCTGGCGAGGGTTGAGCGTGCCGGTCGGGTCCTGGAAGACCATCTGGACCTTGCGCAGGTACGGCTTCAGGTTGCGGGGCAGGGGCTTGCCTTCGTACTTGATCGTGCCGGCGTCGACGGGCTGCAGGCCCATGATCGCGCGTGCGGTCGTGGTCTTGCCGCAGCCCGACTCGCCGGCGATGGCCAGCACCTCGCCCTTGCGGACCTGCAGGTTCACCCCGTCGACCGCGCGCGACTGCGTGCCCTTGTTGCCCCGGAGCCCGGCCAGCAGGCCGACGCGCCCCTTGAACGTGACGTGGAGGTCCTTGACCTCCAAGATCGTGTCCCCCTTGGCCACCTTCGTCCCGGGCGGGGTCGGGGAGCTCACTCCGTCACCTCGGCGGTGCTCGCGTGAGCGCCCGTGACCAACAGGCACGCGGCACGCCGGCCGGTGCCCGCGGCGTACAGCTCAGGCACCGTCCGCTGGCAGTCGGCGAAGGCTGCCGGGCATCGCGGATGGAACGGACAACCCGACGGTATCTCCTGCGGGTCGGGTGGGTCGCCGCCGAGTCCGGTGGGGTTGCCGCGGAAGCGGCGGTCGCCGATCTGCGGGAAGGCCGCCGCGAGCGCAGCCGTGTAGGGGTGCTTGGGATCTTCGAACACGGACGTGGCGGGTCCCTCCTCGACGATCTTGCCGGCATACATGATCGCGAGCCGGTCGGAGGTTTCCACGAGCACCGAGAGGTCGTGCGTGATGAAGACCATCGAGAGACCGAGGTCGCGTTGAAGATCCTTCATCAGGCGGAGCACTTGCGCCTGGACCATCACGTCGAGCGCGGTGGTGGGCTCGTCGGCGATGATCAGCGACGGATTGCACGCGAGCGCCATCGCGATCATCACGCGCTGCTTCTGCCCGCCCGACAGCTCGTGCGGGTAGTCGGCCGCGCGGCGCGTCGGCAGTCCTACCTGCTCCAGGAGCGAGCCCACCCGGACCTTCGCCTCGCGTTCGCCCGCTTGGTTGTGCACGGTGATCGCCTCACCGATCTGATCACCGACTCGCTGCACCGGGTTCAACGCGTGCATCGCCCCCTGGAACACGATCGATGCGCCCGTCCACCTGACGGCGCGGAGTCGGCCGAGCTTCATCGAAAGGATGTCCTCGCCGTCGAGCGTGATCGATCCCTCGACCTTGGTCCTGCTGGGCAAGAGCCGGAGGATGGCGCCGGCGATCGTGGACTTGCCGCAGCCCGACTCGCCGGCCAGACCCAGCACCTCTCCCTTGGCGACCTCGATGTCGACACCCCGTACCGCCGGCACGCCGCCCGCGGCCGTGTGGTACGTGATGTGGACATCCTTCAGGCTGAGCACGCTCATGTCGTTAACGCTCCCGCAGCTTGGGGTTGATGATCTCGTCGAGGGCGAACCCGATCATCGTGAACGCCAGGACGACGAGCACGATGCAGACGCCGGGAGGCCCGATCCACCACCACGCCCCGAGCGTGGTCGCGTGTCCGTTGAACGCGCTCTCGATGATCCCGCCCCACGAGAAGCTGAACGGGTCGCCGAGGCCCAGGAACGACAGCGCCGTCTCGGAAAGGATCGCGATCGCCACCACGAGGACCGCGTTCGCGAGGATCACGGGCATCACGTTGGGCAGCACGTGATGCGCAATCATGTGCCAGTTCCCCCCGCCCAGGGCGCGCGCGCGTTCCACATAGGGACGCTCTCGCACCGACAGCACCTGCGATCGCACGAGGCGGGCGGTCCCGGGCCACGACGTCAGCCCGATCACGAGGATGATCGTGACGAGCGACGGACCGATGATCGACGCGAGGATGATCGCTAGGGCCAGCCACGGCACCACGAGCCCGAAGTCGGTGAAGCGCATCAACAGGGTGTCGTACGTGCCGCCGCGGTAGCCGGAAACGATCCCTACGAGCGCCCCGATCGCGATCGTCATGATCGAGGCGACCAGGCCGACGAGCAGCGAGATCTTGGATCCCTGGATCACCTGGGTGAGCACCGATACGCCGAAGGAATCCGTGCCGAGGGGGTAGGTCGCCGACGGGGAGGCCAGGCGGGGCCCTTCCACCAGCGTCGGGTCGAGGCCGTCCTTACTTGCGAAAACCGCGAAGATCGCGACCGCGGCGAAGAACGCGAGGATGATGAGGCCGGCCATCCCCATCTTGCTCTTCCGGTACTGCGCCCAGAAGGTCGACAGGGCGCGGCGGCGACGCGCGCGACGGATCTGGCGAGGGCTCCGCACCTCGGCGAGCGATTCCGGGATCCGCCCGCTGGTCAGGTTGGGATCGCCGCCCGGTGTGATCGGCGGGGTCTGCATCTAGGCCTCCCTCACACGCGGATCGAAGTAGCCGTAGATCAGGTCGGCGATAAGGTTCATGCCGATCACGGTGGCGCTCGCGATCAGGAAGACGCCTTGAAGGAGCGGGAAGTCGCGGTTCTGCAAGGCGTCGTACGTGAGGCCGCCCAAGCCCTTGTAGCTGAACACGACCTCGACCGTGATGGCACCGCCCAGGACGAACCCGAACGACAGCGCGATCAACGTGATGGTGGGCAGCAGCGCGTTGCGAACCGCGTGACGGCGCAGCACCCATTTCTCGCGGACGCCCTTGGCGCGCGCCGTCGTGATGTAGTCCTCCCCCAGCACGTCGAGCAGGGACGAACGCATCACCAGGTAGTACTCGCCCAGGTACGCCAACGTCAGAGTCAGCGCCGGCAGGAACAGATGGTTCACGATGTCGGCGACCGCGGCCAAACCGGTGTACGCGCCCCCGACCGACGCCCGGCCCGAGCTGGGGAACCATCCGAGCGTGGTGGAGAACAGCAGGATCAACAGCATCCCGAGCCAGAACTCCGGCATCGAGTACAGGACGAGCGAGAACCCCATCGAGAACATGTCGAAGGTGCCGTTCCGTCGCCATCCCGCGTAGATGCCCATGAAGATCCCGAGCACCGTGGAGATCAGTGTGGAGACACCGACCAGGAGGAGCGTCGGCCACATGAACTCGCCGAAGATGGCCGTCACGTCCTCGCCCGGCCGCTGGATGATCGATTGCCCCAGGTCGCCACGGAGCGTGTCGCCCATGAAATCCATGAACTGACCCGGGAACAGCGACTTGTCGAGCCCGTAGCTCGCGCGGAGCTCGGCCTTCTCCGCGTCGTCGAGCTTGGCTCCGGCGCCCCTGGTGAGGATGTCGACGGGGTCGGCGGGCAGGATCCGGAACAGGAAAAAGTTGAAGACGATCACGGCGAGCAGGGTGAGGAACGCCTGGAACACCTTCTTCAGGATGTATCCACGCGTCCCCACCCTGCTGCCCGCTCCTTCCTAACGCCTCAGGCCCCGCGAACCCGCGAAACCCTTAAGCCTTGTCTTCGTCGGAGCCGCGGCGGCGCACCAGCACGACGGCGCCCACCACCACGACGATCCCGGCCAAGATCGCGATCCACAGACCGGCGGACGCCCCCGTTGTCGATGCCGAGCCGGCGCCGCTTCCCGTGACCGGCTTGATGTTCTCGTACGAGTACGTCCCGTACTGGAACAGCGCGTAGCCGCCTTCACCGTCGGCGTTGGGGGTCGGCTGCAGCTGGAAGCCCGTCCACTTGTCGCTCCGGTAGGCCTGCAGATCGTTGTCGTACCACAGCACGACCTCGGGGACCTGGGTGTAGATGATCTCCTGCATCTGCTTGACGATGGCGGCCCGCTCATCGGGACTCGTCGCCGCTCGCTGGTCGTCGTAGAGCTGGTCGTACTGCGGGTCCGAGAAGCAGGTGTCGCTCCACGAACCGCACTGGTCCGTCGTGAAGGTCGACAGGATGAAGTCGGGGTCGGGGTCGGGACCCCAGCCCCAGATGTACAGGTCGTAATCGAGCGCGTACCACGCGTCGATCAGCTTGGCGTCGGTGACGGCCGTCGTCTGCGTCCCGATCCCGATCTGCTTGAGCCAGCCGGCGATCAGCTTGCCTGCCTTCACCCCGTCGGGGGACTCGGTGCGCACGATGAACCGGAAGTTCAGCTCCTCACCGCCGCCGGGCATGTTCCGGATGCCGTCGCCGTTCGAGTCGACGTACCCGTTGTCGTCCAGGAGTGTGTTCGCGTCCTCGATCGACCAGGGGATCGTGGCATCGGCGGGATCCCAGTGCCAGAACGGAGTCGTCGGGACGACGATCGTCGAGCCCGCCGTGCCGTACCCACCCAGGATCCGGTCGACCAGCTGATCCTTGTTGATCGCCATCGCGACCGCCGTGCGGACGTTGAGGTCCTTCAGTGCCGGGTGACCGGTGCTGTCGGCGCAGTCCTTCTGGACGAAGCACTGGTTGAAGCTCATCTGCACGAAGGAGAACGACCCGCCGACGTTGGCGGTGATGCCTTGATCTTCCTTGCCTTGCAGAGACTCGAATAGGTCAACCGGCACGCTCTCGGCGAAGTCGATCGCACCCTGCTCGAGGTCCTGGACCATCGTCTCTTCGTTCGAGTACTTCTTGAAGATCACCCGGTCGATCGTGGGCTTGGTGCCCCACCAGTTCGGGTTCACCTCGAGGGTCCAGTCCTCGTCCTTGTTCCAGTCGGTCACCCGGAACGGTCCGGACGTGACCTGGTCGGGGAAGCCTTCGAACTTCTTGATCGCGTCCTTGTCCTTGAACTTCGACCACGTGTGCTCGGGCAAGATGTAGATCCACGGCGGGATCAACGGCGCGATGCTCGGCTTGGTGGTTCTCCAGATCAGCGTGGTGTCGTCTTGGGCCGTGATCGAGTCCGTGAAGGGCAGGTAGCTGGTGAACGCCGAGAAGTTCTGGTCGATGATCAGGTTGTAGGTGTAGGCGACGTCGTTGGCCGTCAACGGCTCGCCGTCGCTCCACTTGAGATCCGGCTTGATCTTGATCGTCCACGTCAAGCCGTCTTCGGACAGCCCGCCGTTCTCCTTCGTGGGGATCTCGGCCGCGATCTCGGGCACGGCGGACATGTCGTCCTGCGCGAACCCGAAGAGCAGGTTGTACTGCATCCCGTTCACTTCGTATTCGGGTGCCTCGATCGCGGTCAGCGGATTGAAGGTGACCACGTTGTTCGTCATCCCGATGATGAACGTCAGCGGTTCTGCGGACGCGCTCGAGCTGGCATCTTGCGCCAACGCGGAGCTCGACAGGGAGATCCCCGCGAGCATCCCGAGCACGGCCGTTGTCGCGACGATCCGTCGCGCGCTCCTCATGCCGTCCCTCCGTTCCATACCCGGTCCTCCCTTTCGGTCCTACCCGTCTTACGCACGTGCCGCGACGCCAGGTTGGTCGATGGTCAGCGTCTTGTCGTCTGCATCCAGTGTCGCCATGACCCCGAGAGGGATGGTCGCGAGGTGTTTCCCGTGTCCGAGAGGCAGCTTGTATAGCACCGGAACCCCGAGCGGGGCTAGGTGGCGCTCGAGCACGTCTTCGATCGACCGGGTTCGGGGGGCCTCCGGCCGCGCCTCGCTCCAGTCGCAATCCTTCAGCTCACCGACAACCACCCCAGCGACCCCGGCGAGCTTCCCGCTCATCGTGAGCTGGCTCAGGTGCACGTCCATCACGTACGGCGCCTCGTGCACCTCCTCGAACAGCAAGATCGCGCCCTCGAACACGGGATCGAACGGGGTTCCGACCAGGTGCACGAACGTGAAGAGGTTGCCGCCGACGATGGGCGCGCTTGCCTTGCCTCCCGCGATCGAACGAACGTAGGGATCGTCCGGGTCGCGGGGTACAGGGCCCGTGGCCCCCGTCTTGAACGCCTCGAGCGCCGAGCTCCAGGTGAAGTCCGTACGTTCCGGGATCCCCATCGATCCGAGACCGGGCCCGTGGAAGGTCGCCAGACCCGTGCGCTGGCGGATTGCGATGTGCAGGTTCGTGATGTCGGAGAAGCCCATCAGGGCCTTGGGGTACTCGGCGATCAGGTCGTAGTCGAGATGGGGGAGCACGTCGATCGCGCCGGTCCCCCCCCAGAGGACCTGGATCACATCGACCTCGGGATGGGCGAACAGGGCGTTGAGGTCGGCCGCGCGCTGTTCGGGCGATCCCGCGACGTAGTCGTCCTTGGCCCAAGCCCCCTCGGACAGCTTCACGCAGTACCCCTTCGCCTCCCACCATTCGACGGGGCGCAGGATGTCGCTCCGGTTGAAGTACGGCCCGCTCGGCGAGCAGACGCCGATCGTGCCCCCATCGGGGAGCGGCGGTCCGAATCGCGTGGCGGCCACGTGCGTCATCTCGGGCGGAGGTTCCTTTCAGATCGTCAGGTCGGACAGGTCGATCTCGGTGTACTCCTGCTCGCACGGATTGCCCTGCGCCACCCAGAGGCGCCGCGCCTCGACGTCGGCCACCATCGAGAACATGCAGGCGCTCGCCTCTTCCCCTTCATCCGGATCGGGATGCAAACAGATCGCCTGAGGCGCCGAGTCGTGGTCGCGCATGACGTCCATGAGCTGCTCGGGCGTGCGGGGAGCGCGTTCTTCGAGCAACTCCTTGAGGCGAGCAAGGCGTGCCGAGCTCCCCTCCGAGGCGGGCGGCGCGAGCGAGGCGAGATCGGGGTCCTGGTAGTGGTTCGTATGCGCCCCGGGTCCGTCCAACAGCGCATGCTGCCTGCCGGTCGTCTCGATCGTGAACGTGTCGCCTCCCGGGAATGCGTACACGTGACCGTAGCCCCCCGCTCGCCCGGGCATCGAGGCGCGGGCGAGGGCGTCGGGCCGGTCGCGCGCCTCGAGCGCGCTGCGCGAGACCAACACGCGAGGCAAGCCCACGCCGTCGTCGGACGCGCTCAGCGATCCGATCCCCTGGGCCACACCGTGGGCGTTGATCCCGACCGCGGGCAGGCAGCAAACGACGGTGGGGGACACGACCGGCACGCGGCCGTCGCCCGGGATGTCGACGATGACGGCCACGTTGTCGACGTCACCGGCGAGCCAGTGCTCGTTGTGCGCCAGCAGGGTGGTGCCCGGCGCACTCACGGTGAGGCTCGAGCACCGTTCGGCCGGCGTCGCGCGTCCCGGGAGATACCCCTCCTTCTTCTGGAGGAAGAGCAGCTCGCCCTCCGGCTGTTCGAGCAGCGGCTCGAGCTCCTCGAAGGCGTTGATCGCGAAGAGCTCCATCACAGGTACGGTCGCACCGACCGACATGCCCTTGAGCACCGCCATCGACTCCGGGTAGGCGGTCTCGGAAGCCACGAGATACGGGGTGAGCAAGTCCTGGAGCTCTTCGGAGGAGACCCCGCGCCGGTCGAGGTAGCGATGGTAGAACTCGATCGATCGTCGGATGGGTTCGGTCAGCGCTTTGCCGATCTGGACGCCTCGGTCGAGGCCGTTGCCCGTGGCGCGCACGACCCGGACCTCCGTCACCACCGCCTCCTCGTCGAGCCGTCGCGCCCCCGCCGGTGCCCCTGCAGGGGAACGGGAGTCGGCAGATCGGGCATCCCCGTCGTCGCATCCATCCGGTCGAGCGCCTCACGTTCCGTACGGATGCTTCCTCACTCCCCCCGCTCGCCGAGATCCGTTCGGCGCCAACCCTCGAGATGCCGGGGATTATCCAGGGAACCGCCGTGGAGCGCTAGTCCTTCCTTGCCGGTTATCCGGGACTAGTCCGCGGGCGCCGGGGTTCGATCTTCGACCGAGCGGACGAACGCGCTCTTGCCCTGTACGTAGCGGACGATGTCGCGGGGGTGCTCGGCCGCGAGCGCGCGCTTGAGGTCGGCGTATGCGGCGGCGGTGTCCGGGTCGGCCCGCAGCGCGTCGCGGAACGCGAGGTGTCGTCGCTCCCACTCGCTGCCGGATTCGGTGACATGCAGGTTGACGGCCCGCCCGTCCTCGCCGTCGATCGCGAAGAACTCGTGCGTATCGTCGAACCCGTCGGGTGCCCAACGGTATCCCAGGGCGGTGAGCGAGCCGACGTAGGCCTCGCGCGGAACCACCGATGTGACCGACAGCTGGATGTCGATGACCGGCTTGGCCGCGAGCCCCGGAACCGAGGTTGACCCCACGTGGTCGATCCTCGAGACGAGTTCGGCCGGAAGCGCGGCCACGATCCGAGCCGACTCGACGGCATACCGATCGGGCCACGACGGATCGGGGTCCTCGACCGCGTACACCCGGCTGCGTCCGAGGACGTCGCCTGGGCGCGCGCGCTGGCCTCGCCACCTCGCGAGGTTCACGAACGCATCGAAGAGCGACTGCTGCGCGGGGTCCGAGGCCGCCGTCTCCTCGGGATGCCACTGGACGCCGACCATCCACGTCGTGTGCTCGACATCGTTCCCGTCGGCGCCGCTCAGCTCGATCGCCTCGACGAGCCCGTCGGGGCTGCGTCCGCCCACGACGACCCCTTCGCCGACGCGATCGATCCCTTGATGGTGGTGCGACGAGCAGGCGAGAGGCCCCGACTTCGTGGTCGCGGACAGGAGCGTGCCCGGCTCCGGCGTGACCTCGTGCAGGGACTCGGTGTTCTCGATCGGCACGCCGTGCGGCAGCAGGCCGGGCATGTCCGGCAGATGCTGGTGCAGGCTCCCGCCGTACGCGACGTTCATGACCTGCATCCCGCGGCAGATGCAGAACGTCGGCAGGTGCAGCCGGTCGGCGGCGTGGAGCAGCGCGATCTCGAAGTCGTCGCGGTTGGGCTCCACGCCGTAGTTGTGCTCCGTGTCGGGCTCGGCACCGTAGCGAGCGGGGTCCACGTCACCGCCACCGACGAGCAGGAGCCCGTCGAAGGGTTCGAGCAGCTCGTCGGGGTCACCCAGCTCGCCCGGCGAGACGATCGCGGTGCGGGCGCCTGCCCGCCGGAGCGAGTCCACGTACGGCGCCGGTACCCCGTACCCGCCGTCGGGCCAGCGCGCGACCCGGTCGTTGCCGAGGTGGTAGGCGACGACCGCGATCAGGGCCCGGTAGGGGCGAGCCGCCGGCTCCGTCTCGCCGTCGGCTGGGTGTGTCACCGCGCGCGTTCCGCGGCGATCTCGGCGAACCTCGCGAACATCGCCGACCCCTTCTCCTCGTGGACTTCCATATGCAAGGCGGCCTCGGCCCGGATGTCGGCAGGCGACTTGCCCCAGACCTCGCGGAGGTCCATGAACTGCGACGCCTCGTCGAGCCACAGCTCGAGCTCGGCGGCGTCGACCTCGAAGTGGAACTGCGTGGCCCACGCCACGTCACCGACTCGGTATGCCTGGACCGAGATCCGGTCGCCGGTCGCGAGCGCCTCGGCCCCCGGGGGCAGATCCATCGTGTCCTGATGCCACTGGAAGACCATGTCGCCGTCTGACCACACCGACAGGAGCGGATCCGAGGCGGCCGCCGGCAACGGCCGCACGGGCTCGAACCCGACCTCCTTCACCTCGGCGCGGCGAACCGGCGCGTCGAGCGCGCGCGCGAGCATCTGCGCTCCGAGGCAGATGCCCAGATAGGGAAGGCCGCGGGCGATCGCGTCGCGGGTGAGGTCGCGGTTCTCCTTCAGGAACGGGTGTTCGTCGACCTCGTCCACGTTCATCGTGCCGCCAAGCATGATGAGGCCCGAGAGGTCGTCGAGTCGCGGCCGGGGCGCAGCGGGGTCGGCGGCGTCGAGGACGCGTACCGGCGCGCCCGCCCCTTCGAGCGCCCGCACCGCGACCCCGAACGTCTCCACGGGGTCGTTCTTGACCAGGAGCAGGGGTTTCATGCGGTCGAGTCTACGGCCACTCCCGGGGTGCGGGCGAGCGCCGATCGGCATCCGGATCGCCGGATGGTAGCGTGCCGTGCGTCGTGACCGGACCCGCCAAGATCCCGCCGCCCGAGCCGCTCGACCTGATCGGCATCGATGCCCTGCTCTCGCCCGACGAGCGCGCGATCCGCGACGCGGCTCGGGAATGGGTGGCCGATCGGATCCTTCCCGAGGTCGATGGATGGTACGAGCGCGCGGAGTTCCCCGGGCGGGAGCTCGCGAAGGAGTTGGGCGCGCTCGGCTTCCTCGGGATGCATCTGGAGGGCTACGGCTGCGCAGGCGCGAGCGCCACGATGTACGGGCTCGCCTGTCTCGAGCTGGAGGCGGGCGACAGCGGGCTTCGCAGCTTCGTCTCGGTGCAGGGATCGCTCGCGATGTATGCGATCCACGCGTTCGGCTCCGAGGAACAGCGCCAGGAGTGGCTCCCCCGGATGGCGCAGGGCGAGGCGATCGGGTGCTTCGGCCTCACCGAGCCCGACGCCGGCAGCGACCCGGGGGCGATGCGCACGCGAGCGCGCCGCGACGGCGACGACTGGGTGGTGTCCGGCACGAAGATGTGGATCACGAACGGCACGGTCGCCGACGTGGCCGTGGTCTGGGCGCACACGGACGACGGCGTCCGCGGGTTCCTCGTTCCGGGGGGCACCCCGGGCTTCACGGCCAACGACATCCACCGCAAGCTCTCGCTCCGGGCGTCGGTCACCTCCGAGCTCGTGCTCGACGAGGTGCGCCTCCCGGCCGACGCCGTCCTGCCGGGGGTGATGGGATTGAAGGGCCCGCTCTCGTGCCTCAGCGAGGCGCGTTACGGGATCGTGTGGGGCGTGATGGGTGCGGCGCGCGCGTGCTTCGCGTCAGCGCTCGACTATTCGAAGACCCGCGAGCAGTGGGGCAAGCCGATCGGGGCGTTCCAGCTCACCCAGAAGAAGCTCACGGACATGGCCCTCGAACTGAACAAGGGAACGCTTCTCGCGCTCCACCTGGGCCGGATGAAGGACGAGGGCCGGCTGCGGCCCGAGCACGTGAGCGTCGGCAAGCTGAACAACACGCGCGAGGCCCTGGCGATCGCCCGCACGTGTCGGTCGATCCTCGGCGCGAACGGCATCACGCTGGAGTACCCGATCATGCGGCACATGACGAACCTCGAGTCGGTGCTCACCTACGAGGGCACCGAGGAGATCCACACCCTGATCGTCGGCCAGGCGCTCACAGGTCTCCGCGCGTACGACTGAGCGACGCTAGATCGGCTCTTCGGCGGTGGCCAGCAGCTCGTCCATCGGCATCGCGCCGGCGGCACCCAGGAGCCGGCGGAAGTGGCGCTCGGCGTAGTCGACGAAGTCGACGTCGAGCGCCGAGATCGCCTGCTGCACCACTCCCCACATCGCCTCGCGGAAGTCCGACATCAGCGACATCAACGTGAGGCGCGCGCGATGGCGATCGCGCACGTCGCCGAGGAAGTAGCGGTCGAGGAGCACCTCGCGCGCCGCGTCGTCCAGGTCGTTGTTCACGCTGAGGTTCCCCAGGTCGAAGAAGACGTCGCCCATCCCGGCGTACTCGTAGTCGACGATCCAGACGTGCGATCCGTCGCGAAGGAAGTTCGCATTCAGCAGATCGTTGTGACAGGTCGTGAGCGGGGAGGGCGACCGCTCGAAGGCGGCCTCGATCCGGTCGGCGACCGCGTGGGCCTCGTCGTACTCGGGCGGCACGGTAACGCCGCGCGACGACGCCGTCGCGAAGTACGTCTCGACGATCCGGAACGGATTGAACGAGGAGGGGATCGGAGGGCACGCGTGCAAGCGCCGGATCGAGGCCACGACGTGCTCGAGCACCCGTTCGTCCCGAAGGTCGGTCATCGGGATGTGCGCCCCCGGCACGAAGCGCGAGACGAAACTGCCGAGCGCCGGAAGGAACGCAACGACCTCGGGCCCGACACCCGCATCGGCGGCAACCCGCGCCGCCCGCAGTTCGTTCGCCCGGTCGATCCCCAGGAGCTCGGTATCTCGGCCGGGCACGCGCAGCACGTAGGCCTGGCCGTCGGTGCGCACGAGGTAGTTCCGGTTGGTGATGCCGCCCTCGAGCGGTTCGACCTCGAGCTCGGCGTCGGCCCAGCCGGGCACCGACCGGAGGATCGCCTCGAGCTCGGGGTCCGCGGGCGTCGACGCCACGCCTACCCCCGCTCGAAGTAGCGAGCGAGCTCCCAGTCGGTCACGCAGAGGTTGTCGAACGTGGTCTGTTCCTGCACCGCCGTGTTGAGCAGGTGTCCGTAGACGAAGTCGCCGAACATCTCTTTGGCGGCCTTCGACCTGCGGAAGACGTCGATCGCCTCGTGCAGGCTCGTGGGAACGCGCGGCACCCGCTTGGCTTCATACGCGTTGCCCTCGAACATCGGCGGCGGCTCGACCTTGTTCTGGATACCCCACATCCCGGCGGCCACGGTCGCCGCGAACGCCAGGTAGGGGTTGGCGTCGGCGCCCGGGATCCGGCACTCGACCCGGAACGCCGTGTGCTCACCGACGGTGCGGTAGCCGCA
>JANLXF010000158.1:0-7767 GCA_031364965.1 Actinomycetes bacterium | reverse complement strand
CATTCGCGGGCAGCGACCTCTGGATCTTGGACCGCTCCGCCGGCACCGTGACGCCGCTGGGATCGTCGACCTCGGTCCAGGTGGGGTCGGCGCCGACCTCGATGATCGCGGGATTCGACGCGGTGTGGGTGGGCGACGAGGACGGCACCGTGTATCGGATCGATCCGCTCACCGAAGCCGTCACGTCCGTCTACCGCGCGGGCGGCACGATCGAGAGTGTGATCGCTGATCCCGACCTCGGGGTCCTGTGGCTCGACGTCGGCGCGCCTGCCTAGCCGATGTCGGGCCTTCGGGCCGGCGAGCGTTCGGCGCGCGCGCTCCTATGCTCGGTGACCATGGAGCTCGGTATCTACACCTTCGTCGAGCGCGGTCCGGACCCGGTCACGGGCCAGGAGATCGACGCGGCGCAGCGCATGCGCAACCTCATGGAGGAGATCGAGCTCGCGGACCGGCTCGGCCTCGACGTCTTCGGGATCGGCGAGCACCATCGCCCGGACTTCGTCGTGTCGTCGCCCGCGGTGGTGCTGGCGGCGGCCGCAGCCCGCACCGAACGGATCCGTCTCACCAGCGCTGTCTCGGTGATCAGCTCCGACGACCCGGTGCGGGTGTTTCAGGACTTCGCGGAAGTCGACCTGCTCTCGAACGGGCGCGCCGAGATCATGGCCGGCCGTGGTTCGTTCACGGAGTCGTTCCCGCTCTTCGGCTACGACCTGCACGACTACGACGACCTCTTCGACGAGAAGCTCCGGCTGCTGATGAAGCTCCGGGAGTCCGAGCGGATCACCTGGCAGGGCCGGTTCCGCGCGCCGCTCGACGATCTGGGGGTGTACCCGCGGCCGGTGCAGGAGCCGCTCCCGATCTGGGTCGCGGTGGGCGGCGCGCCGGAGTCGGCGTTCCGCGCGGGGACGCTGGGACTCCCGATGGCGATCGCGATCATCGGCGGGATGCCCGAGCGGTTCGCGCCCTTCGCGCAGCTCCACCGAGACGCGGCGGCGCAGGCCGGACACGATCCGCTCCCGGCGGTGAGCATCAACTCGCACGGGTTCATCGCGGACACGATGCAGGAGGCGATCGAGATCTCGTGGCCGTCGGTCTCGACCGTGATGAACCGGATCGGGCGCGAGCGCGGCTGGCAGCCGATGAAGCTCGAGGACTACGTCGCCTCGACCACCCTGCGCGGCGCCAACTTCGTGGGCACACCCGACCAGCTGATCGAGAAGATCCTGTTCCAGCACAGCATCTTCGAACACGACCGGTTCATGATCCAGTTCAGCGTCGGCTCGATCCCCCACGAGCAGCTGCTGCACTCGATCGAGCTGCTCGGCACGGTGGTGGCTCCGGCCGTGCGTGAAGAGATCGCGCGCCGCGAGGCCTAACGAGCACGCCGCGCCCGGCGCTACGATGGCGCCCGTGGATGGTGATCTGATCGGCGGACCTCCCTGGCCAACGCTCCCGGGCCGCGACTATCACGCGCCCGAGGTCTTCGCGTTCGAGCGGGAAGCGGTCTTCGCGGGCTCGTGGATGTGCGTCGCGCGGGCCGAGCAACTGCCCGATCCGGGCGACTACCTGACGCCCGAGGTCGCGGGCGAATCGCCGATCGTGCTCCGCGGCGCCGACGGGGTCCTTCGCGCTTTCGCGAACACCTGCCGGCACCGCGGCACGATGTTGCTCGAGGGATCCGGTTCGGTCCGCACGGTGATCAAGTGTCCCTACCACGCGTGGACCTACGCTCTGGACGGTCGGCTCGCAGGTTCGCCGAACGTGGGTCTCGACGATGGGATCGACCGCGGCGAGGTCTCGCTCTGGCCGATCGCGATCGCCGAGTGGGAGGGGTTCGTGTTCGTGAACCTCGACGGACGGGCGCCGCCACTCGGCGAGGTGGTCGCGACGCAGCCCGACTCGCCGCTCGAGCTGGCGCGGTACGCGATCGGCGATCTCCGGGTCGGCGCCCGCCGTGAATACGACGTCGCCGCGAACTGGAAGGTCGTGGTCGAGAACTACCACGAGTGCCTTCACTGCCCCACCGTGCACCCCGAGCTCGTGAAGATCGTGCCGCTCTATCGGAGCGGCGAGGTCGAGGAGGACGGTCAGCTCCTCGGCAACTCGATGGGGCACGGGCTCACGTCGTTCACGGCGAGCGGCCTGTCGACGCTCCCCACGCTCCCCGGACTCGACGAGATCGACGCGCACACCTTCTACGGCGTGTACCTGTTCCCGAACGTGATCTTGAACTACCACTCCGAGACGGTGAACGCCGTGACGGTCGTGCCGCTCGCGCCGGCTCGCACGCGTGTGATCAGCGAGTTCCTCTTCCGCCCCGAGACGATCGCGGCCGACGGGTTCGACCCGAGCGAGGTCGTCGAGTTCCGCGACCTGGTGGCGCAACAAGACTGGCGCGTCTGCGAGCTCGCTCAGCGAGGTGTGTCCTCGCGCTATTACACGGCTGGGATGTATCCGCGTCAGGAGAAGTGGATCGCGGCGTTCAACCGACGGTACCTCGACGCGCGCGGTCCCTTGCCGGCCGAACGGCCGTGAGCCAGACGTTGCCGGATCCTCGTGCCGTGCTGATCACGGGGCTGTTCGGCGCCGGGAAGAGCTCGGTCGCCGTGGAGATCGCCGACATCTTGGAAGCGCGCGGGGAACCGTTCGCCGCGATCGACCTCGACTGGCTGTGCTGGGGGGATGCGGGATCGGACGAACCCGGCGCGGAGCACGCGATGTTGCTCAGGAACCTGGCCCCGGTGGTCGCGAACTACCGAGCGGCCGGCGTCACCTCGTTCGTGCTCGCCCGCGCGATGCGCGACGACTCACAGGTCGAGAGCCTCCGCGAGACGCTCGGGATGCCGCTCACCGTCGCGGAGCTGCAGGTGCCCTGGGCCGAGATCGAACGGCGGCTCCAGAACGACCCGACGGCCGGCTGAGAGGTCGACCTTCGGGAGGCCGCCGAGTGGCTGGCGGCTTCCGACGGTGAGGGTTTCGCGGATCTCAGCGTCGCGAACGACCGCGCGCTGCGCGAGGTCGCGACCGACGTCCTCGCCCGGCTCGGCTGGACCTGACGCCCGTCGGCGACGTTACGGCGGCGCCTCTCAGCGCGGCGGCATCGCGCCCGGAGGAAGCGGCGCCCGTCCGTCGGCGCCCCGCATCGAGCCGCCACCGATCCGGCTCGGGCGCACCGCGCGCGCCACCAAGTCGGCGCCCCGAAGCACGTAGATGTCGTAATTGCTGTTCGCACACGCGAACCGGTCGAAGTACAGGTCGATGCCCGAACCCGTGTCGAGCGTGCTCATCGAGAACGGCTCGGTTCCCGCGGGCAGGGTGGCGATCAGCGTCGGCGTGCCGTCGGGCGCCACCCGATAGAGCTTCGGGTGGGTCCCGCACGCGCCGCCGTCCTGGGCGACATACGCCGTCCCATCGGCGGTCACGGTGATCGCGTGCTCATCGCGATCTCCCGGCAGCGCGAGCTTCGTGCGGACGTCGGAGCCGAGGTCGTACACGAACACGTTGCCGGGATCTCCCTTCGACCACGAGGCGTAGGGGTACGCGATCGTCCCGGGGAAGATGCATCGGCACCGGTTCGTCGCCTCCGCCAGCGTGCGGCGAACGCCCGACGCCTCGTCCCACACCCGGACCCGCCACGGTGACGTCCGGGTGGCGAAACGGTTCTCGCCGTAGAGGATCCAGAGCATGTCGGCGCCGTCGGTGTCGTACGTCGGCGACCATTGCCAGACGTCGGTGTTGATCCCGCCCGGGGCGGCCGAGAGCTTGTCGAGTACGGGGTCGTAGAACTTCACGTTCGAGTCGGGGGTGCCCGTGAAGTTCGCGAGCTGGAAGATCAGCCGGGGATCGCCCTCGGCGAACCCGCCGACCCAGCTGTAGTCGGCGACATCGATACGCACTCCTACCGCGCTGTCGGTCTCGAGGAGCACGTGCTCTGCGCCCCGCCCACTCTGGGTCCACGCGAAGTACGAATGCGACATCGTGATCGAGGCCGCGGGCACGTACTCGGTCTTGTCGGTGGTCTTCACCGGGTCGATGGTCACCACCCCGCCCGCGGACACAGGGGCGAAGGTGACGAGGGCAATGACGGCGAACACGGTGACGACCATTCGGTTGCGCATACGTGCATCCTGTGCCCGCCCCGAGCAGCTCGTCAAGCCGGGCTAGAGCTCGTCGTGCAAGAAACCCGTCACCGCCGACGCGTAGGCCCCCGGGTCCAGGTTCCAGCAGGCGATGTGTTCCGCGTCGGCACAGGGCACGAGCGTCACGAGGTCGGGCCGAAGGTCTGCGAACCGTTCGCTCGTCGCGATCGGCACGGTGGTGTCGGCCGTTCCGTGGAAGATCAAGAAGGGCACGTCGTAGCGCTTCGCGCCGTTCGCGAGGTAGTTCAGCTGATCCCATTCGATGCCGAACCGCCACGCCGCGATCTGCTTCGCCACGGCGGTGAGCGAGGAGGGAAGCGGCAGGCCCGGCGCGACCTCCTCGCGCGACGCGTTGTCGTCGACCGTCGCCGAGAAGTCGAGCATCGGGGCGTCCAGGATCACCGCGCGAACGTTGTCGCGGAGCTTCGAACGCTGGAGGAACGCCATCACCACGCCGCCGCCCATCGAGTAGCCGGCCAGCACCACGTCGGTTGCGCCCTGGTCGAGCGCGTAGCGCACCGCCGCCTCGAGGTCGCGCCATTCGGTGAGTCCGTAACGGAGCTTGCCACTCGGGTCCTCGGGCGCGCCCACGTCGTTGCGGTAGGTCGGGACCAAGGTCGGGAACCCCGCGCCGACCGTGATGGGAACCAAACGCAAGCCATCGAGCCTCGACATCGAGTTCCCGTGCACGTCGATCACCCAGGTGTCGCGATCGCCCGGCACGAACCAGGCGGGGTAGTCGCCCAGCGGCCCGGGCACCGTCACGTCCTGCGAGGCGAGCCCGGCCGACTCGGGATCGGGCCATGCCCGGACCTCCAGCTGGGCCGGCGTGCCGTCGCTCGGCGGTCCTCCCGAGATCAGCAGGAACCGGCGGGTGACCGCGCCTCCGTCGGTGCCGAGGATCGTGCTCACCTGACCGTAGCCACCTTCCCACAGCAGGCCGAAGACGCCCTCCTGCGTGAGCGACCCGGGTTCGCCGTCGGGGGTCATCGTGATCGCCTCGCCCGCCACGTCGCGCACCACGAGGTCGTATCGAGGGTCGAGGGTCGTGCGAAGGGCTGCGCCGTCGAGCGCGCGCTCGTCGATCACCTGCGAGAAGTACAGCCCCCCGCCCGCGTAGAACAGCACGATGAAGGCGAGCACTCCGGTCACGAGGCGGCGGGGCCAGCGCCGGCGCGCCCCTTCGCTCATGCGCCTTCCTTCGAGCGGCGGATCGCCTCGGCTCGCGTCGACGCGGTGAGCGCTCGCAAGGCCGCGGAGTGCGGCACGACCATGTGCTCGGGATGGGTCAGGCGGCGCGCTTTCGCGGGCACCGCCGCGATGTCGGCGCGGAAGCGTGCCCGGGACTCGTCGAGCCCGGGCGAGGGCGCGAGCCGCTTCCCGTCGCGCATCACGGGAACGAGCATCGCCTCTCCTCCGTCGGGCCCTTCTTCGTCGCGGAGCGCGAGCAGGTCACCGGCGCCGGAGCGCCACACCTGCTTGCGGCCGGGCGCGCTCGCTTTCGCGGCCGAGAGCTTCAGCTTCGGTTCCCCGTCGTACTCCGTGAGCTTGTAGACGGAATCGATGTACGGCGCGTCCGCGCTCACCCCCATCTGGGTGCCGACCCCGAAGGCGTCGACGGGGGCGTTCGCCTTGACCAGCTCGGCGACCTCGAGCTCGTCGAGCCCGCCGCTCGCGAAGATCCGGGCGTCGGTCAGGCCTGCGGCGTCGAGCAGCTCCCGCGCCCCGCGCGCGAGGGAGTCGAGGTCGCCGCTGTCGAGCCGCACCCCCAGGTGATCGTCCAGGTCCAGCTCGCGGATCGTCTCGATCGCGTTCCGGACGCCGTTCAGCGTGTCGTAGGTGTCGACGAGGAACGTCGTGCGCGACGGGTTGTCCTGGGCGAAGGCGCGGAACGCCTCGCGCTCGGAGTCGAACGCCTCGATGTACGCGTGCGCCATCGTCCCGGCCACGGTGATTCCGTAGCGCCGCGCGGCTTCGACGTTCGAGGTGGCGGCGAACCCCACCATGGCGCTCGCGCGCGCCACGGCCATCGCGGCCTCGGTTCCATGCGTCCGCCGGAACGCGAAATCGACGAGGTCGTGTCCATCGGCCGCGATCACGTATCGCGCGGCCTTCGTCGCGAGCGTCGTGTGGAGCGTGATCTGGTTCAGCAGATAGGTCTCGACGAGCTGGCCGACCGCGACCGGTGCGGACACCTCCAGGATCGGCTCCTCCGAGTGGACGACACGCCCTTCGGGCACCGCCCAGACCTCGCCGTCGAATCGGAGACCCCGGAAGTCCTCGAGCGCCCGGTCGCCGAACCCCACCGTCGACAGGTAGGCGAGATCGTCGTCGTCGAACGAGACCGTCTCGAGGAAGTCGAGGCAGGCCTCGAGGCCGGCCGCCACCAGGAACCCGCGCCGCTTCGGGAGCCCGCGCACGTACAGGCTGAACGTCGCCAGCCCGTCCATGCCGCGGCGCAGGTAGCTGGCCGCCATGTTCAGCTCGTAGAGATCGGTGAGGAGCGCCCCGGCCATGTGGCGCCCAGCCTACGTGAGCTGGGAGCCCGGCCACGGGCCTTGCCACAGGTATACACCGAGTGTATAGTGCGCCCATGTCGCTCGCACACGCCCTCCTGGGGCTCCTCGAAGACCACCCCCGGCATGGGTACGAGCTGAAGCATCTCTACGACGAACGGTTCGGCGGATCGTACGAGGTCAAGTTCGGCCAGATCTACACCACGCTCGCGCGGATGCGCCGTGACGGCCTCGTCGACATCGCCGCGGTCGAGTCGGGAGCCGGGCCGGAGCGCAAGCTGTATCTGGTGACGCCCACCGGCGTCGCCGACCTCGAGCGGTGGCTGAGTGAGGCCGAGCCGCCCGAGACGTACGGACGCAAGGTGCTGTTCTCGAAGGTGGTGCTCGCCCTGATGTCCGGGCGCCCCGCGCACGAGATCCTCGACGCCCAACGTGCCGCGCACCTCGTTCGGATGCGCGAGCTGACCGAGCGCAAACGCGACGGCGATCTCGCCGACGCGCTCGCGTGCGACTTCGAGTTGTTCCATCTGGAGGCCGACATCAAGTGGATCGAGCTGGCGGGCGCCCGCGTCGAGCGGATCGCCGCGGAGCTGGGTAAGGAGACCTCGTGATCGAGACCGGTATCGAAGGGAGCGAGGCACGCACCGCGCCACCCGAGGGCGCCCTGTTGGTGGCCACGGACCTTCACAAGCGCTTCGGGCGTTCGACCGCGTTGGCCGGGCTATCCGTCGAGGTGCGTGGCGGCGAAGTCGTGGCGGTGCTCGGCCCGAGCGGTTCCGGCAAGTCCACCCTTCTCCTGTGTCTGGCCGGCATCATCCCGCCCGACCAAGGGGAGGTCGTCTACCGCGGTCGCACGCTCGCCGGCCTCTCGGATGCGAATCTCACGAAGCTCCGGCGCGACGAGTTCGGCTTCGTCTTCCAGTTCGGGCAGCTGGTGCCCGAGCTCACGGCCGTCGACAACGTCTCGCTCCCGCTCCGGCTCGCCGGGCTCCGCCGGCACGACGCGACCACGCGGGCGCGCGAGTGGCTCGCGCGGCTGGACGTCGAGGAGGTCGCCGACCAGCGCGCCGGCGAGATGTCGGGTGGTCAGGCGCAGCGCGTCGCCGTGGCGC
>JANLXF010000137.1:0-3388 GCA_031364965.1 Actinomycetes bacterium | reverse complement strand
CGGCCTTCAAGGCCGTGTCGAACCGGCACGACTTCGAGCTGGCCATGCAGCAGGCCGGCCTCGCGATCCCGGTCTGATCCCGGCTACCCCGCCGCCCCGCCGCTGCCGCCCGTGGTCTTCGCGACCTCGGTGAGCGCCGCGACGCCGGCCACGAGCCCGGTGAGCTCCATCGGCACGACGATCTTCGACGACGGCGAGACGCCTAGCGCCTTGAGCGCGTCCAGGTACTGCAGATGCATCGTGTTGTCGCCCACCTGCGCGGCGGAGGCGTTGACGGTGGTCAGCGCCAGCGCGAACCCCTCCGCGGTCAAGATCGCGGCCTGCCGCTGGCCCTCGGCGCGCAGGATCGCGGCCTGCTTCTCGCCCTCGGCGTTCAAGATCGCGGCTTCCTTGTTGCCCTCGCTCACCGTGATCGCCGCCTGCTTCGCGCCGTCGGCCTCGGTCACGACCGCACGACGGGTTCGCTCGGCCGACATCTGGCGGGTCATGGCCTCCTGCACGGCGGCCGGCGGGATGATCTCGCGGATCTCGACGTTCGTGACCTTCACGCCCCACCGCTCGGTGACCTCGTCGAGCTTGGCGCGCAGCAGCTGGTTGATCTCGTCGCGCTTGGCGAGCATGTCGTCGAGCGGGATGTCGCCGATCACGGCGCGCAGGGTCGTCGACGCGATGTTCAGGGCGGCGCCGGCGAAGTTGCCCACCTCCACCACGGACATCCGCGGATCGAACACCTTGTAGAACATCACGAAGTCGACCGCGATCGGCGCGTTGTCCTTCGTGATCGAGTCCTGCCGGGGGATCTCCAGGTAGAACTCGCGCAGGTCGACGGTGACGGCCTTGTCGATGATCGGGATCAAGATGATGAGCCCCGGTCCCTTCACGGCGAGCACGCGGCCCAGCCGGAAGACCACGAGGCGTTGGTACTCGCGGACGATCCTGACGGCCTGGGAGAGGAAGAAGACCGCCAGGACCAGGATGACCACGAGGCCGATCAGGGCCGGATTCATACAGGGTTCCCCTTTCGTCCCGGCGTTGCCGCCGGTATCGGTGCATCGATGATCGGTTCGACCGTCAGTGTCAGACCGTCGAGCCGGGTGACGCGGATCCTCGCGCCCGTCGGGATCCGTACGGAGGGCGAGACCGCACGCCATTCCTGGGCGGCGACGCGCACGACCCCTTCGGGATCGAGCCCGCCGCCGATCGCGACACCCTCGCGGCCCACGATCGCCTCGGGGCCTTCGGGCGGCGGCATGTGCCGGATCGCCATCAGCTTCGCGACCGCCAGGCCGAAGAACGCCGCCACGACGATCGCGACGGGCGCGATCACGAGCGGCGAGACCTCGACGCCGCCGGCGCGGTCGTAGAGGAACCACCCGCCGAGCACGAGGCACACGACCCCGGCCGCGCCCCAGATCCCGAGCCCGGGCGCGCTCACCTCAACGAAGAACGCGATCGCCGCGAGGACCAGGAGCAGCACGCCGATCAGCCGGACCGGAAGCAGCCCGAATGACACGATCGCGAGGATCAGCAACACGGTGCCCACGGTGCCCGAGAAGATGTGGCCGGGCACGATCAGCTCCAACACGATCAGGATCAGGCCGAGCCAGAAGAAGACGAAGGCGAGGTTCGGGTCGAGCAGCGTGTGCAGGAAGCCCACGAAGCCTCCCATCGGCGCGTCCTCCAAGACCCATCCGCTCGTCTCGAGCGTGGTCGCTTCGCCGGTGGCGAGCTGTACGCGCATCCCGTTCAGGTCGGCGAACAGTTGCGCCTCGTCCGGCGCGATCACGTCGACGATCCCGGCCGCGCGCGCCTCCTCCGCCGTGATGCTCGCGGCCTCGCGCACGAACGACTCCGCGACGTCGGCGTCGCGTCCGTACGTCTCGGCGATGCTGCGGATCGAGGCGGCCGCATCGTTCACCGCCTTGTCGGAGCCGACCGCGCCGTCGAGTCCGACCGGGGTGGCAGCGCCGACGTTCGTGCCCGGGGCCATCGCGGCGACCGGGCAGGAGAGCAACACGAAGGCGCCGGCCGACGCGGCGCGCGCGCCCTGCGGCGCGACGTAGCAGATCACGGGGATCGGGGAGGCGAGCACGGCCTGGGTGATCTGTCGCATCGACGAGATCAGGCCGCCCGGCGTGTCGATCTCGATCAGCACCGCGGGCGTCGCGGGGTCATCGGCCGCCCGCCCGATCGCGCCCTGCAGGTAGTCGGCGACGAAGGGGTCGACCACGCCGTCGAGCTGCAGCCGGGGGATCGCGGTACCGGACGTCTGCGCGGTGGCCGGGAGCGCGAGGGAGAGGCCGGCCGCGACGACCAAGGATGCGGCGAGCGCGAGCCTCGTGGCCCTCGTTCGTCGCCCGCGCGTGCGCATCGGCATACCCCTCGTTCGGTGGATGTGCTGTTTCGGTTCGAACCGAGCGTACGCCCAGGGCGAACCCCGTGCAGGTTCGGATCGCGGAGCCGATAATCGTCGGGTCATCCTGCCCGCAAGCCGCGCACCGCGCGGCGCCCGTATATCGAGAGGAAGCCGAGTGTCCACTCGGAGCGACGGACCACTCCTCCCACGAGAGGAACAGCAACTCATGGAAGGCCTTCTCGCCGGGAACGATGACGCGATCAGGGCGCTGTACGGGCGCTTCGGCCGTCCCGTGTTCTCGCTCGGGCTCCGGTTGCTCGGCACCCGGGAAGCGGCGGAGGAGCTGACGCAGGACGTCTTCGTGATGGCGTGGCGCAAGGCCGCCCGGTTCGACCCCGCGCGCGGGCGCCTGTCGACCTGGCTGATGACGATCGCGCACAACCTGGCCGTCGACCGGCTGCGCCGCGAGACCGGCGTGACGCGCCCCACCCTCGTGTTGGTCGACGAAGTGCCCGATGCACCTGGGGTGGATGAAGAGACGCTGTTGATCGAGCGCGACGCCGCGATGCGCGCACTCGCCTCGCTGAACACCGCCGAACGACGGCTGATCGCGCGCGCCTATTTCCGCGGGCTCACCGCGCGTGAGATCGCCGAAGCCGACGGGATCCCCTTGGGGACGATCAAGACCCGGTTGCGCGCGGCCATGATCAAGGTCCGCAAGGCGAACGAGGGCAAGGAGCTCATGTGAACTGCGCGGGCGTCCGCGACCAGCTCACCGAGCACGCGCTCGGGATCCTGTCCGTGCGCGACGCGGCCACGGTCGAGCGGCATCTGCAGTGGTGTGCTGCGTGCCGGAAAGAGGCGGGCGATCTGCAGCGAGCCACCGCGGCGCTCGCGTTCTCGCCCGCCCCCACCGAGGTGCCCGACGAGCTGCAGGACCTCGTGGTGGCGCGCGTGCGCTCGGTCGCCGGCGTCCGGCCCGCGCCGCACGTGCCGCGGCGCGCCCGCCTCGCCGTCGCGGCCGTCGCGGCC
>JANLXF010000136.1:0-8519 GCA_031364965.1 Actinomycetes bacterium | reverse complement strand
CGATGGTGTTCAAGGCATGGCTGCAGGGCAAGCGGAGCGCAACCGCCAGGCGCGAGGGGCGCGCAACGCACCTGGTCGGCGCGCCGATCCACGTGAAGATCGTGCCGACGATCCTCGTGGGCGCCACCGGGGGCCTCCTCGTGGGCCTCACCTCGGTCGGTTCGGGGTCCCTGATCATCATCTGCTTGATGCTGCTGTACCCCGATCTACGAGGCGCCGAGCTCGTGGGCACCGACCTCGTGCAGGCGGTTCCTCTGGTCACCTCCGCCGCGATCGCCCACATCATCGTCCAGGACTTCGAGCTCGGATTGACCGCCTCGATCTTGATCGGGGCGATCCCCGCCGTGTACCTGGGCGCGCGCGCGTCCTCGATCGCGCCCGACGGCGTGATCCGCCCCCTCCTGGTGCTGGTGCTGATGGCGTCCGCGCTCAAGCTGCTCGACGTCGAGACCGCGACGGTCGGACTGATCCTGCTCGGGATCATCATCGTGGGCTTCCCGCTGTGGGGCGCGGTCGACGCGTCCGCCTATCCGGCCGATCGGTGGACCTCCCTCGGGCTCGACCGTGGACGAACGATCCGGCGCCAGGCGTTCGGGGCCCCCGTGTTGCTGGGGCTCCCGTTCGCCGTGCAGTATTTCGCGCGCATCCGTCCCCGGCTCGTGGCGCTGCCGGTCGCCACCGAGGTCGAAACCCGCGCCACGCAACCAGCCGATCCCGAGGAGGGCTGACGATGTTCGAACGGTTACTTGTCGCGGTCGATGGCTCGCGGGAGGGCGGCAAGACCGTTCCCGTCGCGATCGACCTGGCCACCAAGTACGGCTCGGCCGTCATGGTGGTGCACGTGCGCGAACACGGACGCTATGAGGGTGCCGACGTGGACCTGGGCCCCGGTGCCGACGCGGAGGACATCGTGGAATCGGTCCGAGGCGCATTCGCCTCGGCGGGTATCGAGGCCCAGACCGAGATCAGGCGGGTGAGCCCCGGCGATACGCCCGAGCAGATCGTCGGGGTCGCGGGCGAGTTCCGCGCCGACCTGATCGTGATGGGGACACGCGGGATGACCGAGTGGAAGAGCCTGCTGCTGGGCGGCGTCGCGAACAAGGTGATCCACCACTCGACCTGCCCCGTCCTGCTCGTTCGCTGACGCGTTCGCGCCGGATGTCGACATGCGACGATCCCGTTCGTCGTTGAAGTGGCAGGGGCGAACCGCCGTCTCGAAGGCTCGCGAAGGGGGACCACATGGCGAAGAGATCCACCGCATCGTGGTCGGTCGTCGTCCAGAAGACGCCCGACGAGGTGTTCGACTACCTGAGCGACGTCCGGCGCCACGCCGAATGGTCCCCGAAGGCCTACCGGGTCGAGGACCTCGTCGACGGCCCGGTGGGCAAGGGCACGACCTTCACGTCGTACGGCTGGATCCCCAGGGACGCCGACCACCGCAACGAGGTCGAGGTCACCGAGTTCGAACGTCCCTCGCGGCTCGTCCTCACCTCACGGGAAAGTGGCGAGGAGTTCTACAACCGCTACACCCTCACGCCCGTCGCCGGCGGCACCAAGGTCGATCGGACGATGGACATGCCCACCCCGGCCGGGTTGCAGGGTGCGATCTTCCCCTTGTTCCTCGGTGGCTTCATCAAGCCGGCCGTCGGCAAGGGCATGCAGATGTTCAAGAAGAACCTCGAGGGCGCCGGCTCTTCGTCCTGATCGTCGGGACGAAGCAGAGCGTCAGGTCCTGCCGGCGAGCGCCCGATCGACCGCCACGTCGAAACCCATGGGCTCGACGTCGGGGAACAGACGGCCGGCGAGGTCCGACGTCACGATCGTGGGTGTGGCCAGGCCCTCGATCAATGGCTGCGCGAGCGACGACGACACCGAGGTCGTGAGGCCCGCCCAGTACGACGAGAGCTTCGGGGTGAGCACCGGCACCTCCACGAGCATCGGCGAGCGGCCCAGCCTGGCGGCCACGCGCTCCAACATCGAGCGGTAGGTCATGACCTCGGGCATCCCGATCTCCACGATCGGATGGTGCGGTTCGATGGCGACGTGGAGCGCCGCTTCGAGGTAGGCCAGGACGTCCTCGCCGGCGATCGGCTGCGTCGGGGTCTCGGCCCACCTGGGCAGGACCATCGCCGGAAGGCGGTGGATGAAGTCCGTGAGCATCCGGAACGATGCGCTGTCGGAGGAGATCACCATCGCGGCCCGGAGCTCGACCACCTCCGGCCCCTCCGCGGCCAGGATCCGGCCGACCTCCTGCCGGCTCCACAGATGCTTCGACAGGGCCCCTCGCTCATCGCCCAGCCCGCTGAGGTAGACGATCCGCCCCACGCCCGCGGCGCGCGCGGCCCGCGCCAGGTTCCGCGCGCCTTCCGCGTCGCGCATGTGGAACTCGTGCCCGACGCCCGCCTCCATCGAGTGCACGAGATAGATGACCGCCCGCACACCGTCCAGCGCCTGCGCGATCGTGTCCGGCCGGAGCACGTCGAGCTCGACCGCGTCGAGTCCGGGCCACCGTTGCAGGAGGGTCTCGGGCCGCCGGCCCGAGACCCGGACATGGCGGTCCGCGGCGCGCAGCCGATCGGTCAGCTGCCCGCCAACCGCGCCAGAGGCGCCCGTCACGAGGATCAGATCGTCGGCCATCCCGCGAGTCTACGGAGAGAGCACCGGAATCGTCGCCGCACGCGCCCGGGCGCGCTCCGCATGGAGCCCCCACAGCGCCCGGGTGGTCAGGGAACCAGACCGGGGGCCGCGACTCCCCGAACCGCGCGCACGATCCCGTCGTAGCCGGTGCACCGGCACAGGTTCCCCGCGAGCGCGATGCGGATCTCCTCATCCGAGGGTGACGGGGTCGCGCGGAGCAACGCAGTCGCCGAGATCAGCATGCCGGGCGTGCAGAACCCGCATTGCACACCGCCCTCCTCGAGGAAGGCGCGTTGGAGCGCGCTCAGTCCCTCGGCGTTCGCGAGCCCCTCGACCGTCGTGATCTCGCGGCCGTCGGCCTGGAGCGCGAGGTACGAGCACGAATTCACGGGCTTGCCATCGAGCAGCATCATGCAGGCGCCGCATTCCGAGTCGTCGCAACCCTCCTTCGAGCCGGTGAGCCCGACGGTCTCGCGAACCGCCCGCAGGAGGCTGATGTGCGGATCGAGCTGGACCGGGTAGGCGGTGCCGTTCACGGTGAGCGTGGCGTCGACCTTCATGAGCTCCTCTTCGTGTCAGGGGGCGCCGTGGAGCGCGGGGCTGGCGGGGATCGGGATGTGCTCGCCGCGCGCACGGGCGATCGCACCGGCGATCGCGCGGCGGGCGATGACGACCGCCATCGCCAGGCGGTACTCCGCTGAGCCGCGGACGTCGCTGATCGGGGTGGAAGCCTCGGCGGTCGCGCGAGCCGCAGCCTCGATCGCATCGGGGCCGCCGTCGGAGCCGACCAGCGCCCCTTCAGCGGCCTCGATCCGACGGATCGTCGGCGCGAGGGCGGTGATCGCGATGCGAGCGTCCGCGACCGTGCCGCCATCGAGCGTGACTACCGCGGTCGCGCCCACCACGGCGATCTCCATCTGGCGCCGGTACTCGAGCCGCACGTAGCACGACCCGGTGCCGGGAGCGGGCGCCGGAAGCTCGACCGAGATCAGCAGCTCGTCGGCGTTCGCCGAGGTGGACCCCGGCCCCGTCCACAGGTCGGCGATCGCGACCGTGCGGGCTCTTGATGCGGATCGCAGGATGACCGAGCCGTCGAAGCAGAGCAGCGGTCCGCCGGCATCCATCGCGGGCGAACCGTTCATCACGTTGCCCCCGATCGTGCCTTGCGCGCGGGTCGCGTGCGACCCGACGATCGCCGAGGCGTCGGCGAGCGCTGAGAACCACTCGCGGACGGTGGCGTTCGCCACGATGTCCTCGTGGGTGGCGAGGGCCCCGAGTCGGAGCCCGCCGCTTTCGGTCTCGGCGAGGCCGCGCAGCTCGTCGATCCGGTGGATAGCCAGCAGTCCGTCCGGCAGCGGCGCCTTGCCCTGGCGCGCGCCCACCACGAGGTCCGTACCGCCCGCCACCGGGCGCGCGCCCGCCGCCATCGCGGCGAGGGCTTCGTCGAGCGTGGCCGGCGCCACGAACGTCCGCGTCATCGGGCGTCACCCTCCTGCTCGGCCCGCTCCTGCACGGCCCGCCAGACGCGCTCAGGCGTCATCGGCAGCTCGCGCACCTGCGTACCGATCACCGCGGCGATCGCGTTCGCGACCGCGCCCGCCGTGGGCACGCAGGGCGGCTCGCCGACGCCCTTGGATCCGTTCGGCCCGGCGTTCGGCGTATCGATCTCGACCCACTCGATATCCATGGCGGGACCGTCGGCGCTGGTCACAAGCTTGTAGTCGAGGAGGTGCGGGTTCCGCTGCCGGCCCTGCTCATCGAGCAGCGTGCCCTCGGACAGGGCCATGCCGATCCCCATCGCGATGCCCCCGTACACCTGGCCGTCGGCCCCGATCTTGTTGAGGATCCGGCCCGAATCGTGGGCGGCGGCCACCTGCAGCACGCGGACCACGCCGGTCTCGCGGTCCACCTTGACCCGCGCCGCGTGCGTGAACAGCTGGGGCGCCAGGAACGACTCGAACCCGAGCCGTCCCACGCACGACGCCGCCTCGACCGGCGGTGAGTCGGGCAGCGGCCCGGCGCCTTTACCGTGGATCGTGGTGGACGCCGCGATCTCGGCCACCGACACCGCGTGGTCGGGTGAGCCCTTCACCCTGACACTGCCCTCGACGAGCTCGAGGTCCTCCCGCGCGGCCTCGAGCTGTTCGGCCGCTGCATCCAGGAGCTGGTTCCTGACGTCGTCGGCCGCGTCCAGCACGGCGCGCACCGCGTTGAACGTGGTCTGCGACCCGGCCGACCCCATGTCCCACGGTGCGGCATCGGTGTCCTGGTACAGGATCTGGAAGTCGCCGGGCCGCATCCCGAGCACCTCGGCGACGTAGGCCGGCATCGCCATCACGGCACCGGTGCCGTTCTCCTGCGCGCCGGTCACGATCGTCCCGGAGCCGTCGGGGTTGAGCTGGACGTACGCACCGGCGTTGGACGAGAAACTGGGCCACCAGCCGCACGAGAACCCGATCGCCTCGTCATCGGGCAATTCCTCGCCGTAGCCGATCAGCTCCGCCGCGCGCTCGAGGGTCTCCTTGATGGCGATGTGATCGAACACCTGTTTCGTGGGGCCTTCGTCTCCCTCGGCGATCAGCGTGCGCCGGCGGAACTCGAGCGGGTCCAGGTCGATCGCCCGGGCCACCTCGTCGACGTGCTGTTCGAGCGCCCAGCACACCTGCGGAGCGGCGGGTGCCCGCACCGATGCGCTCGGCTGCGTCGTCGAGTAGTTCAGGTACGACTCTACGAACACGTGCTCCATCTTGTAGGGGCCGCACGCGTGCATCGCGGCCATCTGCGCGAGGAAGCCCCCCTCGCCGCAGTAGGCACCCTTGTCGAGCACGAGCCGGGCCTTGCGCGCGACGATCGAACCGTCGCGCCGAACGCCGGTCTCGAACTCGAGGACCATCCCCTCGCGGCGATGGTCGATCGCGACGAACTCCTCGCGACGCGAGAAGACGAGCTTGACGGGGCGGCCCGCGGCGCGTGCCAGCGCCGCGACGTGGGCCTCGAAATGGAAGTCGCACTTGGCGCCGAACCCGCCGCCGAGCAGCGGCACGATCACCCGAACGTTCGCCTCGGGGATCTGCAGCGTGTGCGCGACCCCCGAGCGGGCGATGTAGGGGACCTGGGTCGACGACCAGATCGTGACCTTGTCGCCCTGCCACTGCGCGACCACCGCATGCGGCTCGATCGGCACGCCGTGAGAAGGATCGGAGGTGTAGCGGCCCTTCACGACGACGTCGGCGGAGGCCATCGCCGCGTCGGCGTCGCCTTTGACGATCGTGGAGTAGCCGAGCGTGTTCCCGTCGGCCACGAGGTTCTCGTCTCGTTCGTTCGAAGCCCAGTCCTCGTGCACGAGGGGAGAGCCCTCGGCCATGCCGGCCTCGTAGTCGACGATCGCCGGAAGCGGTTCGTACTCGACCTCGATCAGCTCGGCGGCGCGCGCGGCGATCTCCTCGGTGGTGGCGGCGACCGCGGCCACGATATCGGCCTCGAAGCGCACAATGTCCTTGGCGAACAGGTAGCGGTCCTGCGCCATCTGGCCGTACTTCACGCCCGGCACGTCCTCGTGCGTGAGCACGGCGAGCACCCCGGGGAGCGCGCGGGCCTTCGACGCGTCGACACGCACGATCCGCGCGTGCGGATGATCGGCGTACCGGAACCGGGCGTACGCCTGTCCGGTGAGGGTCAGATCGGCCGTGTAGCGGCCCGAACCGGTCACTTTCTCCTTGCCGTCGGGCCGGATGAACGTCGGCTGCTGGGGGGCGGTTTCGACTGACGCCAACGGGGCTCCTTTCGCGCGGGGCCACATCCTACGCCGGGAGGCCAGGACGCGGCTCCCGGCCCACCGCGGCGGCTTCAGGCCACGGACGCGGAGGCCGATGCCAGTCAGCGAGGTACCCTCGACGCTCCCCGACCGCACCGACGCCGACCCCATGACCTCCCCGCATCGAACGCTCACCCGACTCGTCGCCGCCGTGGCGCTGACGCTCGGCGCGCCCCTCCCCGCCGGAGCCGGCGACCCGTTGCCGCCGTCCGCCGACCGCGAAGGCTCCCTCGGCGCGTCGGGCGAAGCGGCCGTTGCCACCCAGGGCCCGTCCGGCCTGCGCTGGGCCGGTCCCACGATCCCGGGCATCGACATCTCGCATTGGCAGGGCACGATCGACTGGGCCAAGGTGGCCGCCACGGGCAAGGCGTTCGCCTTCATGAAGGCGACCGACGACGACAACTACGTCGACCCCACCTTCGCGGCGAACCGAGCCGGGGCGCGCGCGAACGGCCTGCTCGTGGGTGCGTATCACTTCGCGCGGCCCGACCCGTCCACCGGGGACGCGCGCCGCGAGGCACGATTCTTCGTCAAGACCGCCGATCCCTCGCCTGGATCCTTGCTCCCGGTGCTCGACATCGAGACGAGCCAGGGGCTGGATCAGCAGGGCGTCACGCGATGGGCACGGACGTGGGTCGCCGAGGTGCGCGCGCTGACCGGCGTGACCCCGCTCGTGTACACGAGTCCGTACGGATGGCAGACCCGGACGGGCGATACCCGGCTCGTGGCGCGGGATGGCGCGCCGCTGTGGGTCGCGCACTGGGGCGTCTCGTCGCCGACGCTGCCCGCGGCGGACTGGGACGGACACGGCTGGGTCGTGTGGCAGCACACGAGCGACGGACACGTCGCGGGCATCGCCGGACGGGTCGACCTCGACAAGCTCGCGGGCACGAGGCTCGGCACGATCACGATCCGCCGTCTCTCGATCGAGATCGACGGCAGCGCCGGGCACGTCTCGAGCGAGCCGGCCGGTGCGGGGTGCGCCGCGACCTGCGTGCGCAGTGTGGACCCCGACGCGACGATCACGCTCACTGCCGAGCCCGACGCGAACGCTTACTTCACGGGCTGGACCGGCGCCTGCGCCGGCACCGACCCGTCCTGCACGGTCCAGATGCGCGGGAACCGGAGCGTGGGCGCGCGGTTCGTGACCGACATCGCCGCGCCGGTCCCGGGATTCTCCCCGCCCTCGGCCTTCACCGATCCCGCGACGGTCGCGTTCGACGAGCGCGTGCGCGGCGTGACGCTCACCAGCGTCGTCATGCGGCGCGCCACCGGGGAACGCGTGCCCACGAACCAGGGCTGCCGCGACGCCTCGGGGGTGTCGGTTCGTTGCGACGGCACCGTCGTGCGAGCGGTGCGGCTCACGCCCGACGCGCCGCTCGTGCCGGGACGCGATTACGTCGTGGTCGTGAACCCCGCCCGGGCCGCCACCAAGGTCCACGATCGGGTCGGCAACGAAACGCCGGCGACCTCGTTCCCGTTCGAGGCGGCCCGTGCCGTCGAACAGACACAGGCTCCGGTCGTGAAGCGACCCGCCACCGGATGGATGCAGGTGCGCACCCCCGACGCCTCGGGCGGGAGCTACGCCGCGTCGGGACGCGCGGGCGCGGCTGTTCGCCTGGGCTTCGACGGAACCGGGATCGATTGGCTGACGGTCACCGGGCCGAACCGCGGCCGAGCGCAGGTCTTCGTCGACGGCGAGCTCGTGCGCACCTGGGACCTCTTCGCTCCGGTGAGGACGTTCGGGGTCGTCCGCTCGATCGCCGGACTCTCCGACCGAACGCACGTCTTGCGGCTCGTTGTGGTGGGACGCCATCGGCCGGCCTCGACCGGCGCCCTCGTGGCGATCGACCGCTTCGACGTGACCGGCTGAGGAGACCCTCGCCGGCGCGCCTTACCTCTACCCTTTCGGCGCGCGCGGCTTCGGGCGCTTGGCCGGCAGCTCCTCGACGAAGTCGAGCGAACGGGCCACCCAGGCTCAGACCCGGTCCGGTTCGTCGCGCCATGCCGCAGGCACCGGCGGTACTCCTTCAACATGTTGCCGTTCATGAAGGCTGCGCGCTGCCCG
>JANLXF010000122.1:0-2228 GCA_031364965.1 Actinomycetes bacterium | reverse complement strand
CGATTTCCTACGTCCGCCAGACCGCGGCGGCGCTGGGCGCGATCCACGGCGTCGGCATCGTGCACCGCGACCTCAAGCCCGACAACCTGATGCTGCGCGCCGACGGCAGCCTCGCGCTGACCGACTTCGGCGTCGCCAAGCATGTCGCGATCCTGATCACCGAGACCGCGCACGACGAGGTGGTCGGCACGCCGTACTACCTCAGCCCCGAACAGGCGATGGGGCAGCCCGTCGACCAGCGCTGCGACCTGTACAGCCTCGGCGTGGTGTTCTACGAGCTGCTTACGGGCGCGAAACCGTACCGCGCCAAGACGGTCGAGGAACTGCTCAATCTGCACGTGAACGGCCCGGTGCCGCTGCTCAAGCCGCCGCACGACCACCTGCAGCCGGTGCTCGAGGGACTCATGGCGAAGGACCGCGAACAGCGCTATCCGAGCGCGCAGGCGTTCCTCGACGACCTCGCGCGGCTCGAACCGTGATCCCGCCCCGCGCATGACGACCCCCCGCAGGAAAATCCTGCTGATCGACGATGACGAGAGCATCCTGCTCGCGGTATCGCGCGTACTCACGGTATCGGGGTTCGAAGCGGTCACGGCGCCGGGCGGCGAACCCGGGCTCGAAATGATCCACTCGGCGCAGCCCGACGCCGTGGTTTGCGACGTCAACATGCCCGACATCGACGGCTTCGAGGTCCTGCGCCGCGTGCGCGCGGATCCGGCGATGGTGTCGCTGCCCTTCATCCTGCTCACTTCGGCGGATGAGCGCGAGAACGTGCGCAAGGCGATGCAGATGGGCGCGGACGATTTCATCTCCAAGCCGTTCAAGCGCCAGGAACTGATCGACGCGGTCAACCAGGTGTTCGAGAAGCGCGCGCGGCTGACCGAGATCTTCTCCAGCCACGTGCTCTCCAAGACCGGCGAGCTGCGCGACCGCTACAAGGGCCGCGCGGAGCGCGACCAGGTGCAACAGCCCGACGAGGCGGCGTTCAAGAACCAGACCGGCCGCCTGATCATGCAGACGGTGCTGTTCACCGACATCCGCTCGTTCACGCGCATTTCCGAGCGCCTGCCGGCCACTGCGGTGGCGGAATTCCTCACCGCTTACCTGCGCGAAGCCTGCCAGCCGGTGCTCGCCAATGGCGGGCGCGTGATGAAGTTCATGGGCGACGGCATGATGGCGGTGTTCGGCTACGACACGCCGAACGAGGTCCAGGCGCATGCGGCCGCCGGATTGCGCGCCGCGCTCGGTATCCTCAAGGTGGCGCGCGAATTCCGCGGCTGGCTGAATTCTCGCTACGAGATGGCCGAGCTGCCCGAGTTCAATGTCGGTGTCGGGGTGCACACCGGGGAGGTGATGTTCTTCCGTCTCGCGGTGGGCGGCGTGGGCGACCTCACGCCGGTCGGCGACACGGTCAACGTGGCTTCCCGGCTCGAGGCGAAATGCAAGGAGCTGGGCTGGCCGATTGTCGCCAGCACCGCCACGATCGAGGCCGCGGGCTCGGGATTCGTGATCGCCGAGTCGCGCGAAATCGAGGTGCTGGGCCGCGACGCGCGCATCATGGTGAACCACGTGATCGGCGCCTCAGGCGACAATCAGGCGCCGAAGCCGGATCTCGACATGACGCTGCCCGCCGGCGCGGGCGCGGTGCTGATCGAGAACGCGCGCGCCACGGCCGAGGCGACCAAGGCGGCGCTCGACCAGGATCTGCACCTGATCGGCGACATGACCGCGACGCGCGCCGCGTCGCCGACCGAAGACCTGCGCATCCGCGGCTACAAGGTGCTCGAGAAGATCGGCGAGGGCGGCATGTCCTCGGTATTCCTCGCCGACGACGAGGTGCATGGGCGCAAGGCGGTGCTGAAGATCCTCAAGGTGCGCCGCAAGGAGGACGAGGAGTTGTGGCAGCGGTTCTTCCAGGAATGCGCGATCCGCTCCGCGATCGACCACGAGCACGTGGTGCGCATCTACGACCAGGGCTTCGGCGACGAGATGGCCTATATCGCCATGGAGCACCTGGGCGGCGGCAGCCTGCGCGAAGTCATCGACAAGGGGCTGTCGCGGCGCCAGGCGCTGTCGCTGCTGTCGCAGGCGGCGAGCGGCCTGGCCGCGATCCACTCGCGCGGCATCGTGCATCGCGACATCAAGCCCGCGAACCTGATGCTGCGCACCGAGGGCGTGCTGGTGCTGACCGATTTCGGCGTCGCCAAGCGCACCGAGCACGCCAGCGG
>JANLXF010000106.1:0-29406 GCA_031364965.1 Actinomycetes bacterium | reverse complement strand
CGCCGCGAGGACGCGGAACCGGTCGAGGACTACCTGATCGGGCTCTCCGAGGAAACGCGCAGGCTGCGCTTCTGGGGACCGTCGGTGGATGTGCGCGGTGTGGCCGGCAAGGCCGTCGACGTCGACTACGTGGACCATCTGACCCTGCTCGCGCTGTCGGACGGCCGGGTGGTGGGCGGCGCGCAGTACATCCGGGAGGGTGGCGACCGCGCCGAGGTGAGCGTGAGCGTGTCCGACGCGCTGCAGGGCCGGGGGCTGGGCTCGCTCCTGATCGCCCACCTAGCGCAGGCCGCCGACGCCGCCGGCATCCGGCATTTCTCGGCGCAGGTGCTGCCCGAGAACCACCGCATGATCGAGGTGTTCCGCCGGACGGGGTTCGACGTCTCGATCCGCGCCAAGCCCGGAGAGGTCGAGGTGGCGTTCCCCACGACGATCACCGAGGAGGCCGTGGAGACCTACGAGGAGCGCGAGCGGGTCGCGGCCGCGAACGCGGTCCGCGCCCTGCTCGAGCCCCGGTCGATCGCGGTGATCGGCGCGTCGCGCGACCCCACAGCGATCGGCGGCCGCCTCTTCCACAACCTGCTGTCGCGGCCCTTCAGGGGGGTCGTGTACCCCGTGAATCCCACCGCCGAGGCCGTGCAGGGGGTTCCCGCCTACGCGACGATCGCCGACGTCCCCGGTCCGGTCGACGTGGCGTTCATCGCCGTGCCCGCCCCCGCCGTGATCGACATCGCGCGTGCCTGTGGAGACAAAGGCGTGCACGGGCTCGTCGTGATCTCGGCGGGGTTCGGCGAGAGCGGCGCCGAGGGCCGGGCGCGCCAGGCCGAGCTGATGGAGGTGTGCCGCGGCGCCGGGATGCGCGTCGTCGGGCCCAACTGCATGGGGATCGTGAACACCTCGCCCGAGATCGCGATGAACGGGACCTTCGCGGCGGCGTGGCCTCCGGCGGGCAACGTCGGGTTCCTGTCGCAGAGCGGGGCGCTCGGCATCGCGGTGATGAATCAGGCCGCCGCCCTGGGCCTGGGCCTGTCGACCTTCGCGTCGGTCGGCAACAAGGCCGACGTCTCGGGCAACGACCTCCTGTGCTATTGGGACGAGGACCCGCGCACCGACGTGATCATGCTGTACCTCGAGTCGTTCGGGAACCCGAAACGTTTCGGACGGCTCGCCCGGCGGATCGGCCGCACCAAACCGATCGTCGCGGTCAAGAGCGGCCGCTCGGCGGCGGGGGCACGCGCGGCGTCGTCCCACACGGGGTCGTTGCTGGCCTCCTCGGACTCGACCGTCGACGCGATGTTCCGCCAGCACGGGGTGATCCGCACGGACACGCTGGAGGAGATGTTCGACGTCGGGACGCTGCTCGCGAACCAGCCCGTCCCCGCGGGGAACCGTGTCGCGATCGTCACGAACGCCGGCGGGCTCGCGATCTTGTGCGCCGACACCTGTGAGGCCCGCGGGGTGTCGGTTCCCGAGCTGACCGAGGCGACCGTCGCCGAGCTCACGTCGTTCCTGCCGGAGCAGGCCTCGGCCACGAACCCGGTGGACATGATCGCGTCGGCGGGCGGGCCCGAGTACGGGCGCACGATCCGCACGGTGGCGGCCGACCCGGGCATCGACGCGCTGATCGTGATCTACATCCCGCCGCTCGAATCCTCGGCGCACGAGGTCGCGCGGCACATGGTCGAGGCGATCGGCTCGATCGAACGCCGGATCCCGGTGCTCACCTGCTTCATGTCGGCGCGCGGCCTGCCCGAGCCGCTCCGCGCGCCCGGCGTGCGGATCCCCTCCTACGCCTACCCCGAGCAAGCGGCGATCGCGCTCGCGCACGCCGTCGAGCTGGGTGCCTGGCGGGCCAAGCCGCTCGGCGCGTTCCCCGTGCTCGAGGGGGTCCGCGAGGACGAAGCCGCCGCGGTGCTCGCCGGGGCGCTCGGCCGCGAGGGTGGCTGGCTTCACGCGGGCGAGGTGCGGCAGCTATTCGAGTGCTACGGGCTGCCGACCGTCCGGGAGGCGCCGGCCGCGACGCCCGAGGAGGCCGAAGCGGTCTCGCACTCGTTCGAGGGGCACGTCGCGCTGAAGGCGGTCGGCCCGATCCACAAGACCGACGTCGGGGCCGTCGCGCTCGATCTCGCGCCGGGACCCGACGTGGCCGCGGCGGCGGCCGCGATGGCGCGGCGCGTGGATGCCGCCGGCGAGCCGCTCGAGGGATTCCTGGTCCAGGAGATGATCGGCGACGGCGTGGAGATGCTCGTGGGCGCGGCCGCGGACCCGATGTTCGGCGCCATGATCGCGGTGGGCGCGGGTGGCGTGACGGTCGAGCTCACGCGCGACGTCGACGTTCGGGTGGCGCCGCTCACCGACGTCGACGCCGACGAGATGATCCGGGGCCTCGCGACGTTCCCCTTGCTCGACGGCTTCCGCGGCGCGCCGAAGGCCGACGTCGACGCGCTCCGCGACGTGGTCCTGCGCGTCAGCGCCCTGTGCGCCGATCACCCCGAGATCGCCGAGATGGACTGCAACCCGGTGATCGTGCGAGCGATCGGCGCCGCGATCGTCGACGCGCGCGTCCGCGTCCAGCTGCCCGAGCCGATCCGCCCGTTCGCTTCGCGCGGCGGCAGCTAGTCTGGAACGCATGGATGCCTCCGGCGCGACCCCCGAGCACGGCCGGTTCGACGTGCACCGGCTCCGCGAGCTCGCCGACCGAGCCGAGATGTCGATCGACGAGCTCGCCGACTTCCTCGATTCCCCCACGGGCCGGCGGCTCCGCGGGATGGTCGCCACCGGCCTGATCGTCTCGATCCCGCTCGTGATGCGGATCCCCGGGCTCCGCCGGTCCCCGATCGGGCGCATCATCGAGCTCACGGGCGGCGCCGCGATCGTCATGGCGATCGCAGAGGCGATCCGCGACTGGGAGCGGAGCGAAGACGCCCGTCGCCGCCGGGCCCCCGGCGTGATCGACGTTCCCCCGGTCGGCTCCTAGTCCCCCGGGATCTCCGGAAGCCGGGGCTCGTCGGTCGGCTCGTCCTCGTCCAGCGTCAAGACCTCGTCGATCTCGTCCGGCGCGAGCGTGCCGACCGACCCCCGCTTGATCGCACGCGCGTACAGGAGCAGCGCCGGGGCGCGGAGCAGCCCGGACACGACCAGCGCCGCCGGCACCGACACCGCGCTCGCGATCAGGCCGAGCGGCGGCCCGCCGGCGGTCTGCCCGATCGCGTCGGACTGCGTGCCCATCGAGTTGACGGTCGCCCGCGTCGCCGGATCCAACCCCTGGTTCACCCAGGCCGTGAACACCGGGTCCCGCACGCTCCGCAACGCCCCGACGACCCAGAACGCGAGCACGGCCGCCCAGAACGCGCCGACCACGCCGAAGACGACCACCCCGAGGATCAGCAAGACATCGATGCCCGCGAGGATGCGCGCGACCGTGGCGTGGCCCCGCAGATGCGTGCGCCGCTTCACGATCGAGAGCGCCGCCAGCCCGAGCAGCATCCCCACCCCGTCGAGGATGCCGAACCAGACGACGCGGTTCAGCCCGCCGATCGCGGGCAGCCCGATGTCTTTCAACAGGTGGAAGTCCGCGAGCCGGTCGAAGCCCTCCGTGGACGCGCCGTGGATCGCGGCCGTCCCGATGATCAGCCACAGGACGGGGTGGCCTCGCACCTCGCGCACGCCCTCCTTCAGCGTGCCGGCGAGCGACCGGTGGATCGCCTCGCCCGCGGGTCGCTCCCGCCGGCTGAACCCTTCCTCCCGCATCGCGAACGCGAGGAACACGCCCAGGCCGAGGAACCCGACCCCCGAGGCGATCACGGGCAGCCGGAGGTCGATCGACGCGAGCGCGACGCTCACCGCGATCGCGACGAGCGCCCCCACGTGGTACCACTGCTCGGCCCGCAGGTAGAGCGGGCGCGCGGCCTCCTCTCCGATCTCGTCGGTGAGCCACGCCACGTCGGCGCCGCTCGTGAAGGTGGCGAAGATCCCGAACAGCACCTGCGAGACGACCGCCATCGTGTAGGTCGCAGCGAGCCCCAGGAGGATGAAGGCAGCGCCCGTGCCCAGCACTCCGACCACCACCGACACCCGGCGGCCGAACGTATCGGCCACGACGCCGGTCGGCAGCTCGAACACCAGGTAGGTGCCCTCGAGCACGGTGCCGAGCAGCAGGAGTTGGAACGGCGTGGGGTTCAGGCGCACCACGACGAACACGGTGTAGACGGTGGCCATCAGGCGGAACATGAACCCGCCTGTGGTCTCGTAGATCAGATAGACGGTCGTTGGGCGTAGTCGACGCACGTCGCACCTTCCTCGAAGGTCGGGGCATGGGGCGGGAACGGAACTCCGCCGCGGCAGGCCGAGAGCGGGGCGGCGGGGCGCCCCGTGCGATCAGGTGGTGTCTGCTAGGCGGTTGGCACGTCGCGGTCACGATGGCCGAGCGCCCCGGGCATGTCAAGGACGTCCCGGTCGCCGTCGACCGGCGTGTGCGAGCATCGGGGGATGAGCACGCACGAGCGGCCCGCGCCCGACGACCGGCCCTTCGCCGTCGTGGACATCGGCTCGAACTCGGGACGCATGATCGTCTTCCGGCTGCGCGAGGGTGAGCATCTGGACGTGATCGAGGACGCGCGCGCGCCGCTCCGGCTCGCGCGCGAGCTCCGCGATTCCGAGGAGCTGGGCACCGAGGCGATCGACCGGACGATCGAGGCGCTGCGCGACTTCCTGGCGGTCGCCGAAGGAGCGGGTGCCGAGCGGATCATCGCGGTGGCGACCTCGGCCGTCCGCGACGCGATCGACGGCGACGAGCTGATCGCGCGCGCGCACCGCTTGGGCGTGCCGCTGCAGACCATCGACGGCGATCACGAGGCCCGCCTCGGGTTCCTGGGGGCCGTGCACGACCTCCCCGTCCGCAGTGGCTTCACGATGGACATCGGCGGCGGCAGCGTCGAGCTCTCCCGGTTCCACGAACGCCACCTCGTGCGTTCCTGGTCGCTCCCGCTCGGCTCGCTCCGCGTGAGCGACCGGTTCCTAGAGACCGACCCCCCGTCGGACAAGGAGCTGCGCGCCCTGAAGAAGGCGGCCGTCGACGAGCTCGACCGCGCGGAGATCACCGAGCTCGCAGACGGCGAACAGCTCGTGGGGATCGGCGGCACGATCCGCAACCTCGCCAAGATCGACCTGAAGCGCACCGACTATCCGATGCCGCTGCTGCACGGCTACCGGCTGCCGCAGAAACGCCTCGCGGCCCTCGTCGACGACCTCGCCCGCCGCACGATGAAGCGCCGCGCGCGGGTCCCGGGGCTGAACCCCGACCGCGCCGACACGATCGTGGGCGGCGCGATGGTCGCCGACACGATCGCGCGCCGGGTCGGCGCCGCCGAGATCGTGGTCTCGAGCCGGGGGCTGCGCGAGGGCCTCGCGTTGGTGACCGGCGCGGGCGGCGGCGTCCCCCCGGCCGACTGGGTCCGCACGATCTCGGTGGCCACTCTCGCGGCCCGGTTCGTGGCGTGGGATCCCTCGATCGCCGAGCGGCGGGCCGGCCTCGCGCTGCACCTGCACGGCGCGCTCGATCCGACCGCGTCCACGACGGTGCGCGAGATGCTCGAGCACGCGGCGACGATCCTCGATGTCGGGAGGGCGATCGACTACTACGACCGATTCGAGCACGCCGCGATGATCGTGATGGCCGCCGACCTCGCCGGGTTCTCCCACGCCGACCTCGGCGCGCTCACCGCGATCCTCCGCCAGGCCGACGACGACACCCGCTTGGGCCCGTACGGCCGCCTCGTGCGTGAGAACGATCGCGCGGCCGTGCTGCGCGCCGCCACGACCCTGGCACTGGCCGACGAGCTCAACCGCAGGATCCCGCCGGGGGCGGCGGCACCGCTCAGCTGCAACCTGCTGCGTGGCGGCTTCGAGGTCGTCGCGCCCGTGCCCGCCGGCTGGCGCCCGCGCGGCGTCGCCGACCGGTTCCAGCACGTGTTCGGAACCCCGCTCATCGTCGTGGCGAACGAAAGCGTCGCGACGCTCGCTCCGGCCCCCGAGCGCGACTAGCATCCCCGCGGGGGGGTGCGCGATGGCGCTCAGCGTCTTCATCTCGGTCGACATGGAAGGCATCGCGGGCATCACGACCCGTCGCCAGACGGTGCGCGGTACCGACGACTACACATGGGCGCGCGAGCTCATGACCGAGGAGGCGAACGCGGCCGTCGCGGGCGCGTCCGACGCGGCGGCGCGCACCGTCGTCGTCTCTGACTCGCACGGCGACATGGGCAACCTCCTGCCGCACCGGCTCGACCCGCGCGCGGACCTCGTGCAGGGCACGCCGAAGGTGCCGTTCAGCATGATGAGCGGCATCGCCGAGGGCTTCTCCTGCGCGGCGTTCATCGGCTACCACGCGGGAGTGGGCACCGCCGACGCGGTGCTCGACCACACGTACTCGGGGATCTTCACCGACGTCCGCGTGAACGGCGAGACCTGGAACGAGACGCACCTGAACGCCGCGCTCGCCGGCACGTTCGGCGTGCCGGTCGGGTTCGTCACAGGCGACCGCGCGTGCTGCGATCAGGCCAAGGAGAAGCTCCCTTGGATCAAGACCGTGGCGGTCAAAGAGGGCCTCGGGAACCGCGTCGGACGCTCGCAGTCGCCGGCGAAGGCGCGGGCGGCGATACGCGGGATCTTCCGGGAGGTCGTCAAGCACCCCGAGCAACTCGATCTGTTCCTGCCGCCCGGGCCGTACGCGCTCGAGGTCGACACGATCGACACCGCGGTCGCCGACATGTGCGCGCTCTCGCCGGGCACGACGCGCTGCGCACCACGCGGCGTCCGCTTCGAGACCGACGACCTCCGCGTGCTCTACCGGTGCCTGCTGACCTGGATGAACCTCGGCCGCCGCGTGGCCCCGGGCACCCCGCTCGAGTAGTCCTCAGTCGGGGCCGGTGATCCCCCGTACGTGGGCGGCCGTCGCGGCGGCAAGCTCGGGCGTGAACGACACGGTCTCCACAACGCTCGGCCACAGCCCCTCGCGCTCGCAGTAGCCGGGGAGCTCCAGCAACATCCGCGTGAAGAGCTCGTCGTCGATCATCAGGTTCGAGAGTCGGGCGTCGACGCCGGTCGCACGCACGATCCTAGCCACGCGATCGGGGTCGTTCCCCTGAACGAACGACATCGCCAGGACGCAGCACGAGATCAGCTCGCCGTGCACGCGATGTTCGTTCGTGAGCCACTCGAAGCAGTACGCGAGGAAGTGCTCGCTCCCTTCCTCGAAGCGCGCCCCGAACGCCACGCACCCGGCCCCGACCGCTCGATGGGTCTCGGCCAGGAACCGCACGCCCTCGTCCGAGACGGCGGCGATGTCGTCGGCCGCCGCCTCGAGCCCGTCCAGGACCGCACGACCGAGCGCCACCGCCTCGTCGTTCCACGGGATGTTGCCCCGGCCGGCATCGACGGCCAGGCGCCAGTCGAACATCCCCGTGTGGCAGCTCAGGAGGTCGCCGACCCCCGCGCGGTTCAGGCGTGGCGGTGCCCGCCTGATCAGCGCGGGATCCGCGATCACCTCGACCGGCCGCAGCTCGCCCGCGTAACGCACCCTGGATCCGTCGCGGTATCCGTAGGGCGCGGTGAATGACGCGTCGACCGAGATGATCGAGGGGATCTGCACCAGCGGAAGCCCGGTCCACTCGGCCACGAACTTGGCGGTGTCCAGGGCCGAGCCGCCGCCGAGGCCGACGACGACCTCCCCCCCGGGCGGCACGGCGGCGGCGGCCGTCCGGAGGTCCGCGAGCTCGACGCTCGTCGCCTCGATCAGGTGGTGCGGGGCCGGCACCTCGGCCGACACGAGCGCCCAGGGCTCGGCCATCGTGCACACGATCGCGCCGCCACCCAGCCCCCGCAGCCGGGCGAGCGCCGCACCGTTCGCGACGGTGAGCGGGAACGGGTCGAGTCCGGCCGCCGGCATCGGGACGACGCTCATCGCTCGCGCCCGCTCCGGTAGGCGTCCTCGACCACTCGCATCACGACGCGCCCGTCCTCGCCGCTGGGGCGAGGTTGGCGTCCCTCGGCGATCGCATCGAGGAACTCGGCCACCTGCGCGGAGTACATCGGCTGCGTGCAGTGCTCGTAGTCATCGGACGGCTCCTCGGGCGGCCAGATCCGGGCGTAGCCCTTCGTGCCGTACACCTCGGTGTCGGCCTCGAGCCCGCCCAGGTGGGGTTGCCACCACCCCGACTCCACGAGGCTGTTCGTGCCGTTCGACCAGCCGATCAGCACGATCCCGTCGTCGTCAACGGTGTAGCGGCCCTCGGCGTAGCGCGTGCCGATCGCGGCGCACACCGACGCCGGATCGGGATCGCCCAGCAGGAACCGAGCGGTGTCGATCGCGTGCACGCCCATGTCGACCAGTGCCCCGCCCCCCGCCAGATCGGGATCGGTGAACCAGCCGCTCGGTCCCCACGCGGCATGCACGCCGTACCCCCGGGTCTTCACGACGTCGCCGAGCTCCCCGGCGGCGATCCGGTCCCGGAGCGCGATCACCTCGTCGCGGAAACGCCAGCAATGAGCAACCATCAGCGACGCCCCCGACGCGCCGGCGGCCTCGATCATCGCGTCGCACTCGGCGACGGTCGTCGCCATCGGCTTCTCGACCAGCACGTGGGTGCCCGCCCGAAGGAGCGCGATCGTCTGCGGCGCGTGCAGCGCGTTGGGCGTGGCCACGATCGCCGCGTCCAGCGTGGGGTCGGCGGCGAGGGACTCCCAATCGGTGACGACACGTTCGATCCCGTAGCGCTCCGCGAACGGTCGCGCGGTCTCCTCGCGGTGGTTCGCCACGGCGACGAGCTCGTCGCCGTGCGCGAGCACCCCGCGCGCATGGAAGTCCTGGATCCATCCGCATCCGAACAGGGCCACCCTCATCGTTCGCTCCCCTCGATCGATACCTCGTTCGCGCGCACCACGTCGCGCAGGAACCATCCGGAGTCCTTCACCGTGCGCTCCTGAGTGTCGAAGTCCACCCGCACGATCCCGAACCGCTTCGAATACCCCTCAGCCCATTCGAAGTTGTCGAGCAGCGACCAGACGAAGTACCCCTGCAGCGGGACGCCGTCGGCGATCGCCCGCGCCGCCGCCGGGAAATGTCTCCGCAGATACGCCACGCGACGCTCGTCGTGCACGGCCCCGTCGGGAGCGACGACGTCGGGGAAAGCCGCGCCGTTCTCGGTGACGAAGACCCCGCCCGGCGCATGATCGCGCTGCACGCGCGTAAGCAGGTCGTACAGCCCTTCCGGATGAACCAGCCATCCCGTGTCGGTGTACTCCCCGGCCTCGTACACGTCCGCCGCGCCGAACGGCTCGTCGGCGGCGTCGGCTCGCACGAGGGCTCGCGAGTAGTAGTTGAGGCCCAGGAAGTCGGTGGGCGCCTCGATCAACGCCATGTCGCCGTCGCCGACGGCGGGGCTCCATCCCAGGCGCTCGTAGACACCCCAGATGTCGGCCGGGTATCCCTTGCCGTACAAGGGGTCCAGGTACCATCCGGCCTCGGCCGCGTACCGGCGTTCGGCGGCCGCGAGGTCCTCGGGCGCGTCCGTCGCCGGCGCCTGCGGCCACACGTTGATCGTGATGCCCACCTGGCGAGCGCCGTTCGCCCGCAGCACCGGCACGGCGAGCCCGTGCGAGACGAGCAAGTGATGGGCCACCTGGAGCCCGAGCGCCCGATCGGTGAGTCCGGGGGCATGCTCGCCCACCATGTGGCCGTCGACGGCCACCACGCTCGGCTCGTTGTGCGTGATCCACATCGGCACTCGGTCGGCGAGCCGCGACGAAACGACGTCGGCGTACGCGACGAACGCTTCGATCGTCGCCCGCGAGCCCCATCCACCCCGATCCTGCAGCGCCTGCGGCAGGTCCCAGTGGTGCAGGGTCAGCATCGGCGCGATCTCCGCGGCCAGGAGCGCGTCGGTGAGCCGGTCATAGAAGTCCAGCCCGCGCCGGTTCACCGCGCCGGTCCCGTCGGGGAGCACCCGCGGCCACGACACGCTGAAGCGGTAGGCCCGCAGCCCCAGGTCGCGCATCAGGCCCACGTCCTCGGCGTACCGGTGGTAGTGGTCGCACGCCACGTCTCCGGTGTCGCCGTCACGGACCGTGCCACGCGTGTGGCTGAACGTGTCCCAGATCGACGGCCCCTTGTCGTCCTCATCCCAGGCGCCTTCGATCTGATATGCGGCCGTTGCCGCCCCCCACAGGAACCCGACGGGGAAGGCCAGGAACCCGTCGGGGAGCTCCGCCCCCGTCATCAGTCCTCCTCGCCGGGCATCGCCTTGGCGAGGAGCCGCAGCCTGCGGATCAACCGCTCGTGAGGCTCGGCGTCGTCGAAGGCGCCCGCGGCTCGGGCCAGGGCCATCTCGCGCTGGGCGCGGATCCAGGCCCCCTCGGGGTCGGCCATCACGTCCGAGCCCAGCCGCTCCGCCATGAGCTCGCGGAACCGGTCGAACCGGTCCAGGTATGCGCCGACGGGCTCGCCCACGAACACCGAGTCGGTCCGCCCGGCGCCGTCGACGTCGACGAACTGCACGAAGTCGCCTTCGGCCTCCCACGGCACGAGCTCTCCGTTCCAGAGGAGCCGCCACACGGGGCGTCCGTCGACGGGCACGCGGAACACCCCCTCGGTCGATGCCACCAGTTGCAGGGAATCGTCGTGCCGGCCGACCGCGCCCAGGCGTCCCGAGAACCACAGATCGCCGACATGCGCGCGGCCGCCCAGCAGGGCGGACCGGGCACCGCCGTCGGGGCCGAGGTGCACGGCCGAGAGCGCGGGGCCGTCCAGGGCGAACCCGACCTCCCCACGCTCACGCCAGCGAGCGGTCCCCTCCCGGCGGGACCCTCCACGGTTCAGCAGGCTCAGGTAGACGTCGCCTTCGGCGCCGAACCGCGCCGTTACGTCGACCTCGTCGGCGTCGGTCCACGCCACCCGCAGCGCGTCGTCGTCGGGGACCGCGTCGCCCGGGTCGAGCACATGCCGGTACCGCGACCTCCATGCGGGATCGGGCGGGTACCTCACGTCAACGACGTCGAACGCGATCTGCCGACGCACGAGCTCCTGCGCGAGCTCCTGCGAACGCCGGCCATGGTTCATCCCGCGAACCTCATCACCGAATGCGTCGCCCGGAGGGAACCCGGCTCCGTCGATCTCGGCCCACGAGGCAGAAAGCTCCGGATCGCGGTCGTACGTGAGGCAGACGTCCGCGGGAAGCGATGCCTCTCGGATCTCCGGCACCGCGCCGAGGTACGTGAAGAGCGCCTTCCCGTTCCAGAAGCGCTCGGTGGGCTCACCGTCGACCCCCATCGGCGCTTCCATCGCCCACGAGGGATACGCGCCGAGCTCGGGCGGGTCGTCGGGCACCTGGTGCAGCATGTACACGCACCACGCCTCGGCCCCGCCCATCAGCGGCAGCGACAGGAAGACGTCGCCCACCGCCGCGATCTCAGGGCAGAACACCGGGCGGTCGGGCGCATAGGAGCGCATGAGCCGTGGCCGCCATTGACCGAAGTGGACGTATTCCTCGTACGAGTACCGATACTCGCCGAGCGCCACGTAGAACGGGTCGCGCACGTCCTCCGCGTACACGTTGGAGCCCAGCCACCCCCCCACCGATCGGGAGAGCTTCCCCATGTCGCAGAGCATGGGCGAGATCTCCCATCGGCCGCAGTTCATGTCGTGGAACAACGGGGCGGTGATCCCGCGCTCGCGGAGCTGGGAGGCGAACCGCGCCACCCCCTCGGTCATCTGGTCGTCGGCGTATCGCTCGAGCTCCACGAAGGGCGCCAGCTCCTCGTAGGATGCGGGCGGCGGCGAGGGCCACGTGCGAGGCATCTCAAAGGGCCGGTCGGTCCACGGCTCGTTGTAATCGGCGCGGTTGGGAGACGGAGGATCCATCTCGTACGACCACATCCCGTCCCCCGGACATTCGTTGTCGACCTGCACGGCCGTCAGGAACCCACGTTCCTGGGTACTGACGAGCACGGGGACGACGGCGTCGAACCAGCGGCCCACGGCCTCCAGATATGCGGGGTGCCGGTACGTCGCGCGCGGCACGTGCGAGTCGCCGTGCAGGAACGGCTCGCCGTTGAAGCGCTCCGCCACGATCTCGGGGTGCTGCTCGATCAGCCACGGAGGCACGCCGCCACCGAGCAGCTCCGCATCGACGAACGGCCCCGGCTTCGCCACGAACCCGTACCCGAACCGGCGGATCAGCTCGAGGAACCCGGCCAGGTCGCGCCGCTCGTCCGTCTCGCCCGTCAGGTCGAGCGCACCGGGTGCGGGTTCGTGGAAGGACCACGGGATGTAGGTCGAGATCGTGTCGACCCCGAACTGCGCGGCGCGCAAGAGGTACAGCTCCCACCGGTCCCGGGCCACCCGGAAGTAGTGGATCTCGGCCGCGCGGAAGCCTCGCATGTCCGGCTACCCCTTCGTGCCGGTGAGCGTGACGCCCTCGATGAAGACCTTCTGCGCCAGGAAGAACAGGACGATCACCGGGATCATGAACACGAGCGAGGCCGCCATCGTCAGGTTCCACTGCACGCGGTGCATCGAGCGGAACTCCACCAGCCCGATCGCGAGGGTCCACAGCTTCGGGTTGTTGCCCAGGAACAGCAGCGGCCCGAAGAAGTCGTTCCAGGCATAGAGGAAGTTGAAGAGCGCCACGGCCGCGATCGCCGGCTTAGCGAGCGGCACGATCACGCGGGTCATGATCTGCCACTCGCTCGCGCCGTCCACGCGCGCCGCGTCGGACAGGTCCCCGGGGATCGACATGAAGAACTGACGAAGCAGGAAGATCGAGAACGCGTCGCCGAAGAACGCCGGCAGGATCAACGGCGTGAGCGTCCCGATCATGTGCAACCGCACGAACACGATGTAGAGCGGGATGATCGTCACCTGGAACGGCAGCATCATCGTCGAGAGGACGACCACGAAGACGGCGTTCCGTCCGCGCCATTCCATGCGGGAGAGCGCGTACGCCACGGGCACGCACGACAGCACCGTGCCGAGCGTCGACAGCACCGCGATCTGCGTCGTGTTCCACGTGTAGCTCAGGAGCGGCACTTCCCGGAAGATCTCGACGTAGTTGCTCCACACGAACGGCCGGGGCCAGATCACCGACGACAGCGACTGCTGGTCGGTCATCAGCGACGTGAAGAAGATGAACAGCATCGGGAGCATGAACATCGCCGCGAACAAGATCAGCACGGTGTGGTCGGCGACCAAGCTCAACATCCGGCGTCGCTTCACGGCGGGGGGGATCGGCCTGGGCGCGATCCCAGCGGCGGCCGCCAGCCCGCGCGCGCTCACCGGAACATCTCCCCGCCCTGGTAATGCACCCATCGGCGCGAGGTGCGGATCATCACGAGCGTGCAGGCCATCGTGACGACGAACAGCACCCAGGCGAGCGCGGACGCGTAGCCCATCTTGAAGTAGCTGAATCCCTGCTGATACAGGTAGACGGAGTAGAAGAGGAGCGACCCCTCCGGGTACCCCAGGCTCGTCTTGCTCGTCGCGTTCACGGTCGACGTCACATAGGCCTGCGTGAAGTACTGGAACCCCCAGATGATGCCGGTGATCAGTGAGAAGAAGATCACCGGGCTGATCATCGGCAGGGTCACCGAGCGGAACTTCTGCCAAGGACCGGCCCCCTCGATGTCGGCCGCCTCATACAGCTGGCGCGGCACGTCCAGCAGCCCCGCCAGGAAGATGATCATCGCGTCGCCCACGCCCCAGAGCCCCAAGATCACCAGGCCCCATTTCGAGGTCGACGGCGAGAAGAACCACAGCGGCGGGTCGGCGACACCGGCGCTCGACAGCAGCTGGTTCAGCGGGCCGAAGGCGGGGTTCAGCAGGTAGACGAACGCGAGCGCCGCGGCGACCGGCGGCGCCATCGACGGCAGGAAGAACATCGTGCGATAGCCCTTGATCCCGCGTCGTGGTCTCGTGAGGAGCGTCGCCGTGGCGATCGCGAACACGATGCGGACCGAGACACCGACTGCGACGATCCACACGGTATTCCTCACCGACAACCAGAAGAACGCGTCCTTGGTGAACATGAACTTGTAGTTGTCGAGCCCGATCCACCGCGGGGTCGACAGCAGGTCGTAGTGGGTGAACGAGAAGTAGAGGCTCGTCACCATCGGGTAGACGATGAACACGAGGAAGCCGATCGCCCACGGGGAGAGGAACAGGACCACGAGCCTCCACGGGGTCCGGCTGGGACGGGAGCGGCGGACCGCTCCCGTCCCGCGGGCGACGCCGGCGATCGATCGCGTGGCGATGACGACTCGCTTTCCGCTACGGCCCTGATGCCTGGACGAGCTCGGCGTTGATCTGCTCGGCCACCTGATCGAGCCCGGCCTGCAGGTCGGGCACCTTGCCCTGCTGCCATTTCTCCAGGAACCCCCCCACGAGATCCTGATCGAGCGAGCCGATCGCGGAGGTTTCCTTGTAGTGCGACGCCGGGTTCGCGAAGATGTCCAGGAACGTCTGGAACTGCGGTGTCACGTCGAGGTCCGGCGACTCGAGTGCCGCCGTGGTGGTCGGAACGTTCCTGACGTTGTTGGCCATGTACACCAGCGTGTCGGTGTCGGAGGCCATCCAGGACACCAGGAGCCAGGCCGCCTCCGGATCCGGGGAACCCTTCGGGATCCCGATGATCGTCCCGCCGATCTGCCCCACGCCATAGGTGTCGGCCATGTCGTCGGGCACCGGGATCGGCGCCGTCATGTAGTTCAGATCGGGGACCTCGTTCTCGATGAAGGCGGTCCGCCACTCACCGTCGATGTTCATCGCGACGCGCCCCGTCTCGAAGTCGTTCGAGGAGGAGAACTCGTCACCCTGCTGCGCCACGAACTTCGTGACGGCTTCGGGACCGCCGTAGAAGTCGACCAGCTCCTTCTGCCAGTCGGCGATCGCCTTCCACTGGGGGTCCGTGTCGACCGCCGACGTCGTTCCGTCCTCGCTGTACCACTTCGCACCGAACGGGATCGACAGGGTGACCGAGTTTGTCTCGTAGTAGCCGGAGAACGGCACGAGCCCCATGACCTTGATCGAACCGTCGGGGTTGAACTCCGTGAGCCGCTTCGCGTAGTCGGTGAGCTCGGAGATCGTCTTCGGTGGTCCGGTGAGCCCGGCGTCCCCGAACTTGTCGAGGTTGTAGTACAGCCCGTACGCGTCCGTCAGGAACGGCAGCGCGCACTGGCTCCCGCCGAAGCTCGTGTACTTGAACACCGCGTCGGGGAACTGCGAGAGGTCGTAGCCGTCGCGTTCGATGAACGGCGTCAGATCCTGCCAGGCGCCAGACTGGCAGAACTTGCCGACCGAGTCGAGGCCGAACGAGAGCACGGCGGCCGGCGGCGTGCCGGAGTTGATCGCCGCGATGATCTTCGGGTCGTCGACGGCGCCCACGCTCTTGACCGTGATCCACGGATACTGCGCCGTGAAGTTGTCGAAGATCGCGTTGAACTGCTTCAGCTCGCGACCGGTCCATGCGCCCCAGATCTCGATCGTGACGGGTTCGTGCGACGCGTTCGCGTCGGTGGGTGACGCCGGTTTCTCGTCACCTCCCGCGGTACATGCGGCCGCGATCAACGCGAGCACCGCCACCGCCACCAGGATCCGTCTCATGCTGGCCTCCCTCCAGATCGTCATCTGCCTGATCCATCCCGTCATACGGCGATCCCCGCGCGGGTGTCGGTCCGTGCGAACAACCGGTCCTGGGCGGCCCGCAGCGCCATCGCCACGGCGCCCACGACCGCCGCGTCCTCGCCGAGCGCCGACACGTCGACGCGCGGCGCGAACGGCGACAGCGCGCGGAGCTCGGAGATCACGGGGGCCAGCAGCAGGTCGCCGTTGTGCCCGATGCCTCCGCCCAAGATCACGAGCTCGGGGTCCACGACCGGCACCACCGCTGCGATCGCGACCGCGATGTGCTCGGCCACGCCCGCGACGACCCGCAGGGCACGATCGTCGCCCTTGCGGGCGGCCGCGAACACCTTCTTGGCGGTGAGCGGCGGCTTCATGCCTTCGAGGCGGGCCGCCGCGACCACCCCATCGGCACCCAGGGAGCGCTCGAGCGTGCCGCGTCGCCGGCTCCGTCGCTCGTGCGGATCGGGCGCTCCGATCGGGAGATAGGCGATCTCCCCGGCCGCCCCCCGTGCGCCGCGGAACAGTTCGCCATTGAGCACGAGCCCCAGCCCGACGCCGGTCCCGACGTGGAAGTACACGAAGTCGTCGACGTCGCGGCCCAGGCCGCGCCACCGTTCACCCATCGCCGCGAGATTCACGTCGTTCTCGAACGCGATGTTGGTGCCCAGCTCGCGCTGCACCGCTTCGACCAGTCCTTGGCGGCCCCATCCGGGAAGGTTGTGCGCGAGCGCCACCTGCCCGCGCGTCGGCTCGAACACCCCGGGGCTGCCCACCATCGCGAACGTGACCTGCCGCCACCGGATGCCGGCCTCGGAAGCGAGCCCGTGCGCGATCTCGCCCAGCTGCCCGATCAGCGTCGCGGCGCTCCGCACGCGGGCCCGCTCATCTCGTCGCGCCACGATGTCGCCGGTCACGTCGGCGATGGCCGCGCGCACCCAGTCTCGCCCGACGTCGAGACCGACCACCCATCCCGCCCGTGGGTTCAGCTCGTAGAGCAACGCGGTCGGGCCCTTGCCGCCCGACGTGCGTCCCGCCTCGCGCACGAGCCGGGCGCGCTCGAGGTTCGCGAGCGCCTGTGACACGGTCGGCTTCGAAAGACCCGTGTCCCGGGCGATCTGGGCTCGCGCCACCGGCCCGGTATTCCGGATCGATTCCAGCACGGTGCGTTCGTTGATCGCCCGCAGCAGGCTCGGCGTGCCCGCCGCGAACGTCTGGTCACCGCCCGTCGGAATCCCTCCCCGTGAAGGAAACTTTCCTAACTAATCGTGACGATGCTACGCTTCGAGCCGAAGGGCGGTCAAGGCAGCCGGGGGGTCAACCCGGATGGAACCGCGGGAGGTGCGCGGCGTGCGCGGCGAGATAGGCGTCCACGAGCGACTCGGCCACGCCGATGCTCCGCACCAGCGGGTGGATCGCCATGGCCTTGACGGCGAGCGCCCGATCCCCCGAGAGCGCGGCCTCCGCGGTCAGGGCGGCGTGGGACGCCACTTGCCGCACCAAGCCCGACACCTCGGGGGGCATCGCGCCCTGCGAGATCGGCTCGACGTCGCGTCTGCGCAGCACCGCCGGCGTCTCGACGATCGCGCCGCTCGGAAGATCCTCGACCTGGCCGACGTTCGGCAGGTTCAAGATCGTGCGCTGCGTAGCGCCGGTGAGCATCGTGACCGCGATCCTCACGGCGAAGTCGCCGTGCTCCTCGCTCGCGCGCTCCATCGACGGCCGGGGCATCTCGACGTCCGCCTCGCGCCGGTAGCTCTCGACCACCTCGGGGAGGATCGCCATGATCTCTTGGGCGCGCGTCCTTCCGGCGGCACGCTGCTCCCCCACCAGCTCGTCGTGGAAGAAGAAGTACTGCAGGTACTCGCTCGGCACGCAGCGAAGCATCCGGAACAGCCGGACGACCCGTCGATCGGCGCGGTCGGTCAGCGCCTCGAGATCGAGGGTGTCGAGCAGCGCCCAGAGCTCGTCGGTGACATCGTCCTCGTCCACGCGCACCGCCCGCGTGAAGGTCATGTGGTTCGTGCCCCGGGTGTCGAGCTCGATCGAGCCGGCGGGCACGCCGAGCAGACGGCCCAGGAACTCCTGCTCACCCGCCGTTTGATCGCACAGCCCGAGATACCGCGCGCCCGGCGCGAACCGGTGCACCGCCTCGCCCACGATCTGCACCGGGTTCGTGTAGTTGAGCAGCACCGCGTCGTCCGTCACGCGCGCCAGCTCCGCGACGATGTCCAGCACGATCGGCACGGAGCGCAGAGCCATCGCGAAGCCGCCCGGGCCCGCCGTCTCCTGGCCGACGATCCCGTGGTCCACCGCGATCCGCTCGTCGAGGTGACGGGCTTCGAGTCCGCCCGGTCGGAACGCCGCGAGCACCACCTGGGCACCCTCCATGGCCCGCAGACGGTCGGGCTGCGCCTCCACGCGAATCTCGCCGGCGCCACGGGACCTGAGAATCGACGTGGTGAGGCGCCGCTGCAGATCCAACGCGTCGCGCTCGATGTCGTGAAGCACCAGCGTTCCGCCTGCGAACGCCTCCGCTGCATGCGCGATCGCGAAGGCGATACCCGGCATGTAGGCGGATCCCCCGCCGATCACCACGACGCGTGGCCCCATCGAGCCACGCTAACGCACCCGAGAGGAGCCGACGATGCCTGAGCTCGCGATCAACGGGGGTAGCCCGGTCCGCACCACGCCGTACCCCGCCTGGCCCGCCCCCGACGAGGAGTACGTCGAGGCCGTCGTCCAGGTCGTGCGCGGCGGCGAATGGGGAGGGTTCCCCGAGCCGGGCGTGAACGGCGCGGCCTTCGAGGAAGCGTTCGCGGCCTACCAGGGCGCACGCCACGGGATCCTGATGATGAACGGAACGGTGACGATGGAGGTCGCGTGCAAGGCGCTCGACATCGGCTGGGGCGACGAGGAGATCGTGCCGGCGCTGACCTTCGCCGCCACGGCGTACGCGCCGATGGCGGCGGGGGCGCTCCCCGTGATCGTCGACGTCCTTCCCGACACGTGGTGCATCGACCCGGACGCCGTCGAGGCCGCGATCACGCCCCGCACGAAGGCGATCATCCCGGTGCATCTGGGCCATCAGATGGCCGACATGGACCGCATCATGGCGATCGCGAAGGCGCACGGTCTGGCCGTGATCGAGGATTGCGCGCACGCCCACGGACAGCAGTGGCGCGGGCAAGGCGCCGGGTGCATCGGCGACTTCGGCTCGTTCAGCCATCAGTCCTCGAAGATCCTCACCTCCGGCGAGGGCGGCACGCTGCTGACGAACGACGACACGCTCGGGCGCCGCGCGCATTCGATCATCGACTGCGGCCGGGCCAAAGACCCCGAGGAGAAGGAGTTCACGTTCGGCGCGAACTACCGGCTGAGCGAGCTGAACGCCGCCCTGTTGGTGGTCGCGATGCGCCGCTTCCCAGACCAGCAGGCCGCGCGCGCCGTCACCGGCAAGGCGTTCGAGACCATGGCGGCCGAGATCCCCGGCGTGCGGGTGATGCCGCACGACGAACGCATCACACGGTGGAGCTTCTACAACTACATCCTGGCGATCGATCCCGACGCGTTCGGCGGCGCGACCAACGAGATCGTGTGCGCGGCCATGGAGGCCGAGGGGATCCCGGCCGAGGTGCAGTACCCGCCGATGAGCCGCTACGAGCTGTTCCAGCCCTCGCTGTCGCGCCTGCCGGTCGCGGTCGAGAACGCCGCCCGCCTCGACCCCCAGACGATGTCGTTCCCCGTGGCCGAGGCGGCCGGGCTCCGTGAGTCCGTGTACTTCATGGAGACCGTCTTCCGCGATGGCGAGCGCGGCATCCGAGACGCCGCCGACGCCCTCGCGAAGATCCAACGGCACGCCGGCGAGCTGTCTGCGGTCTGATCGGACGCCCCGACGTCAGGCCGCTGGGAAGAAGCGCGGGAGGAGGTCGCGGTTCGCCTCGAGGAGCTCCTCCAGGAGCGGCGCGGCCACGTCGTAGTCGCCCACCAGTGGATTGGTGATGAGCGCGCGCAGGGCGACCCCGCGGTCCCCCGTCGTGGCCGCGTCGATCGTCAGCCGCTCGTACGCCTTCGCGTGTGCCACGAGCGCGAGCATGTCGGGGGCGAGCGGCGCCACGGGCAGCGGGTGCGCCCCATCGTGATCCACGGTTGCGGCGATCTCGACGACGTCGTCGGGCGCCAGGTTCGGGATCGCGCCGTCGTTGCGGACGTTCACTACCTGCACGTCGCCGGTGCCCGCATGGAGCGAGGCGATCAGCGCCGCAGCCGCGTCCGAATAGAACGCCCCACCGCGCTCTTCGAGCAGCTTCGGTTTGGTATCGAGCGCGGGATCCCGGTAGAGCTCGAGCAGGCCTGCCTCGATCTCCATGACCTCCTCCGCCCGGGTTCTCGCCGTCTTCTGATGTTCGAGGACGCGCCCCGTCAGGTAGTAGTAGTGCAGGTAGTAGCTCGGGATCGCGCCGAGGGCCCTGATCAGCTCGGCCGGCATCTCGGTCTCGTCCGACACCAGGTCCATCGCCTCGTCCAAGATCTCGGGCAGCCGGTCGACGCCGTCGACGAGGACCTTCCGCTCCCAGGTGAGGTGGTTCAGGCCGACGTGCTCCAGCTGCACGCGCTCGGCCTCGACTCCGAAGTGCCGGGCGAACGCACGCTGCAACCCGATCGCCACGTTGCAGAGTCCGATCGCCCGATGCCCCGCGTCCAGGAGCGCCTGCGTCACGAGACCGGTCGGGTTCGTGAAATCGACGAACCAGGCGCCGGGCGCGCCACGTTCCGCGGTGAGCTCGGCGAGGTCGAGCACGACCGGCACCGTCCTGAGCGCCTTCGCGAACCCACCCGGTCCGGTGGTCTCCTGGCCGATGCACCCGTGGCGCGGGGGGATCGTCTCGTCGCGGTACCGGGCGGCCTGCTGCCCGACCCGCAGCTGCACGATCACGAAGTCGGCACCTTCGATCGCCTCGACGCGGTCCTGCGTGAGCATCAGGCGACCGCTCCAGCCCGCCCGACGCATCATCCGCTCGGCCAGAGCCCCGACGACGCCGAGTCGTTCGGCATCGATGTCCAGCAGGCTCAGCTCGTCGACCGGGAGGCGGTCACCGCGGGTGACGAACCCTTCGACGAGCTCCGGGGTGTACGTGCTCCCACCACCGACGACCGCGACCTTGACCCCCACCACGCCCACCTTCACAGCCCGTTGATCGGCATCGTACACTCGCGTCGATGAGATCGTTAGGAAACTTTCCTGACCCATTCATCGCCGAGATCTCGGGGCAACCCGATGCCCTCCGGCGCGCGGCACGCGGACTGCGTGAGGACGGAGCGGCGCTCCGCGCGATCGCCGCGGCCGCCCGGGGCCGGCATCTCATCTTCACCGGCATGGGGTCCTCGTACGACGCCTGCTACCCCGCCGTCACCGAGCTCGCGCAGGCGGGGATCGCCGCGACGATGCTCGATACGGCGGAGCTGCTGCACTTCCGCGGCGCGATCGCGAGCGGGGACGCGCTGGTCGTCGCGGACAGCCAGTCGGGCGAGAGCGCCGAGATCGTTCGCCTTCTCGACCACGTGCGTCGCGATGCCGCGCCGCCGATCGTGGTGGCTGTCACGAACGGGGCCGTGAACACGCTCGCCCGCTCGGCCGACCACGTCCTCGATACGCGGGTGGGCGAGGAATCGGGGCCCTCGACGATGACGTTCGCGGCTTCGCTGATCGTGGTCGCGGCCCTCGGCCGCGTGCTCGCCGGGCTCGATCCCGTCGCGGTCACCGACCGGCTCGCCCGAGCCGCCGAGCACGCGGCGGGAGCGGCCGAGCGCCTGATCGCCCAGATTGGGCTCGGCGACGAGCTCGCCGACTGGTTCGGGATCCCGCAGACCGCGGTGATCCTGGGGCGCGGACCGGCCCGCGCCGCCGCCGAGATGGGGGCACTCACCGTGAAGGAGGCGGTCGGCATCCCGGTCGAGTCGCTGCAGACGGCTCAGTTCCGGCACGGTCCGCTCGAGCTCGTCGGCCCCGGGCTCGCGGCCATCGTCGTCGCGACCGAGCCCGAAACGCTCGAGATCGATCTCGACCTCGCCCGGGAGCTCGTCCGGTTGGGCGCTCACGTGCTGCTCGTGACCGCGGAGGCCCACGAGCTTCCGGGAGCGCGCGCGCTGACCACCGGAACGTTCGACCGTGCACTTTCGCCGGCCGTCTCGATCGTCCCGATCCAGCTGCTCGCGTGGCGGCTCACGGCTCGGCACGGGCGCGAGCCCGGCGCGTACTACCGGGCCGCGAAAGTGACGACCCATGAGTAGCGAGCTGCGCGTGGCGCTGACCTTCGATGCCGAGCACCCCGACCGGCCCTGGTGCCCTCCGGGGAACGCCGAGCGTATCCTCGACACCCTCCGCGATCAGGACGTCCGCGCGACCTTCTTCGTGCAGGGCCGCTGGGCCCAGGCCGAGCCCGCGCTCGCGAGGCGTATCGCCGAGGCGGGCCACCTCGTAGGTCACCACTCCCATTACCACGCACGCTTTCCGCTCCTGCACGACGACGGCATCGACGAGGATCTCGCCGACGGGCGTTCCGCCATCGTCGAGGCCACGGGCCACGATCCCCGGCCGTGGTTCCGCTGTCCGTTCGGCGCCGGCCATTACGACGCGCGCGTGCTCGCGCGGATCGAGGCCTCCGGCTACCGCGACGTGCACTGGGATATCGAGCTCGAGGACTGGGAGCCACACCGCAGTGGCGCGGCGATCGCCGACTCCTGTCTCGACGGCGTGCGCGCCGCAGGCGACGGCGCCGTGGTCCTGCTGCACACGTGGCCGGGGGGAACGGCCGACGCGCTCGCGCCGATCCTCGCCGGCCTGCGTGCGATGGAGGGCACCTTCGTGACCGTCGACGAGCTGGAGCGGCTGCCGTGACCCGCCCGGCGATCCTCGCGGTGGACGGCGGGGGCTCGAAGATGGACGCCGCGCTTGTCCGGCGCGACGGGACGTTGCTGGGCGCCGCGAGGATCCCCACGGGCGACTTCGGCGAGAGCGGCGGCGACACCCACATGGGCCAGGTGATCGACGCGGTCGTCGCGGTCTGTGGCGACGCCGGAGTGAGCCTGGAGCGGTTCCCCGTCGCGGAGCTTGGGGTGTACTGCCTCGCGGGCGCGGACCTCGCCGTCGACGACCGTCGGATCGCGCGATGGCTTCGGTCGCGTTGCGTCACGGCCGAGGACATCGTGCGCAACGACACGTTCGCCGTGCTCCGCGCGGGGACCGATCGCACGTGGGGCGTGGGCGTGGTCTGCGGCTACGGGACCAACTGCTCGGGCGTGGCCCCCGAGGGTCGCATCACGCGATTCCCGTCGGTCGGACCGATCTCCGGCGACTGGGGGGGCGGGGCGGAGGTCGGCGGCGCCGGGCTGTGGTTCGCGATCCGTGCCGAGGACGGTCGTGGGAACGCGACCTCCCTCACGCGACTCGTGCCTGCGCACTTCGGGCTGCGGCGCCCCAAGCAGGTCCTCGAGGCGCTCTACCTGGGCAGGATCGACGAGGCGCGCGTCGCCGAGCTCGCCCCCGTGGTGTTCGGGGCGGCGACCGCGGGCGACCCGATCGCCCGGAGCATCGTCGACCGACAGGCCGACGAGATCGTCCTCCTCGCGGGCACGGCGATCAGACGGCTCAGGATGGCGAAGCTCGACGTCGACGTCGTGCTCGGCGGGGGCATCTTCCGCAACGGCGACGGCGCGTTCTTCGACCGGATCGACGACGGGATCCATGCGACCGCTCCCGCGGCGCGCACCCACGTGCTCACCGCACCACCGGTGCTCGGCGCCGCGATGCTCGGGCTCGATCGCCTCGGTGCTGGGCCTCGCGCGCATCGTCGGCTGCGGGACGCCTTGACCCACGACCGACTCGCCGCCCACACTCACCCGCGACCCTAAGGAGACCAGCAGTGGCCCAGATCGTGCTCGAGCGTGTGTCGAAGGTTTTCGGCGACGACGTGATCGCGGTGAACGACGTCTCGCTCGAGATCGGCGACGGCGAGTTCATGGTGCTGGTCGGGCCTTCGGGGTGCGGCAAGTCGACGATCCTGCGGATCCTGGCCGGGCTCGAGGAGGTCACGACGGGCACGCTCACGATCGGCGACACCGACGTCACCGACCTGGCCCCGAAGGACCGCGACATCGCGATGGTGTTCCAGAATTACGCGCTCTACCCGCACATGACGGTCGAGCAGAACCTCGGATTCGGGCTGAAGCTCCGCAAGACCCCGAAGGACGAGCACCACCGCCGCGTCGGCGACGTCGCCCGGATCCTGGGCCTCGACCCTCTGATGCACCGCAAGCCGGCGGAGCTCTCGGGCGGTCAGCGGCAGCGCGTCGCGATGGGCCGTGCGATGGTGCGCGAGCCGCGCGCGTTCTTGATGGACGAACCGCTGTCGAACCTCGACGCGAAGCTCCGCGTGCAGATGCGTGCCGAGCTCTCCCGCCTCCACGAACGCCTCGGAACGACCACGGTGTACGTGACGCACGATCAGGTCGAAGCGATGACCCTCGGCCAGCGCGTGGCCGTCCTTCGCGACGGCATCCTGCAGCAGTGCGATACGCCGCAGCACCTCTACAACCACCCGACGAACCTGTTCGTGGCGGCGTTCATCGGCTCACCCCCCATGAACCTGGTCGAGGCGACGGTCGAGGCCGACACCCTCAGGTTCGGCTCGATCGCGCTGCCGATCGTCGGAGCGAACCTCGCGGCCTATCGAGGTCGCTCCGTGATCCTCGGGATCCGGCCGAGCGACCTCGAGGACTGCGCGATCCGGCAGGACGACGGGCTTCCCACGATCGACGTCGTGGCCGAGGTCACCGAGGAGCTCGGCTCCGAGGTGCACATCATCTTCCCCGTCGACGCCCCTCCGGTCATGACCGAGGACACGATCGCGGCGGCGAGCGACGAGGGCGATCGCGATCAGATCCCCCTGATCGCCGATACGCAGGAGCAGGCGCGCTTCTGTGCGAGGGTCGATGCCCGCACGCGGTGCCGGCCCGGCGACCCGGTGCGGCTCTCACTCGACGCCGCGAGGTTCCACTTCTTCGATCCGGAGAGCGGCGAGGCGATCGACCCGGCGCTCGTGCGCACGCCGGACTGACGATCAGGCGGGACGACCGGAGCGCGCCTCGTGCTCGTCGTGGGCGGGCAGCCAGCATTCCACGAGGGTGCCCTTTCCGGGTGCGCTCGCGATCCTGCACCATCCACCCACCAGCTCTGCCCGTTCCACCATGGTCGACAGCCCGATGTGACCGGGCCGCGGCGACTGCATGGTCGACGGGTCGAAACCCACGCCGTCGTCGCCGATGCGGATCCTCACGCCGTCGTCGACCGAGGCGACCTCGACGCTCAGGTGGCTCGCCTCCGCGTGCTTGCGCGCGTTCGTGAGGGCCTCTTGCGCCAGCCGATACAGAGACGCCCGCAGCTCGGGGAGAGGTTCCTCTTCGAGCTCGTCGACCACCTCGGCGGTCCACCCCGTCTCGCGAGCCACGTGATCGACGTACTGCCGCAGCGCGACCACCAGACCCTCGCGATCGAGGGCGCCGGGACGCAGCTCGAATAGAAGGGAACGAAGCCGGTCGATCGAACGCTGCACGGTCTCGTGCAGATCCTCGACCTCCGCCGCGCCGATCGTGCCGCCCGTGGCCGCGAGGGTCTGCAGGCGCAGGTCCACAGCGCTCATCACCTGGATCGGGTCGTCGTGGATGTCGGCCGCGATCCTGCGCCGCTCCTCTTCCTGGGCGTGCTCGAGCCTCCGCGCGAGGTCACGGCGTTGCTGCACCGTACGGCGAAGGACGTCGAGACTCCATCGGAGCTTCTCCTCCGCCTCCTTCTGCGCGGTGATGTCGAGCATCACGCCCTGCCAGTGCAGCGGATGCCCGTCGCCGTCGAGCACGAGCACCGCCTCGTCGCGGATCCATACGACTCGATCGTCCTTCGCGCGCATGCGGTACTCCGCGAAGAACCGGTCCCCGGCCGCGTTCGAGCGCCGGTTCTCCTCGATCACGGCCTGGAGGTCGTCGGGATGGATCTTCTCGAACCAGAACTCCGTGGAGGCGCCCCACTCCTCCGTCGTATAGCCCAGCAGCTCGACCGCCTGGGGGCTCGTGTAGAAGTTCGTGGAGTACTCGTCGGGCCGGTCCAGGTAGACGATCGCGGGGATGCCCTCGACCATGGCTCGGTACACATCGAAGTCCTGGGGTTCGCGCGGGGGAGACGACGCGGCGCTCACAGGCGCGTGACGAGCCCGGCCAGGAGCGCGACCCGCGGCGCGACGCTCCGCAGATCGACCCATTCGGCGGGCGCGTGGTCGTCGCCGCCGATGGGACCGAGCCCGTCGAGGGTCGGCGTGCCTGCCGCCGACGTCGTGTTCGCGTCGGAGGCTCCCCCCGTCGCGGCATCGCGCAGCTCGAACCCGAGCTCCGCGGCCACGTCGATGGCGATCGCGGCCAACCGGGCGCCGCCCTCCTTCTTCTCCATCGGTCGATGCCAGCCGTTGCCCTGCACGTCGGTGACGACATCGGGCACCACATGGTCGGCCATGATCCGCTCGATCTCGGCCTCCGCGGCTTGGAGCGACTCGAGGGCGGGCGAGCGAAGGTCCACCTGGAGCTCGCACCGGTCGGGCACGACGTTGGTTCGGGTGCCGCCCCTCGTCACGCCCACGTTGACCGTGACCCCGGGCCAGCGGCCGTTGAGGGCCTGGAGCTCGATGATCTTGTGCGCCGCCTCGAGCAGGGCATTGCGGCCTTTCTCCGGCTCGACCCCCGCGTGGGCGGCACGGCCGTGGATCGTCATCGTGTAGTCGGTGATGCCCTTGCGCGCGCTCACGATGTCGCCGTTGGCGCGCGCACCCTCGAGCACGAACGCCACGTCGTGCAACGGCGCCAGCTGCCGGATCGTCGGACCGCTGAACGGCGACCCGATCTCCTCGTCGGGGTTGCACACGTAGGTGATCCTTCCGAAGCCATCGAAGCCGGCTTCCTGGAGGACCTCGACCGCGACGATGCCCGTCAGAAGCCCTGCCTTCATGTCGGACACGCCCGGACCCCGCGCGATGTGCCCATCGATCGAGAACGGACGCTCCGCCACGGTCCCGTCGTCGAAGACGGTGTCCATGTGGCCGACGAGCAAGATCGAGGGCCCGCCGCCTCCGTCGAGGGTCCCCACCACCAGATCGCCCAGCTGGGGTTCGTTCGGGACGGGCACGTGCGGTGTCCGCTCCACCGACCAGCCGCCTTCGCGGAACCGAGCCTCGCAGAGGTCGGCGATCACGTTCACCCCCGCGGGCGAATAGGAGCCGCAATCGACGTTGACCATGCGCTCGAGCGCGGCGACGAATCCGTCGTACCGGCGCTCGGCGATCGAGGCGAGGGCCTGCGCGTCCATGCACCGACGCTAGCATGGCCGCCACGACCGAGACAGGGGGATCGCATGGCACGCGAGGGATACGGAGCCGTCGTCGACCGCGCGGGCGGCGCGATCACGATCGAGGCGATCGGCATCGACGATCCGGAGGCGGGAGAGGTGCTCGTGCGGCTCGCCGCGAGCGGTGTCTGTCACAGCGACGTGTGGGCGATCGAACACGGGAACTGGGGCGCCCCCTGGCCGATGCTCCTGGGCCACGAGGGGGCCGGTGTGGTCGAGGCCGTCGGCGCGGGCGTCACCCACGTGGCGCCCGGCGATCGGGTCGTGCTCACCTGGGCCGTGCCGTGCGGCCGATGCCGGCAGTGCCTGCGCGGGATGCCCCGCCGGTGCGGCCACGAGCTCGCGCAACCACCTCGGGTGCGGCGAGCCCGGGACGGCGCGATCCTCACGGGGGTCCTGTGGTGCGGGACGCTCGCCACGCACACCGTCGTCACGGCGCCCCAGGTGGTGCCGATGCCCGACGACATCCCCTTGTCCCGCGCGTGCCTGTTGGGCTGCGGGGTCTCGACCGGTGTCGGCGCCGCGCTCCAGACCGCGAAGGTCTGGCCGGGCGCGACGGTCGCGGTGATCGGACTGGGAGGCATCGGCCTGGCCGCCTTGCAGGGCGCGAGGATCGCGGGTGCCGAACGACTGATCGCCGTCGATATCGCACCCGCCAAGCTGGCCTGGGCGGCGCGGTTCGGCGCGACCGACGTCGTCGACGCCTCGGCGGGCGATCCCGTCGACGCGGTGCGCGAACTGGCGGGAGGTGACGGGGTCGACATCGCCTTCGAAGCCGTGGGCAACCCGGCGTGCGTGAGCCAGGCGGTCGAGATGCTCGCCTTCGCCGGCACGGCGGTTGCGATCGGCGTCCCGCCGCTCCCCAGCGAGGTCACGCTCTCCTGGAACGGTTCGGAGCGTTCCGCGTACCCGCGCAAGGCGAGCCTGCTGATCAGCGACGGTGGCGATCCGATCCCCGAGGAGGACTTCCCCGCGATGGCGCAGTGGTACCTCGACGGGTCCCTCGATCTCGACGGCATGGTCACGCGCGAGGTGGGGCTCACCGAAGACGACCTCGCCGAGGCCGTCCGCGCGATGCTCGCCGGCGAGGTGATCCGTACCGTGGTGGTCATGGACGCCGAGGCCGCGGGGTAGCATCCCGCCCGTGACCAACGCCGGGGGCGCCGTCCGTGAGATGAACTGGATCTGGACGATCGGCTCGCCGCTCGTTCGCACGATCATGCGTCTCGTGTTCCGGGTCACGATCGAGGGCGTCGAGCACGTCCCCCGGCGCGGCGCGGTCATCATCGCCCCGAACCACGTGAGCGTGCTGGACGGTCCCGCCGTGGTGGCAACGGTCGGCTCCCTTCGCAGACGCGCCACCCGGAACCTGATCGCCGCCGAGATCTTCTCGGGCGTGACGGGATGGATCCTCCGGCAGGCCCGACAGATCCCCGTGCGGCGCGGGACCGGTGACACGGGCGCCCTCGACGAGGCCATCGCGGCTATCCGGGAAGGCGGATGCGCCGGCGTCTTCCCCGAAGGCCGAGTAAGCGACGATCCGTCGGCGGGGCTCCAGCGGATCCGGTCCGGGCTCACCCGGATCGCGCTGCCGACCGGGGCGCCCGTGATCCCGGTGGGCATCTGGGGCACCCAGGCGGTGTGGTCGAAATCCGGGTTCCACCGCGCGGCCCTGTGGCGCCGTCCCCGGCTCGCGATCGTCTTCGGGCCGCCCCTCGTGCCTGCGGAGGACGATCCCGCGAGCTTCCGCGCACGCTATCTCGAGGCGCTCGAGGCGCAGCTCGGCCGGGCGCGGCACCTCACCGGGGCGCTCGTGTGACCGACGAGCTGCGGAACCCGTGGGTGCGGCGGTCCCGCGCCACCACCTACGAGAACCACTGGATCGAGGTCTGGCACGACGAGGTCACGCGCCCCGACGGGAGCGACGGGATCTACGGGGTGGTGCACTTCCGATCCCGCGCGGTCGGAGCCGTCGTGCTCGACGACGCGGACCGCGTGCTGCTGGTCGGGCAGTACCGCTACACGCTCGAGCGGTACTCCTGGGAGATCCCGGAAGGGGGCAGCCCCCTGGATGAGGACCCACTCGAGGGGATCCGGCGGGAGCTCGCCGAGGAGACCGGCTACGCCGCCTCGGCGTGGCGCGAGCTGATCCGCTTCAGCATCTCGAACTCGGTGACCGACGAGGAGGCCGTGCTGTTCGTCGCGGCCGGGCTCACGGCGGGCGGGGCCTCGCCCGACCCCTCCGAGGAGGTCGCGGTCGGTTGGGTGGGCGTCGGCGAGGCGCTCGCGGTGGTCG
>JANLXF010000105.1:0-7098 GCA_031364965.1 Actinomycetes bacterium | reverse complement strand
GCTCGCGCTCGGCCGCTACCGCTTCAAGGGGGCGGCCAGCACGAACTACCTCGTGTTCCTGGCGATCGCGTCGCCCGAGATCGTGCTGGGCACCTCGCTCCTCACGATGTTCGTGAACGCGTACACCTTCATCTCACAGGGCTTCCCGACGATCCTGGTCTCCCACATCGCGTTCTCGATCTCGTTCGTGGCGGTGACCGTGCGCGCCCGCGTGCAGGGGCTCTCGTCCTCGTACGAGGAAGCGGCGCAGGACCTGGGCGCCGATCCGCTCAACACGTTCCGGCTCGTGACGCTGCCGCTGATCATGCCGTCGGTGATCTCGGGCTTCCTGCTCGCCTTCGCGCTCTCGGTCGACGACTTCGTGATCACGAGCTTCGTGGCGGGGCCCACGGTGACGTTCCCGCTCTACGTCGCCGGCGCGGCCAAGCAAGGGATCCCCCCGCAGGTGAACGTGATGGGCACGATCTTGTTCACCGTCGGCGTGCTCGCGGCCATCAGCTCCGCGGTGGCGCCGGCGATCTCGTCGCGCCGCGACGCCAGGCGCCTCGCGCAGGACCGGGAGCTCACGGCGTCGCTGACCGCGTCCGTCGGCAGCAAAGGGTAGGTCGCCCGCGGGACCCTCCTGTCTCGTGAAAGTTTTCACAAGGTCACGAGAACACCCCCTCTGACCTGCGGAAACGCGTCTCGCGATCCTTTGACGGCCCTCCGGCCTCCTGCCTATACTGAACCGCTCATGCCGGGACGCGACCAAGGGGAAGCGTGGAGGGGTGCGAACCAGGCCTGGAGCGCGATCGGCACCATGCTCGCCGGCATCGTCGTGTGGGGAGGGGTCGGTTGGCTCCTGGACCGGTGGCTCGGCTTCGAAGGGCTGTTCCTTCCGATCGGGATGGTCCTCGGTGTGAGCGTGGCGATCTGGTTGATCTACCTTCGATATGGCCGAAACCCTGACTGAGCGCCCCGAGCGCGAGATGGTACGACGGGCCCTTGTGCCGGCGATGCTCGCGTTGGCGCTCGCTACGGTGGTCGCCTGGGTCCTCGACGACTCCGGCGCCGCGGCGTCGGCCGCGATCGGGATCGTCGTCGTCTATCTGAACTTCGCCGCGAACGGGCTCTCCCTGGCGTGGGCGTCCACGATCTCCGTGGTCGCCGTCCAAGGGGTCGCCTTCGTGGGCTTCGTCGTTCGTCTCGCGGTGATCGTCGCCGCGATGTTCGCCCTGAACACCCTCGGCTGGTTCTCGCCGGTGGCGTTCGGGCTCACGGTGGTACCCGCCACGATGCTGCTCCTCGCGTTCGAGGCGCGGCTCGCGATCCGCGGGCTCGGAGGCCTCCTGCAGATCCCCGCCGATCCGTCGGCGGTTCGCGCAGGCGCCGCCGTGGCCGCCCGGGAGGCTCGCTAAGAGATGTACGCCCTCGCATCCGTCCTCGCCAACGTCAGCAAGCCGCCGGCCGGGTTCGAGCCGCCGGGCACCGAGATCTTCGATTACACGAAGAGCTGCCTGATCGGCAGCGGCGACTTCTGCATCACCAAGATCTCCTTTTGGATGTTGATGTCCGCCGTGATCATCGGCGCGATCTTCATCATCGCGTTCCGTGCGCCCTCGCTCGTTCCCCGCGGGATCCAGAACGCGGTGGAGTCACTGGTCGAGTTGATCCGCAACAGCATCGTGATGGAGGTCATGGGGCCCGACGGCCTGCCCTTCCTGCCCTTCCTGACGTCGCTGTTCGTCTTCATCTGGGTGAACAACGCGTACGGGATCATCCCCGGCATCCAGATCCCGACCACCTCCCGGATGGCGATCCCGGCCGCGCTCGCGATCCTCGTGTGGTTCGTGTTCAACATCGTGGGGATCGCCAAGCAGGGTGGCCTCCACTACCTCAAGAGCGTGCTCTTCCCGCCTGGTGTCCCGGGGCTGATCTACCTCCTCGTGACGCCGATCGAGTTCGTGTCGGTGTTCATCGTGCGGCCGCTCACCCTGGCCGTCCGACTCGCGGCCAACATGATCGCGGGCCATCTGATCCTCACGATCTTCTTCCTGGGAACGTGGTATCTCCAGTTCAAGCTCCTCACGATCCCGTTCGCCGTCATGTCCTTCGGCCTGGGTGTCTTCATCACCGGGTTCGAGGTGCTCGTGGCCGTGCTGCAGGCCTACATCTTCACGATCTTGACCGCTGTCTACATCTCTGGGGCCATCCACCCCGAGCACTAGAAGGAGGAGAACGCATGCTGCACATCCTTGCGCAGGCCACCGAGACCGCCACCGGCGTGTCCGGTGACGTCGGCGCGATCGGTAAGGGCCTCGTCTACGGTCTGGCCGCGATCGGGCCTGGGATCGGCATCGGGTACCTGGTCGGCAAGTCCGTCGAGGCCATGGCGCGTCAGCCGGAGGCCGCGGGCATGGTCCGCACCACGATGTTCTTGGGTATCGCGTTCGTCGAGGCGCTCGCGCTGTTCGGTTTCGTCCTCTCGTTCATCGTCAAGTAAGGAGGCCCGGCATGCTGCACGTAGTGCTGCTGGCCGTGGAGGAGAAGAACCCCATCCTCCCGGACATCGCCGAGCTGATCTATGGCACGCTCGCGTTCCTGATCGTGTTCGGCCTGCTGGCGAAGTTCGCCTTCCCGGCCTTGAACACGATGCTCGCTGAGCGCTCCGCCAAGATCCAGGGCGAGATGGAGAAGGCTGAGTCCACGCGGGCGGAGGCCGACACGCTGCTCGCCGAGTACCGCCAGAGCCTGGCCGGTGCGCGGGACGAGTCCAACCGCATCATCGAGGAGTCACGCAAGACCGCGGATCAACTCCGTCGCGACGTGCAGGCCAAGGCCGAGGAAGAGGCGCAAGCTACCGTGGCCCGCGCCCAGGAGGAGATCCGCGCCGAACGCGACTGGGTTTTCGCCGAGCTGCGGGGCCAGGTCGGCGACATCGCCGTGGAGCTCGCCGGCCGTGTCGTGGGCCAGTCCCTCGACAAGTCCGCGCACGAGCGTCTGATCGACGAGTACATCGATCAGGTGGCCACGGGCGAGAACGGACAGAACTGAGATGGCGTTCAGCGACGACGCGATCCGCGGCTACGCCGAGGCGTTCGCGGCCGTGGCCGGGGCCGAGGGCGTGCTCGACAAGGTCGAGGACGAGCTCTTCGCGTTCGGCAAGGCGCTCGAACAGCAGCCCGAGCTTCGCGAGGCACTCACCGACGCGTCGATCCCGGCCGAGAACCGCAAGGCCGTCGTGCGTGACGTGCTGTCCGACCGGGCCCACGACGTGACGGTGCAGCTGATCGGATTCGCGGTCGAGTCGGGACACGCCAAGGACCTGGGCAAGATCGTCGAGGCCGTGAGCTCGATCGCGGCAGCGCGGCGCGACCACCAGCTCGCCGAGGTGCGCAGCGCCGTGCCGCTCGACGATGCGCAGCGCGCGCGGCTCGCCGCGGCGCTGTCCACGGCGACGGGGCGATCGATCGAAGTCAAGGTCGTCGTCGACCCCTCGGTCGTGGGCGGCGTGGTGGCCCAGGTGGGGAACGAGGTCTTCGACGGCTCGATCGCGAGCCGGCTGGACGACGCGAAACAGCAACTAGGGAGCGTGTGACGAGATGGCACTGAACATCGACCCCGCCAGCATCGCGGAGGCGCTCCGCAGGAACGTCGAGAGCTGGTCGCCGAGCGTCGAGCGCGAAGAGATCGGCCGCGTGATCGAGACCGGCGACGGGATCGCACGCGTGTCGGGCCTGCCGCGCGCGATGGCGAACGAGCTGCTCGAGTTCTCCGGTGGCGTGCTCGGCGTGGCGTTCAACCTGGACGAGACCGAGATCGGGTGCATCATCCTCGGCGAGTCTTCGCACATCGAGGAGGGCGACCCGGTCAAGCAGACGGGACGCATCCTGTCCGTGCCCGTGGGCGACGCGTTCCTCGGCCGAGTGGTCGATGCCCTGGGGCGCCCGCTCGACGGCAAGGGTGCGATCGCGGCGACCGAGCGGCGCAACCTGGAGGTGCAGGCCGCCAACGTCGTGAGCCGGCAGGGCGTGAAGGAGCCGCTGTACACGGGCATCACGGCGATCGACGCGATGACGGCGATCGGGCGAGGGCAGCGCCAGCTGATCATCGGCGACCGCCAGACCGGCAAGACCGCCGTCGCGGTCGACGCGATCATCGCCCAGCGCGAGCTGTGGGGCACCGAGAACCAGGTCAAGTGCATCTACGTCGCGATCGGCCAGAAGGCGTCGACCGTCGCGGAGGTGGTCGAGACGCTCCGTGAGAACGGCGCCCTCGAGTACACGACCGTCGTGAACGCGTCGGCCTCGGACCCCGCGCCGTTCCAGTACCTGGCGCCGTACGCGGGCGCGGCCCTGGGCGCCCACTGGATGTACAAGGGCGAATCCTCGCTGATCGTCTACGACGACCTGTCGAAGCAGGCCACGGCCTACCGCACGCTGTCGCTTCTCCTGCGGCGTCCCCCCGGCCGCGAGGCCTACCCGGGCGACGTCTTCTACCTCCATTCGCGGCTGCTCGAGCGCGCCGCGAAGCTCTCCGACGAGCTCGGCGGCGGATCGCTCACCGCGCTGCCGATCATCGAGACCAAGGGCGGCGACGTGTCGGCCTACATCCCGACGAACGTCATCTCGATCACCGACGGCCAGATCTACCTCGAGCCCGAGCTGTTCTTCTCGGGCGTGCGGCCTGCGATCAACGTCGGTATCTCGGTCTCGCGGGTCGGCGGCAACGCCCAGATCAAGGCGATGAAGAAGGTGGCCGGACGCCTGCGGATCGACCTCGCGCAGTACCGCGCGCTCGAGGCCTTCGCGCAGTTCGGCTCCGAGCTCGACAAGGCGTCGCAGCAGCAGCTCTCGCGTGGCGCCCGCGTGATCGAGGTGCTCAAGCAGCCGCAGTATCAGCCGCTGGCCGTCGAGAAGCAGGTGGTCTACGTGTACGCCGCCACGAACGGGGCCCTCGACGACTACGCCGTCGAGGACGCGAAGCGCTTCGTCGTGGGGCTCGGGGAGTACCTCGACACGCGCAACCCCGAGATCTTGACCACGATCCGCATGTCGGGCGACCTGTCCGACGAGACGACCGCATCGCTCGAGGCCGCGATCGAGGCGTACGCCGCGACCTTCGTGCCCACCGAGCCGGGTCCGGGGTCTGACGCCGGGCTGGGCGAGACCACGCCGCCCGACGAGGTTAAGCCCGACGTCGGCTGGGACCGCATGTCCTCGGCCGATGACGACCCCGTCGTCGGCGACGTGCCCGCGCCCGAGGACGCTGGAGAGGAGTTCGAGGAGAAGGCGGGTCCGGCCGGTTCGGCCGACGCGCCCTTCCCCGGGTAGCCATGGGCGCCAAGATCCGTGTCGTCCGTCGGAGGATCCGCTCGGTCCAGTCGACGATGAAGATCACGCGGGCGATGGAGCTCATCGCCTCGTCGCGCATCGTCAAGGCGCAGAAGCGCGTCGAGCAGGCTCGCCCCTACGCGCTCCAACTCACCGCCGCGATGGAGGACGTCGCCCGCCAGACGGGATCGCTCGCGCATCCACTGCTGGAGGCGCGCCCCGACCCGGCGAAGGTCGGCGTATTCGTGGCGACCTCCGACCGAGGGCTGGCCGGCTCCTACAACTCGAACGTGCTGAAGCTGTCGGAGGGCCTGATCGCCGACGTCCGCGGGCGGGGCCTCGAGCCGGTCGTGTACGTCTGCGGGAAGAAGGGCGTGGGGTATTTCCGGTTCCGGGGTGTACCGATGCGCGCCGAGTGGCAGGGTCACAGCGAGGTCCCGACCTACGAGATCGCCGAGGAGATCGGCCGAACCCTGATCGAGGACTTCGCGTCGGGTGAGATCGACGAGCTCCATTGCGCCTACACCGACTTCCGGTCCGCGTTCACCCTGCGTGCGACGGCCAAGCGGTTCCTGCCGATCGCGCCCGACGAGGTCGCGGGCTCGGGGGGTGGCGTACACGCCGAGTACCTGTTCGAGCCCGACCCGGTCCAGATCCTCGATCATCTGCTGCCGCAGTACGTCATCACGAAGGTGTACGCCGCGCTGCTCGAGTCGGCGGCGTCGGAGAACGCCGCCCGGCGACGGGCGATGAAAGCCGCCACGGAGAACGCCGAGGACATCATCAAGGTCCTCACCCGGCAGGCGAACCGCGCCCGCCAGGACGAGATCACCACCGAGATCATGGAGATCGTCGGCGGAGCCGAGGCCCTGTCGGGCGCATCAGGAGCGTGAGAGATGCCAGCTGAGCACGAGAACGTGAACGGGCGGGTCGTCAGGGTGATCGGCCCCGTGGTCGACGTCGAGTTCCCGCCCGCGGAGCTGCCCGAGATCCACACCGCGCTGCAGGTCGACGTCGAGCTGGGTGGCGAGACCACCACGATCACCTGCGAGGTCGCCCAGCACATCGGCGACCGGCAGGTTCGCACGGTCGCCCTGAAGCCGACCGACGGGCTCGTGCGCGGCACCCCGGTGCGCAACACGGGCTCGCCGATCACCGTGCCGGTCGGCGAAGGCGTGCTGGGCCACGTGTACAACGTGCTCGGCGAGCCGCTCGACACCACCGAGGACCAGATCCACGCGGCCGACCGCTGGCCGATCCACCGCGACAGCCCGCCCTTCGACGAGCTGGAGCCCAAGTCCGTGATGCTCGAGACCGGCATCAAGGTCATCGACCTGCTCGAGCCGTACGTGCAGGGCGGCAAGATCGGGATGTTCGGCGGCGCCGGCGTCGGCAAGACCGTCATCATCCAGGAGATGATCCGCCGTCAGGCACAGCAGCACGGCGGCGTGTCGGTCTTCGCCGGGGTGGGGGAGCGCACCCGCGAGGGTAACGACCTGTTCACCGAGATGACCGAGTCCGGCGTGATCCAGAACACAGCCCTGGTGTTCGGGCAGATGGACGAGCCGCCCGGCGTGCGCCTTCGCGTCGCGCTGTCGGCGCTCACGATGGCCGAGTACTTCCGCGACGTGGAGCGCAAGGACGTGCTCCTGTTCGTCGACAACATCTTCCGGTTCACCCAGGCGGGCTCCGAGGTGTCGACGCTCCTGGGTCGCATGCCGTCGGCGGTGGGATACCAGCCCACCCTGGCCGACGAGATGGGTGAGCTTCAGGAGCGCATCACGTC
>JANLXF010000104.1:0-12914 GCA_031364965.1 Actinomycetes bacterium | reverse complement strand
CGCTTGGACCGCGTCCATGTAGATCCCGTCCAGATCGGGGCGTTCCTCCCGATCGACCTTGATCGAGACGAACCGCTCGTTCATCAGCCCGGCCGTCTCCAGGTCCTCGAACGACTCACGTTCCATCACGTGGCACCAGTGGCAGGCCGCGTAGCCGATCGACAGGAAGATCGGAACGTCGCGGTCGCGCGCGGCGGCGAGCGCCTCCTCGCCCCACGGGAACCAGTCCACCGGGTTGTGGGCGTGCTGCAAGAGATAGGGGCTCGTCTCGTGGGCGAGCCGGTTCGCGGCATCGGTCATGCCATCAGTCTCTCGCTCCTTCAGTCGAGGTGCCGCGGATGCCGATGCAGGGATCGGGGGTTGCGCCAAGCATGCACGACATCAACGTGTTGGTCGTCGACGAGAGCCCGGGTCTGACCCAGGGGCTCCTGCTCGCCTTGCCGAAGCGTGGCCATGTTCGTGTCCTGGGCCCCGTCTCAGACGTGTCGGCGGTGACCGCCGCGATCGCCGGTGCCCTCGCCGACGTCGTCGTGGTCGCCCTGGATCGTGCCGACGCTCGCGGGATCGCGATCGTGGCCGCGATCCGGGATGCCCACGACGACGCGTGCATCCTGGTCTCGACGCGGCTCGGGGGACCGGAGATCGCTGCGGCCGCGCTGGCGGCGGGCGCGCGAGGCGTGTTGCCGACCGAGCGCGACCCCCACCGATTGATCGACGCGTTCCGCCGGGTGCATGCGGGCGAGCTGGTCTTGCCGGCGCGCGACCTGCCCTCCCTCGTGGACCGGCTGCTCGATCGCCGAACCATGGTGCGCGACGACGGCGCGCTCCTCGGCTCGCTCACGGGCCGCGAGACCGAGACCCTCGCGCTGCTCGCCCAGGGATTGTCGACCCGGGAGGTCGCGACGCGACTGCAGATCAGCCCGCTCACGGTCCAGAGCCACGTGAAGAACATCCTGGGCAAGCTCGGCGTCCACACCAAGGTCGAAGCGGTCAGGATCGCGTGGCGTGAGGGGCTCCGGGCGGCCACCCGCACGGCGTGACGAGGTGCCCACGCTTGCGTCGCCATCCGCGTGGGCCGGGGTAGCCTTCGCCCACATGGGGACCGGGGACCTGGCGCGTGTGGTGATCGCCGGCGGTCATCCCGTGATCCGCGGCGTCGTGCGGCTGTCGTGCGCCGATGTGGGCGGACTCGAGGTGGTCGGTGAGTCCGACGACCTCGACGGCGCCGTGGTGCTCTGCGACACCCTGCGGCCCGACGTGCTCGTACTCGACGCGGATCTCGCCGACGTCGCGGTCGACGAGGCGCTCGCTCGGCTGCGGACCGACGCCGCTGGCATCCCGGTGCTCGTCCTGTCCGATCGCACCGACGGTGCGACGGTCCTCACCGCCCTGCGGCTCGGGGTGCGGGGGTTCATCGGTAAGCGCGACGGGCTGCGCACCGTCGGCGAGGCGATCCGGCGCGTGGCCGGCGGCGAGCGCGCGGTCTCCCCGCACCTCGAGGGCGCGGCCGTGGCTGCTCTCGGTTCGTTGGCGAAGCAAGCCCGCGAGGGAACGAAGATGCGCGCGAACCTGACCCCACGGGAGCTCGAGATCCTCGTGATCGTGAGCCAGGGCCTCACGATGCAGCAGGCCGCCACCCGCCTGGGGATCTCGCCGCGCACCGTCGAGACACACGTCGCGAAGCTCTATCGCAAGCTCGACGTACGCACGCGCGTGCAGGCGGTGGCCCGGGCTGCGCAGCTCGGGCTGATCGACCTTCGCTGAACGTCCCCACGGGCTCATCCCCGAGCTCTGAGGTGCCGATAGGGAGATGAACCTGCTCCGAGGCCGTGGCGTCGCCGCGGATCCTTCGGATGCCACCGACCGATGGAGGCACCACTGGCTGCGCGACGAACCGCGAGCGCCGACCCGCCGACCCCGGCTTCTCGCCGGCGGTTGGGCGTGGTCCTGGTGGACCCGCTGCCCGTCGTGCGCGCCGGGTTGCGGCTGTTGATCGACGACCGGCCCGACATGGAGGTGCTGACCGAGGCGGGCACGGCCGACGAGGCCCTCGAGGCGATCCAACGCGTTCGGCGCAGTCGCGTCGTGGTTCTGGTGGGGCTCGGCCTGGCCGGCGAGCGCGATGCGTTCTGGCTGATCCGCAGCCTGCGCGAGCGCTTCCCGGCCCATGCGATCCTCGGGTGCGGGGCGAACGCCGATCCCACCTTGATATCGCGAGCGCTCTTCGTGGGCGCCGACGGATTCGTCGACAAGAACATCGATCCGATCGAATTCCTGCAGGCGCTCCGGCGTTCCGCGGACCGGGAGATGGTGCTCGCGAGCCCCGCCTCCCACGAGGTCGGGATGATCGCGGCCGGGATCGAGCGGCGACGCGACTTCGAGGTCAAGCTCACGGAACGAGAACGAGAGGTGCTGTGCGTGGCGGCCGAGGGTCTGACCTCACGCGAGATCGCGATGCGCCTGGGCGTACGCGAGCGCACGGTCACGACGCACCTGGCGAGGATCTACGGCAAGCTGGGCGTCGGCTCCCGTCTGGCCGCGATCCGCCTGGCCGCACAATCGGGGCTCGTCTCGGTCGGGGCTCCCGACTGATTCACGCGGGATCTCGTCGAACGAAGACCGCGCCGTCGCCGTCCTGGTAGACGAGCGTCCACGCGGGCTCGCCCATCAGACGCGGCCGCAGGGCGTCGTTCTCGGCGTCGATCACGATCGCTCCGACATCGTAGGTAGCCAGGATCGAGCTCCAGGATCCCTCGGCGAGTCGGACCTGCCCGTACTCTCGCCACACGGAGGCTGGGTAGAGCTCGATGCGCGAGTCCACGAACACGCGGTCCTCGGGGATCGCGAATTCGAACCACGATCCCCAGGGCTGCCACACGAAGAGGTTCGTGCCCTCCGGGACCTCTCGCATCACCGCGGCCGTCAATCCCCCGGGCGCGCGCGTCAGGAGGTCGTCGGCCGAGGTGCCCCGCCCCAGCGGCACGGTGATCGCTGCGAGGACGGCCACCGCGATGCCCCCCGCGGCGACCGGGCGGGACGGACCCGTGGGGACTGCGTCAACCCGGGCGGGCATCATGCGCGCGGCGACGGTGGGTGCCACGAGACCCCAGAGCACGATCCCGCGCGACGCCGGCACGGCCAGGGCGCCGAAGACCGCGAGCCACGCGACGGCGGGCAGGTCGACCGGCCGTCCCTTCCGGATGAACAGCAGGATCAGCAGCGCAGCCGATGCCGCGAACACCCCGCCCGAGATCGTGGCGACGGAGGTGGGGCGCCACTCGGAGATCGTGTCGCGGATCACGGGGTTCGTGGCGATCCGGTAGGCGTAGCGCCACGCCCCGACGCCGAACGGGTTCACCAAGGTCGCCGCCGTCGCGGCGATCCCCGCGAGGACGGTGCGCGTCACCCCGGGGTCGCGCTCGATCAGGTCCTCGACGACCGCGAGTCCCGCGATCACGGGCACGAGCACGAACGCACCGTGGAGGTTCGCCATCGCCGCCGCGAGCACCGGCAGCCAGACCAGGCGGCGGGGGTGCGTCCTTCGTCCGGCCAGGAGCCAGAGAGAGCCGGCCACCAGCGCCAGCGCGAAGAGCTGCGGCCGCAGGGCGAGCCCGCGCATGCCGACCACCACGCCGCCGAGCGTCAGCAACGACGACGAGCGGCGGCTCGCCCCGCGTGCGCGGCACGCCAGGTAGACGAGCCCGCAGGTCGCCGCGATCACCGCCGCCCGGAGCACGACGAGCCCCGCCCAGCCGGTCGCCCGGTAGCCGGCCTGGAGCAGGACCTGGGCGCCCCACTGCTGGTCCAACCACGAGGTGCCCGATGCGGTGAACGAGAACATGTCGACGCGCGGAAGCGAACCCCACGCGATGATCTGCTCGCCGGCCCGCAGGTGGTAGGCGAGGTCGACGGCTCCCATGGTCGCCGTGAGCGCCACGATGAACGGCGCGACGACCGGCAGCAGGGCCCACGCGCGGCCGCTGCCACCGTCCCGCCATCGCGCCGCCACCACGTCATCCTACGGTCGCCCGAACGGCCCGAGTCCCGCGGGGTCGTTCGGCTACCCGAAGGTGCGTACGTAGGTCTACGTACCCACCGTCAGTGAAACTCGGAATTCCCCCGGAGCTCGCAGATGCCGACCATGTCCTCAGGCGGATCGACATCCGCTCCCGGGCGATTTTTCGAAGGGACGCCCGGACAGGACGGGACTCGGAAACGGAAGGGGGTTTACATGTTCCTTCGCATGTACACCGGCGTTACCACGTGGTGGAGCGACCTGCAGGGGCGCGCTGCCGACGAGGGTGGCGCAACCGCGGTTGAGTACGCGCTCATGGTCGCCCTGATCGCTGTCGTGATCATCGGCGCCGTGACGGTGCTCGGCAACAACGCGAGCGACAAGTTCACGCAGGTGGGCGACGCAGTCGGCAGCGCCTAAGCCTGACAGATCCGAGAGCGGCCTCGCCGGCCGCTCGCTCTTCCGGCATCGATCCCGGAGGAGCGAGGGGCCGGCGAACCTGCGAGGTGGGAGTATCGATGACGATCCGATCCAAGATCCGGCACAAGCTCCACCGCGAGGAAGGCGCCGCGGCGGTCGAGTTCGCGCTCATCGTCGGCCTGCTCGCGATGCTGGTGTTCGGCATGATGGAGTACGGGCTCGCCTTCTGGCAGGTCCAGAGCCTTCGGGCAGCGACCCGCGAGGGCGCCCGAGTGGCCGCGGTCGGCGGTGACGCGTCGCAGGTGAACGCGGCCGTCGTCAACGCCTCGACCGGCGCGCTCCCGGCAGGGTTCGGCGGCATCACGATCTCGCCGGCCGGCGGATGCCCGAGCGACGGCGACGTCGACCAGGCCGTCACCGTGGCGATCAACAACGGTGCGCTGCCGGCAAACATCCAGGAGATCTTCTCGATCGACGTGCCGTTCCTTCCGCCGCTCACGCTCAATCCCACGATCTCAGGGACGTTCCGATGCGAGACCACGTGATGGGCTTCGCGGATCGCATCCGTCGCCGGGGCGAGGACGAGCGCGGCGCCGTCATGGTGATCACGGCGCTGATCCTCGTCGCGCTGTTCGGGATGCTGGTGCTCACGATCGACGTCGGCGGGCTGTTGCTCCGCCGCCGCGAGATGGTGAACGCCTCCGACGCCGCCGCGCTGGCCGCCGCGAAGTCGTGCGCCGACCAGTCCGACAGCTTCGACCCGGAGAGCCGCGCCGACATCTACGCCGCTGCCAACGTGAACGGGGTGGCCGCCGAGAACGGCGGCATCACCGAGGTCGTCGGCTGCGACGACGGAGCCGGCTACCTGAGCGTCGAGTACCAGTCACAGCAGCAGCTCTTCTTCGCCCAGGTCCTCGGGTTCGGGAACACCGGCACCGTCAAGACCAAGGCGACCGCCGCGTGGGGCCCGACGGCTGGAGGTTTCGCCGTCCCGATCGTGCTGGACGCCGGCTACCTGCAGGGCACCTGCAAGGTCCCGGACGGGATCGCGATCGATGACACCTGTGCCTTCTGGTACAACAACGGCGACGCGAGCCTGGGCGACGCGAGCTGGGGTTTCATGAACCTCGACCAGTGGAACGTCAGCCCGGGTGAGAACTGCCACAACGCCGGATCCTCCGACCGGGCCGACTGGATCATCAACAACTATCCAGATCTGCTGCTGCTCAACGGATCGCCCCCGGGCTCCGCGCCGACCTATGTCTGCGTCGACACCGGCCACTCTTCCTCGAACTGGGACACGCTCCACAGCCAGATCGGCCAGGTCAAGCTCTTCCCGGTCAACGACTGCAACGGCCAGCTTGCGAAGGGCGGCGCCGTCCAGCCGTGCCCGGGCACGCCCGACAAGTACGACATCGTCGGGTTCACGCGGCTCCTGATCCACGAGGTCTACAAGGGGAACGACTCGGCAGCGATCGGCACGCCGGGCGCGAGCGGCACCTGCACGATGTCGACGACCAGCCTGACCAACGGACAGGTGAAGGCGATCGCCGACTCGTACGGCACCTCCGGCTGCCCGGCGGTCTCGCCCGACACCCTGCTCTCGAGCAGCGTGCACATCTACCCGAAGAAGGGCGCGGAGTACCGCCAGTGCGCGCCGGGCGACACCTCGCCCACCTGCGCGTATTGGTACGACACCGCCGCACGCACGATCACATGGCGGATCGCCGCCGCGACGAACCTCAAGATTCAGTACGGCTGGTCGATGAACGGAACACCTGGGGCGTGCGGCATCAGGCCGAGCGACCCGAACGCGATCTGCCTGGTGACGCAGTGGAAGGGATTCACCACCGGGTCGGGTCGAGTGGGTGAAGGAGAGGACTTCGGCGCACAGTCGATCGTCCTCTGCGATCGGAACTTGGGCTCGTGCCCGGGACAGAGCTAGAAGGACGGAAGGAGACAGGCAGATGAGGTCACGCGGTCTGGTCGTAGCTATCGCTGTGATCCTCGCCATCGCGGCTGCGGGGGCGGTGATCCTCTACACCAAGGGAGTCAAGCAGGACGCCGTTTCGGGCGGCTCGCTTTCCTCGGTGATCGTGTCGTCGCAGGACATCCCGGCGAACACGAACCTGAACACCCTGATCGATCAAGGGGTGTTCTCACAGCTCGGCATCCCGACCGACGCCGTCGTCGACGGTGCCGTCACCGATCTCGCGCAGCTCAAGGGCCAGACCACCACGGCCCCGGTGCTCGCGAACGAGCAGATCGCCACGAGCCGACTGTCGAGCGGTGAAGCGCCTGCCGGCGGCCCGCTGGGGATCAGCGCCGACCACGTCGGTCTACCGATCGTCCTCGATGGCGGCCCCGCGGGGTACGGCGTGATCCAGCGCGGCGACTTCGTCGTGGTCTACGCCTCGTTCAAAGAGGGGCAGATCGTCTCGAAGAACGTGTTGCGCTCGCTCCTGAGTCCCGCGCAGCTCCAGCGCGTGTACGCCTCGCTCCAGGGGGGCGCCGGGGCCGACGCTCCGGTCATCGCGATGCCGTTCAGTTTCACGGTCACGCTGGTGTCGTCGACGCGGGTCCTCGACATCCGCAACCCGGTGAACGAGGACAACAAGTTCTCCGAGGAGAACATCCCGCTCACGCTCGACCTGCTCCCCGAGGAAGCCTCCGCGGTCAGTTACGCGCTGGCCTACGCCGACAACGTGAACCTGGGTCTGCTGCCGCCTCAGAACGAGGACGGCTACGCGACCCCGGCCACCGCCGGTCCCTCGTTCGAGTCGGTGGTTGGGACCGCGAAATGACCGAAGCCAGCGTCGTCGCCGTCGGGACGCCGCAGTCCTTCCGCCAGCAGCTCGCTCGATCGCTCGAGGTCGAGACTGACGAGATCGGCTGGGTGCAGTCCGCGACCGCGGCAGAAGAGCTCTTGATCCAGGCATACCACCCGGTCGACGTGCTCGTGCTGTCGCCCGAGGTCAAGGAGCCCGACGCCCTCGGACTCGCCGAGTTCGTGGGTCGTCAGGCCCCGGGCACGGCGATCGTCCTGGTGCGCGACCACACGTGGAACGGGCTCCTGCCCGCCGCGATGCGGGCCGGTATCCGCGACGTGGTCGACATGACCCAGGGCAGCGAGGAGCTCCGCGATGCCGTGGAGCGCGCGATCGTGTGGGCCGCGAACCTGCGTTCGGTGACCTCGGTCACGCGTGACGCAGGTCAGGCGACCAAGGGCCGGATCATCTCGGTGTTCTCGTCCAAGGGCGGGAGCGGCAAGACGTTCCTGACCAGCAACCTCGCGACCGCGATCGCCGACATCACTGGCGAGGACACGGCCGTCGTCGACCTCGACTTCGACATGGGTGACGTCTTCACCTACTTCGGGCGCGAGCCGGCGACGAGCATCCAGGAGCTCATGGAGCTCGGCGAGGGTGCGGATCGCCAACGCCTGCGTGAGGTCGGCGTGCAGCTCGGCGACAACCTGTGGGGCTTCGGCGCTCCGCCGGACCCTGCCGCCGAAGCACCTCCCGGCGAGGCGATCGGCAAGTTCCTGCGGGCGATCCGTGGCGAGTTCAGCCAGGTGGTCGTCGACGCGTCGGTCGACTACTCGGATTCCGCGCTCGTGTGCTTCGACCTGTCCGAGCTGATCTGCCTCGTGACGAGCCTCGACGTGGTGGGCGTGAAGCACCTGTCCAAGGGGCTCGACACGTTGCTCTCGATCGGGCTGCCCCGTGAGCGCTTCCGCGTCGTGCTGAATCGAGCCGACAGCAAGGTCGGTCTCGACGCGAACGATGTCGAGCGGGTCATGAAGATCCAGGTCGACGCGATGATCCCGTCGAGTCGGCTCGTGCCGACCTCCCTGAACAAGGGGCGGCCCGTGGTGATAGACGAGCCCACGTCGGACGTCGCCGTGGCCGTTCGTCAGCTCGCGCAACGCTTCATCGGTCTGTCGGAGTCCGAGGAGGTCGCGGCCACCGCCGCGGCCCGCGGCAAGCGGCGCAAGTTGTTCTCGCGGTCCTAAGGAGGCACCCACATGTCCCTGGCAGACAGGCTGGCGAAGGCCCAGCAGAAGGATCGGATCTCGGAGGTCCGGATCCGCGTGCAGGAGCGCCTCGTCGAGGTGCTCGGTCCGCGGCTCTACGACTCCACCCTGTCCGACAGCGAGCTCGAAGGCTTGGTGCACCAGCGCCTGCGCGAGCTGCTCGACGACGAGGAGGGGCCGCTCTCCGCGCAGGAGAAGCTCCTGATCGTCCGGCAGATCGGCGACAGCGTCCTGGGCCTCGGTCCGCTCGAGCCCTACGTCCGTGACCCCGAGGTCACCGAGATCATGGTGAACAACTGGGACACGATCTACGTCGAGCGCGCCGGCAAGCTCTACTGGACGGGCACGAAGTTCCACGACGAGTCGCAGCTCCGCCGCACGATCGACAAGATCGTGGGCAAGGTCGGGCGCCGCGTCGACGAGGCCAGTCCTTATGTGGATGCCCGGCTTCCCGACGGCTCCCGCGTGAACGCGATCATCCCGCCGCTCGCGATCGACGGGCCGTCGCTCACGATCCGGAAGTTCTCGGCCGACCCCTACGGCGCCGAGGAGCTCGTGGAGTTCGGCACGATGAGCTCGGCGACCTCGAAGTTCCTCGAGGCGTGCGTGCGGGGCAAGACCAACATCTTGGTCTCGGGCGGAACGGGCGCCGGCAAGACAACCACCCTGAACGTGCTGTCCTCGTTCATCCCCGACGACGAGCGCATCCTGACGATCGAAGACGCGGCGGAGCTGAAGCTCCAGCAGCCGCACGTCGTTCGCCTGGAAGGTCGCCCGCCGAACATCGAGGGCAAGGGAGCCGTGACGATCCGCGACCTCGTGCGGAACTCCTTGCGCATGCGGCCTGACCGCATCGTGGTCGGAGAGGTCCGCGGCCCCGAGGCGCTGGACATGCTGCAGGCGATGAACACGGGCCACGACGGCTCGATCTCGACCGTGCACGCGAACACGCCCCGCGACGCGCTATCGCGGCTCGAAACGATCACGCTGATGGCCGGCATGGATATCTCGCCGCGCTCGGTCCGCGAGCAGATCGCGTCGGCGATCCAGTTGATCGTCCACCAGCAGCGGCTGAAGGACGGGACACGTCGCATCACCCACGTCACCGAGGTGGTGGGCATGGAGAGCGAGGTCATCACCCTCCAGGACATCTTCCTGTTCGACTACTCGGCCGGGATCGACGATGAGGGCAAATTCAAGGGGCATCTGAAGGCGACCGGCCTGCGTCCGAAGTTCCTGGACAAGCTCGCCGAGCGCGGTGTCTACCTCGAGGCAGAGACGTTCGCCCTGGAGTCCAAGGGGGAGCGATGAGCGCCTCGCTGGCCGCATCGTTCTGGAGCACGCCCGCCGCACCGATCGTGGTGGCCGCGATCGTCGGCGTCGCCGCGTTCGTGATCGGGTGGCTGCTCTTCGGCACGGCGATCCGCGCCAAGAAGGATCGGGAGATGGCGGCTCGCATGGCGACCGCCTCGCGTCCCAGCGCCCAACCGGAGGCGGTCGCCTCCGGCGCCGGCGGGTGGATCCCCGGGAGGGTCACCTCGTACGGGAAGCGCTTCGCCGACGCGCGTGGTTTCAGCGAGCGGGTCGACGCCGAGCTCGAGGCGGCGGGCGTCAGTGTCCGCTCGGGTGAGTTCGTGGTCCTGTCCGTCGTGGCCGCCCTGGTGGGCGCCACGCTCGGCCAGGCCCTCCTGCGGAACCCGCTGCTCGCGCTGCTCGTCGGCACCCTCGCGGGCGCCGGTCCGTCGATCGCCCTGAAGACGTCGATGAAGAAGCGGGCGGAGAAGCTCCGGGAGCAGCTGCCCGACGTGCTCACGATCATGGCGAGCTCGCTGCGCGCCGGTCACTCGTTCATGCAGTCGCTGGACACGGTCGCGCGCGAGATCGCGCAGCCGGCCGCGACGGAGTTCCAGCGGGTCGTCGCCGAGATCCGCCTCGGGCGGAGCACCGACGAAGCGCTGGAGGCGCTCGCCACCCGCGTGGGCTCCCCGGACTTCCGCTGGGCGGTCCTGGCCGTGAACATCCAGCGCGAGGTCGGCGGCAACCTGGCCGAGATCCTCGACAGCGTCGCGGACACCCTCCGCGAGCGCGCGATGATGCGCCGCCAGATCCAGGTGCTCACCGCCGAGGGGCGGCTCTCCGCATGGGTCCTCGCGCTCTTGCCGTGCGCGATCGGTGCGTACATGGCCGCCGTGAACCCGTCGTACATCGGAATGCTGGTCACCACGAGGCTCGGTCTCATCATGCTGGGAACGGCCAGCTGCTTGTTGATCGTCGGCATCGTCTGGATGAGAAAGATCGTGGATATCGATGTCTGAGATCCTGCTCGTCGTCGCCGTCGGCTCCGTCTTCTTCTCGGTGCTCCTCGCGGGCATCGCCATGGACCAGACCGAGTCCGAGAAGCGCAGGGCGATGCGCCTGCTCGAGTCCCAGGTCGGGGGCACCTCCACGCTCACCGACCCGGTGGACCTGCGGGAGCAGGACCTGGCGCAGAGCTTCAGCCGGCGTGTCGTGGTACCGATCGTCTCGCGGGCCGGACGCATGGCCCGACGCGTCACGCCGCTCGACACCCGCGACCGCATCGCGCACAAGCTGCTTTTGGCGGGCGGCCCGGTCGGGTGGGACGCCGAGCGGGTGCTGGCGTTCAAGGTGATCGGGGCGATCGGCGGATTCGTCATCGGGCTCTTCATCGCCTCGACCGTGTCGCCTCCGCCGTTCATCTCGATGGTCATGCTCGCCCTGCTCTCGTTCGTGGGGTTCGTCGCTCCGGACTCGACGCTGAACCGCAAGGTCGAGGTGCGCCAGCGGGAGATCCTTCGGACGCTCTCGGACACGCTCGATCTGCTCACGATCAGCGTCGAGGCAGGCCTGTCGCTCAATGCCTCGATCGCGCAGGTCGTGCAGAACGTCCCCGGTGTGCTGTCGTCGGAGTTCGCACGGATGCTCCAGGAGATCCAGCTGGGCGTGCCGCGCGGCGATGCCTTCCGGCACCTCGCGGAGCGCACCGATGTCGAAGAGCTCAACGCGTTCGCGCTCGCGATGATCCAAGCGGATATCTTCGGCGTCTCGATCGCGAGCGTGCTGCGCACCCAGGCCCAGCAGCTCCGTATCAAGCGGCGCCAGGCGGCTGAGGCGAAGGCACAGCAGACCCCGGTCAAGATCGTCTTCCCGCTCGTGCTCTGTGTGCTCCCCGCCCTGTTCGTCGTGATCATCGGCCCGGGCGCGATCCAGATCATCAACGGCCTCCTGCACGCCTGATCAGACCGGCTCAACGTCGGCGTGAGCGGCGGATGCCACGGCCCCTCGAACCGAGTCCTTCCCCGGCTCGGAACGGGGCGCCGTTCGGCGCGTCATCACCCCGTGCGACCTGGGAGGACTTCCGGTCTAAGCCCTCTGCGAGCCATCCGCCCCAAGACGGACCCTCCGACCGATAGCATCGTCGGCGTACTCCAGCTATCGTCCCCCGTGTGGGGGAGCCAGGTGCTCCCCCGAGGAACCAGACCCGGGAGCGCCCGGGTGATAACCGGAGGCGTTGGATGCAGGGACGGATCGAAGATGTCGGGGTCGAGGGCCGCACGCGGTCCCTCCGCGCCGCACCTGCGGTCGAACGCGAGACGTCGGTCCGTGGCGCCTACCGGGCGCTCTACCGTTGGATCGCGCTCACCGACGTATTGTCGGTCGCCGCCGCGCTGCTGATCGGCTATTGGGCCAGGTTCGGATGGCTCGAGATGCCGAGCGGGACCTTCGCGCTGTTGCTCCTCGCGTCACCGATCGCGATCCTGTGCCTCTACGCGGGCTTCCATCTCTACGACGCCTACCGGTACGCGCCGGCCGAGGAGTTCCGCCGCATCATCTTCGCCGTCTCGATGGGCGTCGGGTCGATCCTCGTCGTCTCGTTCTGGTCCAAGGCTGACTACTCGCGCCTGTGGCTCGCGATCGCGTGGGCGACCGCGCTGTTCGCCGCGTTGGCGTCGCGGCGGCTCTGGCACGGCTACATCCATCGCCAGCGGGTGCAGGGGCGGTTGTCGTTCCCGACGGTCGTCGTCGGGACGAACACCGAGGCGCAGCACCTCGCTCGCCTGATGCAGCTGCCGTCGTTCGGATTCCGGGCGATCGCGATGGTCTCGACCGACCTGGCTCCCGGCATCCCCGCTGGCGACGTTCCCGTCGTGGGCACGGTGGCCGATCTCCGCGACGTGATCCGCGACGTCGGCGCCGAGTGCGTCTTCGTGGCGGCGAGCGCGCTCTCGGCCTTCGAGATGGGGTACGTGGCGAAGGCGGTCCGGCTGGAGGGCGTCGAGGTGCGGGTGACCGCCACGCTGCCCGAGGTCCTCTCGAGCCGCGTCGCCGTGCAGTCGCTTGGCGGTGTGACCGCGCTGTCGCTGCGCCCCGCGCGCCTCACCGGAACCCAGGTGGTGATCAAGCGCGCGTTCGATATCGCCGTGG
>JANLXF010000070.1:0-32043 GCA_031364965.1 Actinomycetes bacterium | reverse complement strand
GACGTGCCGACGCTGGTGGTGGCGGCGGAGCACGACGCCCCGATGGGACGGCGCGAGAGCGAGCTGATCGCCCGCGGCGTGCTCGATGCCCGGCTCGTCACGATCGAGGGTGCCGACCACGTCGTGAACCTGCGGCAGCCCGAGGCGTTCGATGCCGCGGTGCTGCCGTTCCTCGCCGAGGTGCGCTGACGATGGACCGCCTCTTCCTATCCGTCGCGGCGCTCGGAGGCTTCGTGGGTGTCGCGTTCGGGGCGTTCGGCGCGCACGCCCTGCAGCGGCGCGTGACCCCCGAACGCCTCGCGACCTTCGATACCGGGGTGCGCTATCTGTTCGTGCACGTCCTGGCGCTCGGGCTCGTCGTCGCGGTGCGCACGTGGGCTCCCGACACGACCGCGTCCTCGATCTCGGGCGTCGCGTTCATCGTCGGGATAGTGCTGTTCAGCGGCAGCCTGTTCCTGCTGGTCTGGTTCGACCGGCCCAAGCTCGGAGCGATCACGCCGATCGGGGGTGTGGCGCTGCTCGCAGGCTGGGCCGCCCTGGCGTTCGCGGTGCTCACCGCCGACTTCGTCTTCGCCACCGCTCGCTGGTGGCCGGTGCCGGGCGCCTAGCCCGAGTTCCGCCCGCTACTTCTTGTGGGCGTCCTCACGCGCCTGCTGGTAGGCGTCGATCACCTTCTGCGCGAGATGCTGCGGCATCTCCTCGTAGTGGCTGAAGGCCATCGTGAAGCCGCCACGCCCCCCGGTCATCGACCTGAGGTCGATCACGTACCGTGCGACCTCGGCCTGCGGGACGGTGGCGTGGACGACCTGCTTGCCTCCGCCCACCTGCTCCATGCCGGCGATCTTGCCGCGCTTGGCGTTCAGATCGCCCATGATGTCGCCCGTGTAGGCGTCGGGCACGATCACGTCGAGGTTCACGACCGGCTCGAGCAGCACCACGCCCGCCTGCTCCACGGCCTCCTTCAGCGCCATCGAGCCGGCGATCTGGAATGCCATGTCCGAGGAGTCCACCGAGTGGAACTTCCCGTCGACGAGTGTGACCTTCACGTCGACCATCGGGTTCCCGCTGAGCACGCCCTCGGCCATCGTCTTCACGATGCCCTTCTCGATCGAAGGGATGAACTGGTTCGGGATCGCGCCCCCGAAGATCTTGTCCTCGTAGACGAAGCCCTCGCCGCGGGTCGCCGGCTCGATCTCGATGTCGCAGACCGCGTACTGGCCGTGTCCGCCGCTCTGCTTCACGTGCCGCCCCTGCGCCTTCGCCTTCGCGCGCACGGTCTCGCGGTACGCGATCTTGGCCGGCGCCGTGAAGACCGCGACCCCGTACTTGCGCTTCAGCCGCTCGATCATGACCTCGAGGTGCGCCTCGCCCATCCCGTGCATCACGGTCTCATGCGTCTCCTCGTTGCGGGAGACCCGGAGCGTTGGGTCCTCTTCGCGCAGCCGTGAGAGACCGGTGGCGAGCTTGTCCTCGTCGCCCTTGGTCTTGGGAGCGATCGCGTAGGCCAGGAGCGGCTCGGGGAGGTCGACGGTCGGGAGCTGCACGGGGTCGTCCTTCGTGCTGAACGTGTCGCCGGTATGGGCGTGCTGCAGCTTCGCGACGGCGCCGATGTCGCCGGCCGCCACCTCGGGTACCGGCTCGTGGTCCTTGCCGCGCTGCGTGAAGAGCTGCCCGATCCGCTCGTCGGTGCCCTGGGTCGCGTTGTGCAGGGTCGAGTCCGGCCGGATCGTGCCGCTGAACACCCGGAACATCGTGATGTGCCCGACGAAGGGGTCCGACACGGTCTTGAACACGAAGGCGCTGGTGGGAGCCGTGGGCTCGCAGGGCCGTTCGACCTCGTCGCCGCTCTTGCCGTGCATCACGACCGGCCCGCGATCGACCGGCGACGGGAACTCCTCGACGATGAAGTCGAGCAGGCGGTCGATCCCGATCACCTGCTCGGCCGAGCCCACGAACACGGGCGCGAGCCGGGCACGCGCGAAGCCGGCCTTGGCGCCGCTCACGATGTGCTCCTCGGGCAGCGTGCCTTGCTCGAGGTACTCCTCGATCAGATCGTCGTCGGACTCGGCCACCGCCTCCATCAGCTTCTCGCGGGCCGGGTCGGCCAGCTGATGGATCTCGTCGGGCCATTCCGACTCCTCGGCTTTGGGGCCGCTCGGGTAGAAGTCGGCCTTCTCGTGCAAGAGGTCGGCCACCCCGCGGAACTCGTGTTCGGCGCCGATCGGTAGCTCGAACGGCGCGACCTGGTTCCCGAACGCCGAGACGAGCTGGGCGAGCGTGGCCGCGAAATCGGCGCGCTCGCGGTCGAGCTTGTTCACGAAGATCGCGCGGGGGAGCCCGGCCTCGACGGCGAGCTCCCATGCGGCCTCGGTCTGGACCTCGACGCCGTCCACGGCCGAGACCACGACGATGACGGCGTCGACCGCGCGGATCGCCGAGCGCAGATCGCCGACGAAGTCGGCGTATCCCGGGGCGTCGAGGACGTTCAGCTTCACGCCCTCCCATTCGATTGGCGCCATCGAGAGCGAGACCGAGATCCCCTTGCGCTGCTCATCGGGATCGTGGTCCGAGACGGTGTTCCCGTCCTCGACCGTGCCCATCCGGGTGATCGCCCCGGCCGTGAACAGCATGGCTTCGAGGAGGGTCGTCTTCCCCGAGCCACCGTGCCCGACCAACAAGACGTTGCGGATGTCCTTCGCGTCGTAGGTCTTCAACGGGGCGCTCCTTCGGCGAGAGGTCGAGGGAATCCTACCGAGAGTTGCTAGGCTCGCGCCGACCTCATGGCGCGCTTCCAACGATTGCAGATCCGCTTCCAGCGCCAGCCTCCCGGCACGGCGATCACCCGGTCGGGGCTGATCGCGGGCGGGCTGCTGGCCCTCGCGGCCGCGTGGTGGATCGTCGGCCGCGAACCGCTCCTTGGCGGGGCGGCGGCGGGCGCCTCGGCCACGCTGCTCCTGATCGGGGGTCACCGGGCGAACCACGGGGCGGGCGGTCCCACCGACCGGATGCTCGACGACCTGCTCGATCGCGCCTGGGACGGAGCGGTGCTCGGCGCGATCGCATGGACCGAGCGGAGCGGGAGCGCCTCGATCGCGATCGCGGCGCTCGCCGCGCTCTGCCTCAGCTTCCTGTCGTCGTACGTGCGAGCGCGGGGCGCCTCACTGGCGTACTCGGTCGAGGAAAGCCACATCACACGGGGCGTTCGGTACGCGCTGGCGGTCGCGGGCCTCGTGTTCGGATGGCTGCGCTGGACCCTCTGGGTAGCGGCGGTGCTGTCGGCGCTCGCCGCGTTCGTCCGCACGACCCAGGTCGCGCGCGAGGAGCGAGCATGATCGGGTCGAGGGCCGCGCTCCGTGGGCGCGCCGCGCTCCACGCCTATCGCACCGTCGCCTGGCTGGCGCGAACCCTGCCCGAACACACGGGCCGGCTGCTGTTCAGATGGTTCGGCCTCCTCGCCCATGCGGTCGCCCCCCGCATGCGCGCGACCGTGGCGGCCAACCAAGCGCAGGTCCTGGGCCGGCCCGTCGACGACCCGCTCGTCGCGGCCTCGACCAGGGAGGCCTTCGCCCTCTATGCCCGGTACTGGTTCGATTCGTTCCACATCGTCCGGGTCCCGTTCGACGAGCTCCTCGAGCGGTTCGAGTGCGTGGGCATCGAACATATGCAGCGAGCGTTCGAGGGCGGGACCGGCGTGATCATGGCGCTGCTGCATCTGGGCAACTTCGACGTGGCGTCGCGGTGGCTCGACGCCCAGGGGATCGACCCGGTCGCGGTGGCCGAGCAGTTGGAGCCGCCCGAGCTCTTCGACCTGTTCGTGCGCCACCGGCAGGCGCTGGGGATGGAGGTCCTCGGCCTCTCGTCCGAGGGCGTCGGGCAGCGGTTGAAGCAGGCGCTCGGCACGAACCACCTGCTCGCGCTGGTGGCCGATCGCGATCTGACGGGTCGCGGCGTCGAGGTCGAGATGTTCGGGCGCACCCGCAAGCTGCCTGCAGGGCCCGCGCTGCTCTCGCTCGCCACCGGCGCCCCGCTGGTGGTCGCCCCGATCTACCAGACCGAGGACGCCTGGAAGTGCGTGATGTTCCCGCCGTGCGCGATCGAGCCGTCGGGGGACCGTCGCGCCGACGTGATCGCCCTCACCCAGGCGATGGCCGCGAACTTCGAGCGGGCGATCGCCGCGGCCCCGGCGGACTGGCACGTGTTCCAGCCGGCGTGGGAACCGTGAGGATCGCGCTCGTCTGTCCGTACGCGTGGGACGATCCCGGCGGCGTGCAGGTGCACGTGCGGGAGTTGGGGATGGGGCTGGCGGGCCGGGGCCACCACGTGATCGCGCTCGCGCCGGTCCGCGGCCGCGCGCACGAGCGGTGGGTGGTTCCCGTCGGTCGGCCGGTCGACATCCCGTACAACGCCTCGAACGCGCCGATCGACCCCCGGCCGTGGTCGACACGCCGCGCGCGTGCGGTGCTCGAGCGCTTCGCGCCCGATGCCGTGCACGCGCACGAACCGTTGACCCCGAGCACCTCGATGTGGGCGACGCTCGTATCCGAAGCGCCGGTCGTCGCGACGTTCCATTCCGGCGCCACCCGCTCGCGGCTGTTCGATCTGGCCGCCCCGCTGCTCCGCCGGGTCGCGCGACGTCTCGCGGTCCGGGTGGCGGTCTCGGAGGCCGCGGCGGGGTTCGCGCGCGATCGGATCGGCGGGGAGTTCTCGATCGTGCCGAACGGCGTCGACGTCGCGCGGTTCGCGCAGGCGACTCCCGCCGACCTCGGTAGGGGCACGAAGCTCCTGTTCGTCGGTCGGCTCGATGCTCGCAAGGGGTTCCCGACGGCGGTGGAGGCGTTCGCGATGCTGGCGGCGGACCGGCCGGAGCTCCGGCTGATCGTGGTGGGGGACGGGCCCGACCGCGGGGCTGCGGCAGCCCTGTCGCCCGCGCTGCGCGAGCGCATCACGTTCCTGGGCGCCGTGCCGAACCGGGACCTCCCGCCGATCCATGCCGCGTGCGACCTCTACCTAGGCCCCGCGGCCGGCGGCGAGAGCTTCGGGGTCGTGCTCGTCGAGGCGATGGCGGCGGGCCTGCCGGTGGTCGCCAGCGACATCGCCGGGTACGACGAGGTCGTCCGCGACGGCGTGGACGGGCTGCTCGTGCCGCCGGGCGATCCCGCGCGGCTGGCCCGCGCGACCGCCCGTGTGTTGGGGGAACCCGCGCTCGCGGCGCGGCTCGCGGAGGCGGGACGCTCCCGCGCGGCGTCGTTCGATTGGCAGGTCGTGCTCGGGCGCCTCGAGGAGCTCTACGAGCGGGCGCGGCAGACGCCACCGCGGTCGATACCATAGGGCCGTGGCCATCTGGATCGTGCTCGCCGTGCTCGTCGTCCTCGTGGGGGGGCTGGCGCTCCTGTACAACCGGCTCGTCTCGCTTCGAACGCGCGCCGACAATGGCTGGTCGCAGATCGACGTCCAGCTGCAGCGGCGCTACGACCTGATCCCCAACCTCGTGGAGACGGTCCAGGGCTACGCCGCCCACGAACGGGAGCTGTTCGAGCGCGTGACGCAGGCTCGGGCCCGCGCGATGGGCGCGACCGGCGTCGGCGACCAGGTCTCGGCCGAGAACGCGATCACCGCCGCCACGCGCCAGCTCCTGGCCGTCGCCGAGGCGTATCCGGACCTGAAGGCGAACCAGAACTTCCTGGCCCTCCAGGAGGAGCTGACGGGCACCGAGTCGAAGATCGCCTACGCGCGGCAGTTCTACAACGACCAGGTGATGAAGCTGAACACCGCGATCGGCTCCTTCCCCTCGAACGTGATCGCGGGGATGTTCCGGTTCGCACCACGCGAGTTCTTCGACATCGAGGATCCGGTCCGCGGGCCGGTCCGGGTAGATCTGTAGCCACCGTGTACGAAGAGATCGCCGCGAACCGACGCCGCACGGTCCTGCTCATGGTGGGCGCCATCGTGTTCCTGGGCGCCGTCGGCTACGCGATCGGACTGGTGTACGGGGTGGGACCGGTCGGGCTCGTGATCGCGTTCGGCGTGGCGCTCGCGATGTCGGTCGCCTCGTACTTCGCCGGCGACCGGCTCGTGTTGGCCTCGACGCGGGCGCGCGAGGTATCCGCGGAGGAACAGCCCCGGCTGCACAACATCGTCGAGGGACTCGCGATCGCGGCCGGTGTCCCGAAGCCGCGGATCTACGTGGTGCCGGAGTCCGCGCCCAACGCCTTCGCGACCGGGCGCGACCCCGAGCATTCTTCGGTGGCCGTGACCGAGGGCCTGCTGCAGATGATGGACCGGGTCGAGCTCGAAGGGGTGATCGGCCACGAGCTGTCGCACGTGCTCGACCGGGACATCCTCGTCGGCACGGTGGTGGCCACGCTCGTGGGCGCGGCCGTCCTGATGTCGGAGTTCATGATGCGGTCGTGGTTGTGGGGCGGGGTGCGCGGCCGGCGCGGGAACGATTCGAACGGCGGGCCGGCCACGCTCGTGATCTTCGCCTTGGGATTCGTGCTGATGGCGATCGCGCCGCTCGCCGGACAGATCATCAAGATGTCGGTGTCGCGAAACCGCGAGTACCTGGCCGACGCGCAGGGCGCGATGCTCACGAGGTATCCCCCCGGCCTCATCTCGGCGCTGAGGAAGCTCCAAAGCGCGCCCACCGCGATGCACTCGGCGAACAACGCCACCGGGCACCTGTGGCTGAACCAGCCTTCCCGGCTGGAAGGGGAGCGCACCACCACGATGGAGCGCCTGTTCTCCACGCATCCACCGCTCGCCGAGCGGATCAAGCGCCTCGAGGAGATGTGACGATCTGGTCGTGATGGCCCCGGGTGTTTGAGCCGCCCGGGAACCGCCGCTACCATTGTTGTCCGGGTCCCTGCTGGGACCCGTTCTCATGCCGACACTCATCTCGCACCTCCGGGAGGTAGCACCGTGGCGTTGACCTCGCGCGGCAAGACCCTGATCGCCGGCGTGGCGGCCGTCGCCCTCGTGGGCGGGGGCGCGCTGGTCTTCACCGGCAACGCGGGCCCCGTCAGCACGATCACGAAGAAGATCGTGGGTGCCGACCCCGACCCTTGCCCGCTCACGGGGGTCGCGCCGGCCGGCGACAAGCCGGTCCCGACCCGGCCCGTGCTCGCGGTCAAGGTCGAGAACACCCCCGACTCATACCCCCTTGCCGGCCTGAACGAGGCCGACATCGTGTACGAGGAGGTCGTCGAGGGCGGCATCACGCGCTTCATCGCCGTCTACCACTGTCAGGGTGCGCCGCTCGTCGGGCCCGTGCGCTCGGCGCGCACGACCGATCCGAAGATCCTGCTGCAGTTCGGCGCCCGCCCGCTGCTGGCGTTCTCCGGCGGTGCCCCGAAGGTCGTGAACATCGTGCGCAAGGCGGGCGTGATCGAACTCACCGAGGACGACCCCGCGTCGGCGTTCACCCGTGACGACGCCCGCGTGATCCCGCACAACCTGTTCACGGGCACGCAGAAGCTGTGGGCCGCCGCCGCGAAAGCGCACAAGGCGGCCACGGCGCCCGCGCCGGTGTTCACCTACGACGAGGCGACCCCCAAGCCCAGCAAGAAGACGGCCTCGGCCACGATCGTCTTCTCGAGCCTGGCCACCGCGGAATGGCGATGGGAGGGCGGACGATGGGTGCGCTACCTCGACGGCAGCCCCATGACGCTCGAGAGCGGCGACCAGATCGCGGCCGACAACGTGGTGATCCAGCAGGTCGAGACCATCGAGAGCACCCAGTTCAGCGACGTCGCCGACTATCCCTCGCCGGAGGTCACGGTGACCGGCAGCGGCAAGGCCTGGGTCCTGCGCGACGGCAAGTTGATCATCGGCACGTGGGAGCGCGCCTCCGAGGGCGACCTGACCGTGTTCCGCACGAAGAAGGGCGACGAGATCGCCCTGACGCCCGGCACGACGTTCGTCGAGCTGGCGCCCACGGGCATGTTCGACGCCACGATCTCCTTCGGGAAGTAGCCCCGGAGCCGCCTCGCTGTACCGGTTCGGCGAACGGCGGAACGGTTCCCAGCGGTACACTCGGGAGGCAGGGTTCGACCCGAAGTTCGTCCGAGGAGGGGTACGTCGTGGAACGCGAAACCGGCACGTTCCGGGTGAAGTCCGGCCTGGCGGAGATGCTGAAAGGCGGCGTCATCATGGACGTCACCACCGCCGACCAGGCCAAGATCGCCGAGGACGCCGGCGCCTGCGCCGTCATGGCGCTCGAACGCGTGCCGGCCGACATCCGGCGCGACGGCGGCGTCGCGCGGATGGCCGACGCCACGAAGATCGAGGAGATCCAGCAGGTCGTCTCGATCCCCGTCATGGCGAAGGCGCGCATCGGTCACTTCGTCGAGGCCCAGATCCTCCAGTCCCTGAACGTCGACTACATCGACGAGTCCGAGGTGCTCACGCCGGCCGACGAGGAGTACCACATCGACAAGTGGGCCTTCACGGTGCCGTTCGTGTGCGGCGCACGCAACCTGGGCGAGGCGCTCCGCCGCATCGCCGAGGGCGCCGCGATGATCCGCACGAAGGGGGAGGCGGGGACCGGCAACGTCGTCGAGGCGGTGCGCCACGAGCGGGCGATCCTGCGCGAGATCGCCGAATGCACGACCCTGCGACCCGAGCAGTACGTCACGAAGGCCAAGGAGATCGGCGCGCCCGTCGAGCTCGTGCGGATGGTGGCCGAGCAGGGCCGTCTGCCGGTCGTGAACTTCTCCGCCGGAGGCATCGCCACGCCCGCCGACGCCGCGCTGATGATGCAGCTCGGAGTCGACGGTGTGTTCGTGGGCTCGGGCATCTTCAAGTCGGAAGACCCGGCCATGATGGCCCGCGCGATCGTCGAGGCCACGACGCACTTCCAGGACGCCGACGTGCTGGCCAAGGTCTCGCACGGACTCGGCGATCCGATGGCCGGACTCGAGATCGCCACGCTGGAGACCCGCCTGCAGGACCGCGGCTGGTAGCGCGTGCCCCACGCGAGGTGACCCCCGTGAAGGCCGGCGTCCTCGCGTTGCAAGGCGATTTCCGCGAGCACGCGAAGGCGTTCGCGGCCGCCGGTGCCACGCCGGTCGAGGTCCGGACGGCCGCGCAGCTCGCCGACGTCGACTGCCTCGCGATCCCCGGCGGGGAGTCCACCACGATCGGCAAGCTCGCCCGCCTCTACGGTCTGGTCGAGCCGATCCGTGAGCGTGCGGCCCACGGCATGCCGATCCTCGGGACCTGCGCCGGCATGATCGTGCTCGCCGAACGTGTGCTCGGTGGCGACCCGCTGTTCGCGCTGATGGATATCACCGTGCGGCGCAACGCGTACGGCCGCCAGACGGACTCCTTCGAGGCCGAGGTCGAGGTGCGCGGGGTCGACCACCCGGTGCACGGCGTGTTCATCCGCGCCCCGTGGATCGAAGACGTCGGCCCCGGCGTCGACGTGCTCGCGACCTTCGATGACCGCCCGGTCGTCGTGGAGCAGGGCCACCTGCTTGTGGCATCCTTCCACCCGGAGCTCGTGGGTGAGACCGGTCTCCACGACTACCTGCTGAGGAAGGTGTAGCGCGATGTCGGGCCATTCCAAGTGGGCGACGATCAAACGCAAGAAGGAAGCGACCGATTCCAAGCGGTCGAACATGTACGCGAAGCTGCTTCGCGCCGTCGAGGTCGCCGCCCGCGAGGGCGGGGGCAACATCGAGGGCAACATGACGCTCGCCTCCGCCGTCGAGAAGGCGAAGAGCTTCTCGGTTCCCAGCGACAACATCGAGCGGGCGATCAAGCGGGGCACCGGCGAAGACAGCGCCGGCGCCCGCTACGAGGAGCTCTTCTACGAGGGCTACGCGCCCGGTGGCGTGGCGCTGTTGATCGAGGCGCTCACCGACAACCGCAACCGCACCGGCCAGGAGATCCGCCATGCGTTCACACGCAACAACGGGAACCTGGGCGAGTCGGGGAGCGTGGCCTGGCAGTTCACGCGCAAGGGCCTGATCGTGGTCGAGAAGTCGGTCGCCCCCGACGAGGAGCGGATGTTGGAGCTCGCCCTCGAATCGGGCGCGGAGGACCTGAGCGACTCCGAGAGCTCGTGGGACATCGTGACCGACCCGCAGACGTTCAAGGACGTGCAGGCCGCGCTCGAGGGCGCCGGCGTGCCGGTGTTCTCCGCCGAGATCTCCATGCTGCCCCAGACCGCGATCCCGGTCGGCGGCGGCGAGGCCCGGCAGGTGCTGAATCTGATCGAGGCGCTCGAGGAGCTCGACGACGTGCAGAACGTCTACGCGAACTTCGACATCCCCGAAGAGGTCATGGCCTCGCTCTGAGGGAGCGGATGATTCCGCGCGACCTGAGGGACCGCCGCCGATGTCACGGGTAGGCCGGCGAGAGGGTGTGGTTGCCGGGCAGCTCGAGCGAGCACGACGGTGGTGCCCTTCCGAACGGCTGCATACATGGTGTGGTAGCCGCTACCGGGGACGCGTTCGACGCACAACGAGGGCACTGCTATTAGGTCGAAGTGTCGCCGCCCGACTTGGACAAGCGGTGACAGGGGGGTACGCGGCAACATGTCAGATTCGGATGGGAATGACGGTGGCTATGGGGGTCCCGGCAACGACACCCGAGACAAGGACCCGGAGACGTGTGGGACGGTGGCGCATGATCTCGAGGCATCGACTCTTGGTGTCTGTGTGCGCCGCACTCGCAGCGGCTCTGTTCGCCTGCGCCGACGACCAGCCCCGGCATCCTCGCGAAACCGACACTTCCGGGTACGTGTTCGACCACGTCTCCGTACGTGGGCGCGACGAGGGAGCGATGTGGGTAGCGACCGTCGGTTGGGATGCTCACTGGAGGACGGCCGAGTTCCCTGGCGTGCGGAGGTGCACATGGTCGGTCTCAGATGCGGACGGTGGCAGAATTGGGATCTACACCGACAATCTGACCATCATGCAGGACGTTGCCGAGAACCTTGAGTTGTCCATCGAGACCTCGGGTCGGCCTGCGGCTGCCTCGATGACGTGCGAGCCCGATCGACTCGATGTGGGCGGGCCCTACTCGTATGAGATCTCGAAGGTAGAAGCGCTAGCGCCTGAGCGAGAGGGAGACCCATGGCGCCTGCGATACGACGCGCGGTGGCAGGGCGACGGCGCGGCGGGGCCTGTCACGTGCGTGGCGGAGCTGATCGAGTCGAGCGGAGGACCCTCCCTGGTCGATGAGGTGAATATCTTCGCCGCGGATGGAGTGGCGAGCGCGGGGGAAATCTCGTTCCCCGGGTCATCCACGCTAGGCCCCGATGTTATCCAGGGTGGCCGGATCTCACAGTGCCGGCCCTTCGGCGGCTAGGGCGAGCACGCTAGGTTCGTGGTCTTCGGCTTCCTTGAGATACATCAACTCCGACCCTAGACTGAACGAACTCATGTTCGATACCTGTGTGCTCGGCGTGGACCCCGGCGTTGCCCGGCTCGGCCTTGCGGTGGTCGCCTCCGACGGCCGCCGCCAGTCGCTGGTGTGGGCCGACACGGTGCGCACGCCCTCGGACATGGCCGAGGCGAGTCGGTTGCGGCTCCTTGCCGAGGCGATGCGCGCCGCGATCGGCGAGCACCACCCGACCGCCGTGGCGCTCGAGAGGGTGGCCTTCAACCGGAACACCGTGAGCGCCCTGACCGTCGCGCGCGCGACCGGGGCCGTGATGGTCGTCGCGGCCGAGGCCGGGCTCGAGGTCGCCGAGTACAGCCCGAGCGAGGTCAAGAGCGCCGTGACCGGCATGGGGAACGCCGACAAGGCACAGGTGCGCACGGCGCTCGTGCGCGTGCACGGGCTCCACGACGTGCCGTCGCAGCCCGACGCCGCCGACGCCGTGGCCGTCGCGCTCACGTACCTCGCCGGCGCCGCCCTCCGCAGGGCCGGCAGCCGAGCGACGGCCCGGCTGGGAGTCCGATGATCTCGTTCGTCGAGGGCGAGGTCGTCGAGAAGACCGCCAACCGCGTGGTGCTGAACGTCGGCGGGGTCGGGTACGACCTCCAGGTCCCGACCTCGGTGGTGGGGGCGCTCCCACCGATCGGGCGTGCCACGCGCGTGCACACGCGCATGGTCGTGCGCGACGACTCCATAACCCTGTACGGGTTCTCCACGTCCGATGAGCGTGGCCTGTTCGACCTGCTCACCGGCGTGACCGGGGTGGGGCCGAAGGTGGCGCTCTCGTTCCTGTCGGCGCTCACGCCCGACGCGATCCGGCGGGCCGTCGTGTCGGGCGACGCCGTGGCGCTCACGGTCGTCCCGGGCGTGGGCAAGAAGGTCGCGCAGCGCGTGATCCTCGACCTGCGGGACCGGTTCGGCGGCGAGGGGGAGCTGGTCGTCGAGGGTCCGCTCGCCGACGTGCGCGAGGCGCTCCTGTCGCTCGGCGTGACGCCCCAGGAGGCGAGCGAGGCCCTCGCCGGGGTCGAGTCCGAGGGCCGCGAGGCAGATGCCCTCCTGCGTGAGGCGCTCCAGAAGGTGGGCCGCTGATGGACGACGACCGGCTGATCGAGGCGGCCGTGGTCGATCCCGAGGACCGGGAGTTCGACGTCGCGCTCCGCCCCCGGACCCTGACGGAGTTCGTCGGTCAGGAGCGCGTGAAGGAGCAGTTGGCCCTGCTGATCGACGGGGCCAGGCGCCGCGGCGAGGCCGTCGACCACCTGCTGTTCAGCGGCCCTCCGGGCCTGGGCAAGACCACGCTCGCCCAGATCGTGGCCAACGAGATGGGCGCGGGGTTCCAGCCCACGAGCGGTCCCGCGCTCGATCGTCCCAGCGATCTCGCCGCGATCCTCACGAACCTCGGTGACGGCGACGTGCTCTTCGTCGACGAGATCCACCGGATGCCCCGGGCCGTCGAAGAGGTGCTGTATCCGGCGCTCGAGGACTTCAACCTCGACGTCGTGCTGGGCAAAGGCCCCACGGCGCGCTCGATCCGCCTCGAGCTGCCTCGGTTCACGATGGTGGCGGCCACGACCCGTCCCGGCCGGATCACGCTCCCGCTCCGCGAGCGCTTCGGGTTCTCGCCGCGCCTCGACTACTACTCGGTCGACGAGCTCACGATGATCGTGGGTCGCTCGGCGGGGATCCTGGGCGTCGAGACCGACCACGACGGTGCGGGCGAGATCGCCTCGCGTTCGCGGGGCACGCCGCGGATCGCGAACCGGCTCCTGCGTCGCGTGCGCGACTTCGCCGAGGTCCGCCACGAGGGCGCGATCACCGGCGACATCGCGCGCGCCGGCCTCGTGGTGTTCGAGGTCGACGAGGAGGGGCTCGACCGGCTCGACCACGCGATCCTCACGACGATCGTCACGAAGTTCAGCGGGGGCCCGGTGGGGTTGTCCACGCTGGCGGCCTCGGTCGGCGAGGAGCCCGACACGATCGAGGACGTCGTGGAACCGTATCTGCTGCAGCTCGGGTTCCTCCAGCGGACCCCTCGCGGCCGGGTGGTCACCGCGCGCGCCTACGCGCACCTGGGAGTGAGCGCGCCCGGCACGCTCCCGCTTTGACCGAGCGCTCCCGGCGGTAGACTCGCGAGACTCCAACCCGACGGAAGGTCCCGCCATGCTCCAGTTCCTCGCCGCAGATCCACAAGCCTCGAACCCCCTCGTCACGTTCCTGCCGCTCCTGCTGATGGGTGGCGCGTTCTACTTCGTGCTGATCCGACCCCAGCAGCGACGCGCGAAGGCCCAGCAGGCGCTGCTACGGAGCGTCGAGGTGGGCGACGAGGTCGTCACGACCGCCGGTGTCTTCGGCACGATCACCGATATCGACGACGACACCGACGTCATCACGCTCGAGATCGCGCCCGGAACGAGGGTCCGGATGGTCCGTGCGGGTATCGGCAGGCGGGTGAGCGACGACGCCGAGGAGTACGAGGACCTCGAGGACGAGGCCGACGAGCCCGCCGCAAGCGACGAGCCGCAGGGCCCGATCCAACCGGCGTGAGCGGTCCCGGCGACCTCGAGCCCGTCCCGCCCGCGCCGCCTCCCGAGGCGCGGGCCCACGTGTCCTCGGTGACCTTGGAGCAGATCCAAGGGCACAAGGAGCTCTCGCTCTACATCGCGAGCGCCGACCGGGTCATGGAGGCGATGGGGTACACCGAGCACGGGTTCCGCCATGCGAACCTCGTGGCCCGGATCGCGTTCCAGGTGCTCGCGAGACTCGGCTACGGCGATCGTGAGGCGACCCTGGCCGCGGTCGCCGGGTACCTGCACGACGTCGGGAACGCGCTCGCCCGCGACGTACACGGCCAGACCGGCGCGCTGATGGTCTATCAATCGCTCCGCGACGAGGTCGATGGCGCCGACCTGATGCCCGTGCTGGCGGCGATCGCGAATCACGAAGAGACCGAGGGGATGGCGATCTCGGCGATCTCGGCGGCGGTGATCCTGGCCGACAAGTCCGACGTGCACCGGAGCCGGGTTCGCCGGTCGGGGCAGATCGCATTCGACATCCACGACCGGGTCAACCATGCCGTCGAGCAGTCCTTCCTACGGGTAGACTCCGAAGCCCGGACGGTCAGCCTCGAGCTGACGATCGACACCCAGATCAGCCAGGTCATGGAGTACTTCGAGATCTTCTTGAGCCGTATGCAGATGTGTCGCCATGCCGCCGAGTGCCTCGACGCGCGCTTCCGTCTCGTGATCAACGGGGCCGAGCTGGCGTGAGGCGCACCCGCGGCCTGTGGGCCTCCATCATCTTCGTCGCCGTGCTCGTGACGCTGTCCCTCACGGGGTTCGCGACGGGCACGATCAAGCCCATCCTGGGCTTGGACCTCGAGGGTGGGGTCTCCGTGATCCTGTCGGCCCCCGACGGCACGCCCCGCGACGTGATGGAGCAGACGCTGGGCAACATCCGGAACCGGGTCGACGCGTTCGGCGTTGGGGAGCCCGAGATCTTCCTGTCGGGCACCACGATCGAGATCCAGATCCCCGGCCTGGCCAAGGGCACGATCGAGGAGCGTCAGAAGTCGCAGTTCTGCCTGACCTCGGCGGATTCGACGAACTACGGATGTGCGCCCGACAAGGCGGCGGTGCAGGCCGCGCTCGACGAGTTGGCGGTCCAGGCCCAACCCACCGAGGTCTGTCTCGTCGATCCCGACGGGGCCCAGCTCGATTGTGTCGGCAGTCGCCAGGAAGCCGTCGCCGCCAAGGCGACGCTACAGGTCGCACCGAAGGCGGCCGCGACCCCCACGGCCTCGGCATCGGCATCGGCCTCGGCCGGTGCGTCCGCGCCGGGGGACTCGTTCTGCCTCGCCGACCCGACCGGCGCCGAGCTCGCCTGCTATCCCGACAAGGCCGCGGCGAACGCAGCCCTCAAGGGTCTGAAGCTCGACGTCACCCAACAGAGCTTCTGTGTGACCGATTCGGGGGGCAGCGCCGCGGCGAGCGCATCGCCTTCTGCTTCTCCGTCAGTGTCCGCCTCGGCGAGCGCCTCCGCTTCGGCCTCCGCGTCCGCGAGCGCGGCTCCGACGACGACGGCCTACGCTGATCTCGACCGGTCGGGCGCGTCGGCGCTGCCGTGCGGCCTGGGTGCGCGGAGCGAGGCCGCCACCCAGCTGTCCGACATCGGTGTGCAGCAGACGTCGGTGCAGTACTGCGTGATCAGCTCGGCCGACGCGAACCTCGGGTGCTTCCTCACGCAGGCGGCCGCCGAGCGCCGGCAACGTGAGACGGGTCAGGAGCGCCTCCTGTCGGTGATCGGCCAGACCGCGCGCCTCGAGCAGCGCGCCGTGATCGAGATCATCGATCCGACCAACCCCGCGTACGCCTCCACGCCGGTGACCTGTCCGACGCCCGAGGATCGCGCGACGAAGGCATGTTCGTTCCCCGCGCTGGAGGACCAAGAGGTCGTGTACCTGTACAAGTCGAACGACCCCACCACCGCGTTGAAGTACCGGCTCGGTCCCGTGATCATCAGCGGCGGCGACATGAAGAAGGCCACGGCCGTGCTCTCCGGCGGAACGCAGACGCAGATCACCACGCAGTGGACCGTGCAGTTCGAGCTGAGCGGGAGCGGATCGTCCGCGTTCGGCGATGCCACGACGAAGGCGGTGAGCCTGCCCGCGCCGCAGAACGAGATCGCGATCGTCGTGGACCGCGAGATCATCTCGGCGCCGCGGGTCGACAGCCCGATCACCGGCGGATCGGGCGTGATCTCCGGGGGCTTCACCGAGCAGGAGTCCAAGGACCTGGCGACGCAGCTCAACGCCGGCGCGCTGCCGGTCGAGCTCACGCGTCAGTCGGTGCAGACGGTCAGCCCGACGCTCGGTCAGGAGTCGCTGCACCAGGGCATCGTGGCCGGCCTCGTGGGCTTGGCGCTGCTCTTCCTGTATCTGCTCTTCTACTACCGGCTGCTGGGGATCGTGGCGTGGTTCGGGATGTCGATCTGGGCGATCCTCGCGCTGGCGCTGATCTCGGTAGCGGGCCAGCAATTCTCGTACGCGCTCACCCTCGCCGGCGTCGCCGGCCTGGTGATCTCACTCGGTGTCACCGCCGACTCCTACATCGTGTTCTTCGAGCGCCTCAAGGACGAGGTGCGCTCCGGGAAGTCGGCTAGGTCGGCGGTCCAGCCCGCGTTCAAACGCGCGTACAAGACGATCGTGGCCGCCGACATCGTCACCGGGATCGCGGCCGTGGTGCTCTACATCACCGCGGTGAGCTCCGTGCGCGGATTCGCGCTCACGCTGGGCGTCGCCACCCTGCTCGACCTGTTCGTCGTGTGGTTCTTCAAGCGACCCACGGTCTTCCTGATCGCCCACAGCCCTCGGTTGGTGAACCTGCGGGGATTCGGTCTGCAGTCCGGCGTGGCGGGCGACGCCGAGACGTCTGAGACCGCGCGGGGCCGGCGATGAACCTGCAGCATGCGATCGACGCCTACCGGGGGCACACGATCCCGCACTTCAGGATCGTGGAACGTCGCAACGCCTGGTTCGCGTTCTCCGGCGTGCTGATCCTGCTCTCGCTGATCGGGCTGTTCTGGGGCGGGCTCAACTACTCGATCGACTTCAAGGGCGGGGCGCAGGTCGCCTACCCCTTGCTCGATCCCCAGCTCACGGTCGCGGACGTGACCGACACGATGTCGCAGTTCGGTCGCCCCGACGCGCAGGTGCAGATCGTGAACGGCAACCAGGTCTCGATCCGCACCACGTCGCTCACCGCCGACGCGAAGGCCGAGGGCTTGATCGACGCGCTGGCGGCCCAGGCGGGCATCGCACGCACCGACATCTCGATCCAGGACATCGGTCCCACGTGGGGAGCCGAGATCTCGAGGAAGGCGTTCACGGGGCTCATCGTCGTGCTGCTCGCGATCGCGTTGTACATCGGGCTGCGGTTCGAGCCCAAGATGGCGATCGGAGCGATGGTCGCGCTGGTACACGACGTCTTGATCACGGCCGGGCTGTACGCGCTGGTCGGCAGGGAGGTCACCCCAGAAACGGTGATCGCCGTGCTCACGATCTTGGGGTACTCGCTGTACGACACGGTCGTGATCTACGACAAGATCAAGGAGAACACGGAATCCGCCGCCATGGTGGCGCGCCTGGGCTACACGGGCGTCGTCGACCAGTCGCTGAACCAGGTGCTGATGCGGTCGGTCAACACCTCGCTCGTCGTGCTCCTGCCGATCCTTTCGCTGTTGCTGTTCGGCGGAGCCACGTTGAAGGACTTCGCGTTCGCGATGTTCGTGGGCGTGGCGATCGGCGCGTACTCGTCGATCTTCATCGCCGCCCCGCTGCTCACGATCCTCAAGGGACGTGAGCAGCGGTACCGACAGCTCGAGGCACGCCGCGCGGTCCGAGCGGGCGCGCCGGCGCCCGGAACGTCCGAACCTGCCGCGACGCCGGCAGCGGTGGCCGGCACCAGCGCGGTCGCCGCCGACGCCGCCGCCACCCGCGTGACCGCGCGGCAGTCCGGCGGGGCAGCCCGCCCGCGCCCCAAGTCGAAGAAGCGTGCGCCGGCAAAGCGCAAGCGGAGGTAGGCATGGACGTCCCCCAGATCGAGGCACTGATCCGCGACGTGCCCGACTTCCCGGAGCCCGGGATCGTCTTCAAGGACATCACGCCCGTGCTCGCCGACCCGATCGCGTTCTCGACGATCACCGACATGATCGTCGTGCACTTCGGCCGGGGCAACGTCGACAAGGTCGTGGGGATCGAGGCCCGCGGGTTCATCCTGGCCTCACCCGTCGCGTATCACTTCGGCGCCGGATTCGTCCCGATCCGCAAGAAAGGCAAGCTTCCGTGGCACTCCGTCGACGAGGAGTACGACCTCGAGTACGGCACGGCGACGCTCGAGCTGCACACCGACGGCATCGCACCGGGGGAACGCGTCCTGATCGTCGACGACGTGCTGGCGACCGGCGGCACCGCGAAGGCGGCCGCCTCACTCGTCGAGCAGGTCGGGGGGAAGGTCTGCGGCATCGCGTGTCTGATCGAGCTCGATTTCCTGCACGGGCGCGACAAGCTCCCCGGCCATGAGGTCTTCACGCTGATCCACTACTGACCTCCGGGCCACCTGCAGACGCCGCGTACACTGGCGTCTCGAGGAGGTCAGCGTGGACAGCCGCGAAGAGGTGGAGGTCGACCAACCGTCGCAGCGCCGCGGCGCGCGGCTTCCCCGCCCACGTCTGCGCCGGGGCGAAGCCGGACCCCCCACTCGGCTCGATCCGCTCCTGAAGAAGGTCCGGATCTACAACCCAAAGGCCGACCTGAAGGAACTGCAGCACGCCTTCGAGTTCGCCGAGCGCAAGCACGAAGGGCAGAAGCGCAAGTCCGGAGAGGACTTCATCGAGCACCCGTTGGCGGTGGCAGGGATCCTCGCCGACCTGCACCTGGACACCACGACGCTGATGTCGGCGCTCCTGCACGACACGGTCGAAGACACCGACGTGACGGTCGACGAGATCGACGCCGAGTTCGGCGACGAGGTCGGCCGGATCGTGGACGGACTGACGAAGCTCGAGAAGTACAAGTTCCGCACGCGCGAGCAGCAGCAGGCCGAGAACGTCCGGAAGATGATCGTGGCGATGGCGGGCGACATCCGGGTGCTCCTGATCAAGCTCGCCGACCGGCTCCACAACATGCGGACGATCGGGAGCCTCTCGCCCGAGAAGCAGCGCACGGTCGCCACCGAGACCCTCGAGATCTATGCCCCGCTCGCGAACCGCCTGGGCGTGCAGGGCATCAAGTGGGAGCTCGAAGACCTCTCCTTCAAGGCGCTCCATCCCGGGCCCTATCGCGAGATCGCGAACCTCGTCGAGACCCGCCGCGGAGAGCGCCAGCGGTTGATCCAGGAGGTCACGGACTCGCTCCGCACGAAGCTGAAGGAGCTCGGGATCAAGGCCGACGTCGAAGGCCGTCCCAAACACCTCTATTCGATCTACGAGAAGATGGTGATCCGCGGCAAGGAGTTCAACGAGATCTTCGACCTGGTGGGGATCCGGATCCAGGTCGAGTCGCTCCGGGACACCTACGGCGCCCTCGGGGCCGTCCACGCCCTGTGGAAGCCGATCCCCGGGCGGTTCAAGGACTACGTGGCGATGCCCAAGTCGAACATGTACCAGTCGCTGCACACGACGGTCGTCGGGCCCGAGGGCAAGCCGCTCGAGATCCAGATCCGCACCCGCGACATGCACCGCACCGCGCAGTTCGGGATCGCCGCCCACTGGCGGTACAAGGAGGGCAAGCAGGCGCGCGACGCCGCCGACCTCGCCTGGCTCGGCCAGATGATGGAGTGGCTGAAGGACATGGCCGACCCCCGCGAGTTCATGGAGGGGCTGCGGATCGACCTGTCGGGGGGGCGCGTCTTCGTCTTCACCCCGAAGGGCGACGTGATGAACCTCCCGCAGGGCGCGACGCCGGTCGACTTCGCGTACTCGATCCACACCGACGTCGGCCATCGAACGGTGGGGGCGAAGGTCGGGGGCAAGCTCGTCCCGCTCGACTACGAGCTGCGCACGGGAGACTCGGTCGACATCCTGACCTCGAAGGCGCAAGGCGAGGGGCCGTCGCAGGACTGGCTGCAGTTCGTGGCCACGCCGCGGGCGCGGAACAAGATCCGCCAGTGGTTCGCGCGCGGTCGGCGCGAGGACGCCCTCGAGCAGGGGCCTGACGCGGTGCAGCGCGTGATGCGCAAGCAGCACCTGCCGATCAAGCGTCTCGCCACCGAGGAGGCGATGCAGCAGGTCGCCGACGACCTCAAGTACCCCAACCTCGAGGCGCTCTACGTGGCGGTCGGCGAGGGGCACGTCTCGCCGCAATCCGTGGTGGCGCGTCTGTCCCGCCTCGTGAGCGGCACGACCGACGAGGACGTGACCGACGTCCCGCTCGCGCGGCCGGTGAAGCTGGGGTCACCGGAGAGCTCGCAGGACATCTCCCAGGGCGTCGTGGTCAGGGGGCTACCCGACGTCTGGGTTCGTCTCGGCCGGTGCTGCACGCCGGTGCCCGGCGACGAGATCATCGGCTTCGTCACCCGGGGGCAGGGAGTGAGCGTGCATCGCACGGACTGTCCCAACGTGAAGTCGCTGCAGCGGGAGCCCGAGCGTCTGATCGACGTGACCTGGTCCGAAGGCAAGTCGACCTCGTTCACGGTGGCGATCATGGTGGAGGCGCTCGACCGCACCCGGCTGCTCTCCGACGTGGCGACCGTGCTGTCCGATTCCCATGTGAACATCCTCTCGGCGACCTCCGCCACCGCGAAAGACCGCATCACGCGGCTGAGGTTCACGTTCGAGCTCGGCGACATCGCGCATCTGTCGAGCGTGCTCGCGGCCGTCAAGCGGGTGGAGTCGGTCTTCGACGCGTTCCGCGTGGTCCCCAGCTGACGATGCGGATCGTCCTGCAGCGCGTGGCGCGCGCGAGCGTCTCGGTCGACGGCTCGGCCGTCGCGGCGATCGGGCGTGGCTACCTCCTGCTCGTCGGGATCGGGGCCGCCGACCCCGAAGGCGAGGCCGAGCCGATGGCCGAGAAGATCGCGAACCTCCGGCTGTTCGCCGATGCAGAGGGCAAGACGAACCTCGCGCTCGCCGACGTGGACGGCGAGTGCCTCGTGGTCTCGCAGTTCACGCTGTACGCCGACACGCGGAAGGGCCGCCGGCCGTCGTGGACCGACGCCGCCGATCCTGCCGTCGCCGCCGAGCGCGTGGAGGCGTTCGCCGCCGCGCTCGAGGCCCATGGTGTCCGGGTCGGGCGCGGCGTCTTCGGGACCCACATGGAGGTCGAGCTCGTGAACGACGGCCCGTTCACGCTGGTGCTGGACGCGGCGGGCCAGCCGTAGGTGATCCGGTTCCTCGACTGAGGTCCCCGAGGGGCGTCCGCTAGCATGGTCCTCTCATGTGGCTCGACGTCTTCAACGAGAACCCGTACGGGACGAACTGCTGGCTGCTGGCCGCCGAGGGCAGCGACGACGCCGTCGTGGTCGACCCAGGGTTCGAGCCCGATCGCGTGCACGCACTGCTCGAGGCCGCCGGCAAGGAGCCGGTCGCGGTGCTCGCCACGCACGCCCACCTGGACCACATGGGAACGGGCGGCGTCTTCGCGGGCGACGAGATCCCGGTGTTCGTGCACGAGGCCGACGCGATCGCCTTCACCGACCTCCCGGCCTGGGGCGCCGGCGGGCCGAACCCGCTCGCCGAGGTGAAGGACCTTCGCACGATCGCGGGCGGCGACGTGCTCGACTTCGCCGGGTTCTCGATCGAGGTGGTCCACACGCCGGGCCACACGCCCGGCCACTGCTGCTTCCGCACCGACGCACTGCTGTTCAGCGGCGACCTGGTCTTCGCGGGCTCGATCGGGCGCTCCGACTTCCCGAACAGCGACCCCGCCGCGATGCAGGCGAGTCTCCGGCGGTTCCTGACACTGCCCGACGAGCTCCCGGTGCTGCCTGGGCACGGTCCCGACACCAGCGTCGGACGCGAGCGCGCGACGAACCCGTTCCTCATGGGGCTCGGCTGATGGAGCTGCTCCCGCCGCGGGGCACCGCCGACCTGCTGACCGACCGCGCCGACGCGATGCTCGGGTTGTACGAGGAGGCCCACCGGCTCGCCCGCCTCTTCGGCTACCGGTACCTCGAGACCCCGACCTTCGAGCACACCGAGCTGTTCGCCCGCACCTCGGGCGACACGTCCGACGTCGTGACGAAGGAGATGTACACGTTCGAGGACAAGGGCGGCCGCTCGGTCACGCTCCGTCCGGAGGGGACCGCGCCCGTGATGCGCGCCTATCTCGACCGCGCCCAGCAGCTTCCGAACCCGTTCAAGAGCTACTACGTGCTGACGTACTTCCGCCACGGGCGACCGCAGGCGGGGCGGCAACGGGAGTTCCGCCAGTTCGGCGTCGAGGTGTTCGGGGACGCCGGCCCCGGCTCCGACGCCGAGGTCATCGTGCTGGGAGACCGATACCTGCGGGACCGCGGCCTGCGCGACCTGACCCTGAAGCTGAACTCGATCGGTGACGATGTCTGCCGTCCGGCCTATCGGGAGCTCCTGGTCGCCTACCTCACGCCCTTCGCGGACCGCCTCGATGAAGACTGCCGTGCGCGTCTCGCCACGAACCCGATGCGGGTGATGGATTGCAAGGTCGACGGCGGCAAGGACTTCGTGCTGGCCGCCCCCGCGATCGCCGACCACTTGTGCGAACCGTGCGCCACGCACTTCGCAGCGGTCCGGGCGGCGCTCGACCGGGAGGGCGTGGCCTATGAGCTCGATCCCCGGCTGGTGCGAGGCCTCGACTACTACACGCGCACCGCCTTCGAGTTCGTCAGCGGGGCGATCGGTGACGGGGGCCTGACCGTGTGCGGTGGCGGTCGGTACGACGGGCTCGCCGAGATCCTCGGCGGGCAGCCCACGCCCGGGATCGGCTTCGGCCTGGGCCTCGACCGGGTGTTGCTCGCGATGGAGGCCGAGGGCGCGCCGGTCCCGCCGCCGCGCGGGCCGCGATGCTTCGTCGTGACGGTGGGGGAGGCGGCTCGCGTGGCCGGCACGACGCTGGTCTCCGACCTCCGGGAAGCCGGCGTGCCCACCGCGCGGGCGTTCTCCGATCGCCCGATGAAAGCCCAGTTCAAGATGGCCGACCGCGCCGACGCCGCGTTCGTGGCGATCCTGGGGGACCAGGAGCTCGCCGACGGGTCCGTGACCCTTCGCCGCCTGATCGACGGCATCCAGAAGACCGTGCCCGCCGGCGACGCCGTGCGATGGCTCACCCGACTCGACGACTGGACGGACCCGACATGACCGACCTGCACACCGCGATGCGGACCCACGCCTGCGGGCAGCTCCGGGCTGCGCACGCGGGCGAGGACGTGGCCCTCTGCGGCTGGGTGGCCCGCCGCCGCGACCACGGCGGCGTCACCTTCATCGACCTGCGTGACCGCGAGGGCGTCGTGCAGCTCGTCTTCCACCCCGAGGACGCGCCCGAGGCGCACGCGGCGGCCCAGGAGCTGCGGAACGAGGACGTGATCCGCGTAGAGGGCGCGGTACGCGTCCGCCCCGAGGGGATGGTGAACCCCGGGCTCGCCACCGGCGAGGTCGAGATCCCGGCGGCGACGCTCGAGGTGCTCGCGCGCTCGGAGACGCCACCGTTCCCGATCGAGGACCGGATCGAGGTCGGCGAGGACCTTCGCCTGAAGTACCGCTACCTCGACCTCCGCCGCCCCGAGATGACGAAGATCCTCGGCCTGCGTGCCACGATCAATCGCGTGATCCGCGAGCACATGGATGCGCGCGGGTTCCTCGAGGTCGAGACGCCCCTGCTGACCCGCAGCACGCCGGAGGGCTCGCGCGACTTCCTCGTGCCCTCGCGCCTGCTGCCGGGGAGCTTCTACGCCTTGCCGCAATCGCCACAACAGCTCAAGCAGCTCCTGATGGTGGCCGGCCAGGACCGCTACTACCAGATCGTGCGCTGCCTCCGCGACGAGGATCCGCGCGCCGACCGCGGCTTCGAGTTCACCCAGCTCGACGTCGAGATGTCGTTCGCCGACGAGGAGGACCTGATCGCGCTGATCGAGCCGTTGTACGTGCGGCTCCTACAGGAGACGGTCGGCGTTGAGGTCGCGGCTCCGTTCCCGCGGATGACCTTCGACGAGATGATGGCACGCTTCGGCACCGACAAGCCCGACCTCCGCTACGGGATGGAGCTCGTCGACCTCGCCGACCTGTTCACGGGCACGGGGTTCAAGGCCTTCGCCTCCGTGGTGGCCGAGGGTGGGGCGATCAAGGCGCTCGCCGCGCCGGGTGCGGGCGCCTTCTCCCGCAAGGAGTTCGACAAGCTCGTCGAAGACGCCAAGGGCCGGGGCGCCGCGGGGCTCGTGTGGATGGTGGTGGAGGCCGACGGCGCCGTCCGCTCGCCGGTCGAGAAGTTCCTGTCGCCCGACGAGATCGGCGGGATCGTGTCCCGGACGGGCGCCGCCGAGGGCGACCTTGTCTGCATCGTCGCCGACCGGAAGGATCGCGCGAACGTGGCGCTCGACGGGCTGCGGCGGGACCTCGCCGCGCGCCTCGACCTGATCCCCGAGGGGATCTGGTCGTTCGTGTGGATGATCGATCCTCCGTTGTTCGAGTGGTCCGACGAGGAGGCCCGGTGGGCTTCGGCGCACCACCCGTTCACGGCGCCGAAGACGGATGACCTCGCGCCGGAGACGGCCACGTCGCGCGGCTACGATCTCGTGCAGAACGGGTTCGAGGTCGGGGGCGGCACTATCCGGATCCACCGCCCCGAGGTGCAGCAGCGCGTGTTCGAGGCGCTCGGCATCTCGCCCGAGGAGCAGCAGGAGCAGTTCGGGCACCTCCTACGGGCCTTCACGTACGGGGCGCCACCCCACGGCGGGATCGCGATGGGTCTCGATCGTCTCGCGATGCTCCTGGCCGGCAAGGACACCCTGCGCGACGTCACGGCGTTCCCGAAGGCTCAGTCGGGGGCCGACCCGCTCACGGGGGCTCCGGCCCCCGCCACCGACGCGCAGCTCCGCGACCTCGGCCTGCGGCTCGCGGCCGCGCCGCAGCCCGCCGCTCCCGATCCGTCGGAGGAGGCCTGACCCGGTGGCGCTCGAGCACTGGGATCTCGCCGCTCGACTCCTGGCGGCGCCGAACATCGCCTTCCTCGCCACGACGACCGAGGACAGAGCGCCGCACGTGGCGCCCGTCTGGGTGACCACGCGCGACGAACGCATCCTGTTGACGAGCAACGAGGGCACGGCGAAGCTCCGGAACGTGCGCCGGGACCCGCGGGTCGCGATCGCCGTGCACGCCGGGTCGAACCCCTTGCGGGCCGCCACCGTCTTCGGGCACGTGGAACGCGAGACGACGGGAGAGGAAGCGACCGTGGTCGCCGACGAGCTCTCGCTCGCGTACGACGGACAACCGTGGGAATGGGCGCCCGGCGAACGCGAGCGGTGCACGATGCTCACGATCGCGCCCGACCGCGTCGTGCCGATGTTGGATCACACATGAACGAGCCACCGCTCGCTGCTCGGATGCGTCCCCGGTCGTTCGACGAGTTCGTCGGACAGGGGCACATCGTGGGCGAGCACAGTGCGCTCGGCAAGATCCTCGCGGGCGGGAACCTTCCGTCGATCATCCTGTGGGGGCCGGCCGGCACGGGCAAGACCACGCTCGCGAACCTGCTGGCCGACGCGGTGGGAGCCCAGCTCACGCAGCTCTCCGCCGTCTCCTCGGGCGTGGCCGACGCCCGCAAGGTCATGGAGGGGGCGAAGGGGGGTCTGTTCCGCACCGTGCTCTTCGTCGACGAGGTCCACCGCTGGTCGAAGTCCCAGCAGGACGTGTTGCTGCCGGCCGTCGAGGAGGGCACCGTCACGCTGATCGGCGCCACGACCGAGAACCCCTACTTCTCGCTCAACACCCCGCTCCTGTCCCGATGCCTCCTGTTGCGGCTCGAGCCGCTCGACCACGAGGCCGTGCGCACGCTGCTCCTCCGCGCGCTCTCGGACCCCGATCGCGGGCTGGGCAGGTCGGGGCTCGGCGCGACCGACGAGGCGATCGAGCATCTCGTGACCGTGGCCGGGGGCGACGCCCGCATGGCGCTCACCGGACTCGAGGCGGCTGCGCAGGCGGCCGCGAGCGGTGGCGCGCCGGAGATCACCCGCGACATCGCCGCCGACGCCGTGCAGAAGAAGGCGATCGTGTACGACCGCCAGGGCGACGCGCATTACGACGTGATCAGCGCCTTCATCAAGTCGATCCGGGGCTCGGACCCCGACGCCGCCCTGTTCTGGCTCGCGCGCATGCTCGAGGCGGGGGAGGACGCCCGGTTCATCGCCCGGCGGCTCATCGTGCACGCGAGCGAGGACATCGGCCTGGCCGACTCGAACGCGCTGCTGGTGGCGGTGGGCGCCGCCCAGGCCGTCGAGCACGTCGGCCTGCCCGAGGCTCGGCTGAACCTCGCACACGCGACCCTCTACCTGGCCCGAGCTCCCAAGTCGAACAGCGTCTACACCGCCATCGCGAAGGCCCTCGAAGACGCTCCCTCGCCCGAGCCCGTGCCGCTCCACCTGCGCGACGCGAGCTACCGGGGCGCCCGCGAACTGGGCCACGGCAAGGGGTACCGCTACCCGCACGACGAGCCGGGGCACCGGGTGGCACAGGAGTATCGGCCCACGACGCTCAGCGGACGCACCTACTACGAGCCGAGCGGCCAGGGCGACGACGTGGCGGTGGAGCCCGGCACCGGCGTACCGATCCCGGGCTCCCTCTCCCGGCCCGAGGGCGGGGACGGGTAAGCTACGCCTCGGCACGCCCGAACTCGACCATCTCTGGAGGCTCCGATATGTCGCTCCTCGCGCTCACCGGCGGCGAGACCGCCCTCGTCGTCCTCGCGGCCTTCTGGGGCCTGTTGGTGCTCTTCCTCTGCGTCGTGCTCCTGAATACCTTCCGGGTCCTGGAGAGCACGAAGATGACGATCGACGCGTTCCGCGAGGAAACGGTGCCGCTGCTCCGCGAGGTCAAGGGCTCGGTGGAACGCGCGAACCGCGAGCTCGACCGGGTCGACACGATGCTCATCTCGGCCACCGACATCGTCGGGCGCGCCGAGAAGTTCACCGGACTGATCGAAGAAGCCGCGTCCAGCCCGCTGGTGAAGGTGATCAGCTTCGGGGCAGGCGTCAAGAAGGGATTCGGCAAGGCCAAGGGCGGCCGCAAGAAGTGAAGCGCCCGTTCTGGGTCGCGCTGGGCCTGGGTGCCGGCGCCACCGGAGCCGTCCTCGCCTCCAGGTGGACGAAGAAGCAGGCCAAGCGCGTCGCGCCTACCACGATCGCGCGTGAGGCCAAAGGCGGGCTCATGGACTTCTCGCGTCTGGTGTCGGAGTCGATCCAGGAAGGCCGCCAGGAGATGGAGCGGCGCGAGGCCGAGCTCCGAACCGGGCTCGACCTCCACCCGGATCGCGGCGCGGCGTCGGACTCCGACGAGCCGGCCTGACCGCCGTCGGCGCGCCGGTAGACTCCGCTGATGGACGGGCATGAGATCCGCGAATGCTTCCTGTCGTTCTTCGAGGAACGCGGGCACACGCGCGTTCGTTCGTCCTCGCTGATCGCCCCGCCGGAGTCGGGCCTGCTGCTCACCGGGGCGGGCATGATCCAGTTCATCCCGTACTTCCTCGGGCAGGTCGAGGCGCCGTACGCGCGCGCGACGAGCGTGCAGAAATGCTTCCGGGCGAACGACATCGAGAACGTCGGGCACACCGACCGGCACCTGACGATGTTCGAGATGCTCGGCAACTTCTCGTTCGGCGACTACTTCAAGACCGAGTCGTGCGCGTGGGGGCTCGAGCTCGTGACGGAGGGGTTCGGCATCGACCCCGACCGCCTGTGGATGACGGTCTACGACGACGACGACGAGTCGATCGCGATCTGGCAGGAGCTCGGGATCGCCTCGGAGCGACTCGTGCGGCGCGGCAAGGCCGACAACTACTGGTGGACCCACGCCGCCGGCCCGGCAGGTCCGTGCTCGGAGATCTTCGTGGACCGCGGGCCGGCCTTCGGGCCCGAGGGCGGCCCCGAGGTCGACGAGGACCGCTTCATGGAGATCTGGAACCACGTGTTCATGCAGCACCAGGTCGACGCGCATGCCGAGATCCTGGGCGACCTCCCGCGCAAGAACATCGACACGGGGTCCAGTCTGGAGCGGGTGGCGGTGGCGCTTCAGGGCGTGGGGAACTTCTTCGAGACCGACCTGTTCGCGCCGATCCTCGACGAGGTGCAGTCCCGCTCGGGCACGCACTACGGCGCCGACGAGCGGAACGACATCGCCATCCGGATCATCGGAGAGCACGCGCGCGCGACCGCGTTCCTCGTCGCCGACGGCGTGCAGCCCTCGAACGAGGGTCGCGGCTATATCCTGCGACGGATGCTCCGCCGGGTGGTCTCCGCGGGGCGCCAGCTGGGCATGGAGGGCGAGATCCTGCGCCCGCTCGTCGCGGTGGTCGTCGACGGGTTCGGCCACGCGTACCCGGAGCTCGTCGAGAACCGCGCCTTCATCGAACAGGTGCTCGGTTCCGAGGAGGAACGGTTCAGCGGCACCATTCGCCAGGGGATGGCGCTGTTCCAGGAAGCGAGTTCCCGGGCCGAGGAGGGCCGGGTTACCGGCGACGACGCGTTCCGGCTCTCCGACACGTTCGGGTTCCCGATCGAGCTCACGGTCGAGATCGCCGCCGACGCCGGCCTGACCGTCGACGAGGATCGGTTCCGCGCGTTGCTCGACGAGCAGCGCGCCCGTGCGCGCGCCGCCGTGAAGAAGGTCGAGATCGGCCTCGACGCCGGGAGCGTGCCGCCGTCGGAGTTCGTCGGGTACGGGCGGCCCGAGGCCGAGAGCACCCTGCGGCTCCTGCTCGACGAGGACCACGGCCGGATCGAGGCCGCCGAAGAGGGCCAGAACGTGCTCGTCTTCCTCGATCGCACGCCGTTCTACGCCGAGGCGGGCGGCCAGGTCGGCGACCAGGGCGAGATACGCACGCAGACCGGCTCGATCCGCGTGCGCGACACGCAGTGGGCGGGACCTACCGCGATCATGCACGTCGGCACGGTCTCCTCCGGCGAGATACGAACGGACCAGGACGCGATCGCCGAGATCGACCGCGCCCGGCGCGAGGCCACCGCGCGCGCCCACACGTCGACCCACGTGATCCACTGGACCCTGAAGCACCTGCTCGGTGAGCACGCGCGTCAGGCGGGGTCGCTCGTCGCGCCCGGGCGGCTGCGCTTCGACTTCCCGCACCCCGGCGGAGTGCCGTTCGAGCTGCTCGAGGAGGCCGAGCTCGAGGCGAACCGCCTCCTGGCGCGCGACGACGAGCCGCACATCTTCGAAACCTCGATGGAGGAGGCGACGCAGCTCGGCGCCACGATGCTCTTCGGGGAGAAGTACGGCGACGTCGTCCGTGTCGTCGAGATCGGCGACTACAGCAGGGAGCTGTGCGGCGGCACGCACGTGACGCGCACCGGGCGGATCGGCGTGATCCGGATCCTGCACGAAGGTTCGATCGGGTCGGGCATGCGGCGGGTCGAGGCGCTGGTGGGTCCCGACGCACTCCGACACATCAACACCGAACGCGAGCTGCTGCGCGGGCTCGTTGACGCGCTCGGCTCGAAGGAGCCCGGGGCGGCCCTCGACCATGCCCGGCGCGTCGTCGAGGAGAACAAGCGGCTCAAAGGCGAGCTGGGACGTCTTCGTTCCGGCGACCGCGACAGCGTGATCGCCGCCCTGGCCGAGGGCGCCACGAGGGTGGGCGACGTGGCCCTGGTCGTGTCGGAGATCCCGAACGAGGACGCCGCCGGTCTCCGTGACCTCGCGCAGAAGGTCCGTGACCGGTTCGGCGAGCGACCGGGCGCCGTCGTGGTCGGCAACGGCGACGGAGGCAAGGCGATGCTCGTGGCGGCGTGCACCGCCGCCTTGGTGGCCCGCGGCGTGACGGCGCCCGCCCTCCTCGAGCCCGCGGCCGCGGCGATCGGTGGCGGAGCGGGTGGCAAAGACATCTTGGCCAACGCCGGCGGCAAGGATGCGTCCGCCGTCCCCGACGCGCTCGGGGCGATCCCGGCACGCCTCGCGGAGCTCCTGGGCGCGAGCTGACGATGCCCGTGGCCGCCGCCGGCCGGGTGCTCGGCCTCGATCTGGGCGACGCGAGGATCGGCGTCGCGATCTCGGAGCCCGAGCGCCGCCTCGCGGTGCCGGTCGGCACGATCCACGTGGGACAGCCACCGGGGGAGCTGAAAGCCGTGGCCGCGCTCGTGGCCGAGTACGGCGCCACCGCGATCGTGCTCGGCCTCCCCCGCTCGATGTCGGGGGAGGAGGGAGCCCGCGCGGCGCTGGCCCGCGAGTTCGGCGCCGCGCTCGGGGCGGTCGTCCAGATCCCGATCGAGTTCCAGGACGAGCGCCTCTCTACCGTGGAAGCCGAACGGGCGCTCCGCGATGCGGGGGTGGGTGGCCGTGACCGCCGCCGCGTGGTCGATCGTTCGGCCGCGGCGGTGATCCTCCAGGCGTGGCTCGATGCCCGCCGGTGACACCCCCCGGGCGGCGCCGACAGGTATCCTCGCTCCACCCATGCAGGAGCAGCTCACGCCCCGTCGGGCAGACCGCCACGACCACCGCGACCGTCCCCGGCGCATCTCGCTGCTGATCCTGTTCCTCCTGTTCGCCGGGCTGGTGGGCGGCGTCGTCTGGGTGTCGTCCTACTACCGGGGATGCCAGGGGGCGGAGGAGGCCGTCTCGGGCGTCGATGACCCGGTCACCTTCACCGTCGAAGAGGGCGCCACGGCCGAGCAGGTCGTGAACGACCTCCACGAGCAGGGGGTGATCCCGTGTGGGGGCTTCGTGGGGAACCTCCTGATGCGGGGCACGGGGAAGGCCTCGGAGATCCGGGCAGGGACCTACCGCTTGACGACGGGGATGTCGCTCGACGGAGCCGTGGACGTGCTCACCACCGCTCCGAAGTCCGTGAAGACGGTGCGGCTGACGGTCCCTCCGGGGTACCGGCTGACCCAGATCGCCGATCGGATCGAGCAGACGTTCGGGATCCCCGCGGGCAAGTTCATGGCGCGCGCCACGAGTGGCGACTTCTCGCTGCCTCCCTATCTGCCCGAGGGGTCCGCGACGGTCGAGGGGTTCCTGTATCCGGAGACCTACCGGATCCCCGCGAAGGCCACCGCCGACGACGTGATCCAGCGGCTGCTCGACCAGTTCGCGATCGAGGCGGAGGGACTGTCGTGGACCAACGCGAAGGACCTCGGCGTCACCCCATACGAGATCGTGACGATCGCCTCGATGATCGAGAAGGAGGCCGCGGTCCAAAAGGATCGGCCCCTGATCGCCGGCGTGATCTACAACCGGCTCGCCGACGGTATGCAGTTGGGGATCGACGCGACGGTGCTGTACGCCGACCCCACCCCCGACGGCGAGCTCTCCACGTCGGATCTCGAGACCGACACGCCGTACAACACCCGGATCCGCACCGGCCTGCCCCCGACGCCGATCGCGAGCCCCTATCGCTGGTCGCTCGAGGCCGCCCTCGATCCGGCGCCCACCGACTTCCTCTACTACGTGCTCTGCGGCGCCGACGGCAGCCACCGCTTCGCCCTGACGTACGCCGAGCACCTCCACAACGTCGATGTCTGCCTCGGCTGAGGTCGGACCACCGCGCGGAGCCGGCGTGCCGCACACGGTCGGCGTGATCGGATGGCCGGTGACCCATAGCCTGTCGCCGGCGATCCACAACGCCGCGTTCCGCGAGCTGTCGATGCCGTGGACCTACGTGTCGCTTCCCGTCGAGCCCGGACGGCTCCCGGCGGCGCTCGACGGGCTCGTGGCCCTCGGCTTCGCCGGGGCGAACGTCACGATGCCGCATAAGACCGAGGCCGCACAGCTCTGCGACGACCGCTCCGCGGAGGTCGAGCGCCTCGATGCCGCGAACACCCTGGTGGTGGAGGGGGGGCGGCTCCACGGCCACAACACCGACGCCCCCGGGTTCGATCGGTTCCTGCGTCGAGACGCCGGGTTCGATCCGCAGGGCCGCACGGCGCTTCTGTACGGGGCCGGCGGGGCCGCGCGGGCGGTCGCCCTCGCGCTCGC
>JANLXF010000063.1:0-8134 GCA_031364965.1 Actinomycetes bacterium | reverse complement strand
ACATCAACTCGCCCGGTGGAGACATCACGGCTCTGTTCGCGATCTACGACACCATGCAATACGTCAAGTGCAACGTGTCGACCACCGTGATGGGTCAGGCGGCGTCGGCCGCCGCGGTGTTGCTGCTCGCCGGTACGAAGGGCAAGCGCTACGCCCTGCCGCACGCCCGGGTCCTGCTGCACCAGCCGCACGGCGGGGCCCAGGGCCAGGCGGTCGACATCGAGATCCAGGCCAAGGAGATCACCCGCTACCGCAAGCTCCTCGAGCAGCTGATCGCGATGCACACCGGACAAGATGTTGACAAGGTCACGAAGGACACCGATCGGGACTTCATCCTGACGGCCGAGGAATCCAAGCAGTACGGCATCATCGACGAGATCATCTCCCAGCGAGGGATCACGTCCGAACTTGCAGCGGCGGGCTCGAACGGGGCGTAACATCTGCGTGACCGGGTCCCCTACGGGAGGCTCGGTCGCTCGGTTCATCGAGAGAGAGGCGGTCCGGTGGCGAAGTTCGGCGACTCCGACCTGCTGAAGTGCTCGTTCTGCGGGAAGAGCCAGAAGCAGGTCAAAAAGCTCCTCGCCGGCCCCGGTGTCTACATCTGCGACGAATGCATCGACCTGTGCAACGAGATCATCGAGGAAGAGCTCTCCGAAACGACCGAGCTCAAGCTCGACGAGCTGCCCAAGCCGGAGGAGATCTATCAGTTCCTCGACGAATACGTGGTGGGGCAGGACCGCGCGAAGAAGATCCTGTCGGTCGCTGTCTACAACCACTACAAGCGGATCCAGGTCGGCGCCAAGGACTCCGAGGTCGAGCTCCAGAAGTCCAACATCATGATCCTGGGGCCCACCGGCTGCGGGAAAACCTACCTCGCGCAGACCCTCGCCCGGATGCTGAACGTCCCGTTCGCGATCGCCGACGCCACCGCGCTCACCGAGGCGGGCTACGTCGGTGAAGACGTCGAGAACATCCTGTTGAAGCTGATCCAGGCGGCCGACTACGACGTCAAGAAGGCCGAGACCGGCATCATCTACATCGACGAGATCGACAAGATCGCCCGCAAGAGCGAGAACCCCTCGATCACGCGCGACGTCTCGGGCGAGGGCGTCCAGCAGGCCCTGCTGAAGATCCTGGAGGGAACCCAGGCGAGCGTCCCCCCGCAAGGCGGCCGCAAGCACCCGCACCAGGAGTTCATCCAGATCGACACCACGAACATCCTGTTCATCTGCGGCGGGGCGTTCGCGGGGCTCGATCGCATCATCGAGGGCCGCACCGGCAACCAGGGGGTCGGCTTCAACGCCGAGATCCGTCGCACCGACGACAAAGCGCTCGGCCTCGTCCTGGGCAAGGTATTGCCCGAGGACCTGCTGAAGTACGGGCTGATCCCCGAGTTCGTGGGGCGGCTGCCGGTGATCACCAGCGTCGACAACCTCGACGAGGACTCGCTCGTCGACATCCTCACCAAGCCGAAGAACGCCCTCGTGAAGCAGTACCAGCGGTTCTTCGAGTTCGACGGGGTGGAGCTCGAGTTCGACGACGGTGCGATGCGCGCGATCGCCGGGCAGGCCATCCTGCGTGGCACCGGGGCCCGTGGTCTGCGCGCGATCATGGAAGAGGTCTTGCTCAACGTGATGTACGAGCTGCCCTCGCGCGAGGACGTCACGAAGTGCCTGGTCGACGTCGACGTCGTCCTGAACGGCGTGAACCCGACGCTCGTGCCGCGAGAGGCGCCGTCCAAGCGCGCCAAGCGCGAAGAACGCTCCGCCTAGGGCCGCCCCCCCCGCGCGCCGGGCCGACGGTGCGACCCACGGTCATCTCGGCTCGTCGCGACCCGGATACACTCCGCGCCTCAGACCCCCTGCGTAGAGGCGGTGCGAGCGTGAAGGATCAGTACCAGGTCGTCGTCATCGGCGGGGGCATCGTCGGCTGCAGCGTGCTCTACCACCTGACCCTGCGGGGCATGACCGACGTCGCGCTGATCGAACGCGAGGAGCTCACGGCGGGCTCGACCTGGCACGCCGCGGGCGGATTCCATGCGATGAACGCCGACACCAGGATCGCCGCGTTGCAGAAGTACACGATCGGTCTCTACCCCCAGGTGGAAGCCGAATCCGGCCAGAGCGTGGGGCTCCACATGTCGGGTGGGATGGAGCTCGCCGAGACGCCCGAGCGCTGGCAGTGGCTCAAGTCCGAGCTGCAGTGGCTCCGCACGCAGGACACCGATGCGTACCTCCTCACTCCCGAAGAGGCGGTCGAGCGCGTCCCGATCCTCGACCCGGCCGGCCTGCACGGCGCGCTGTTCGATCCGTTGGAGGGCAACCTGGACCCGAACGGCGCGACGCAGGCGTATGCGGGTGCGGCGCGCGCTCGCGGCGCCGAGGTGATCCAGCACGATCGGGTGCTGTCGCTGTCGCGGCACGCCGGCGGCACGTGGCGGGTCGAGACCGAACAGGGCGACGTCACCGCCGAGCACGTCGTGAACGCCGGGGGGTTGTGGGCGCGCCGTGTCGGCAGGATGGTGGGCGTCGACCACCCGCTCGTGCCGATGCCGCACCACTACCTCGTGACCACCGAGATCCCGCAGATCGCCGCGATCGAGGGCGACATGGCCGCCGTCACCGACCTCGAGGGCTTCACCTACCTCCAGAAGGAAGGCAACGGCGTCCTGCTCGGCGTGTACGAGCAGAACCCGCGCCACTGGATGGTGGAAGGCGCGGACTGGGACTTCGGGCGGACCCTGTTCCCCGAGGAGCTCGATCGGATCATGCCCGAGCTCTCGATCGGGTTCCGGCGGTTCCCCGTGCTCGAGGAGGTCGGGATCCGCAAGTGGGTGAACGGCGCGTTCACGTTCACGCCCGACGGCAACCCGCTCGTGGGCCCGGTCGACGGCATCCCGAACTACTGGGCGGCCTGTGGCGTCATGGCCGGCTTCTCCCAGGGCGCCGGCATCGGCCTGGCCGTGGCGAACTGGATCGTCGACGGCGACCCGGGCTACGACGTGTTCGGGATGGACGTCGCGCGGTTCGGACCCTACGCGTCGAACGACCGGTACCTGCGCGCGACCACGGCGCAGTTCTACGCGCGGCGATTCGTGATGGCGTACCCGAATGAGGAGCTGCCCGCGGGCCGTCCCCTGAAGACCTCGCCGTGCTACGACGAGCTGCTCGCGGCGGGCGCGCGGTTCACCGTGAACTGGGGCATGGAGGTCCCGCTCTACTTCGCCCCCGCGCACGACTTCGTGGAGAACGACACCCTCGGACGGTCGAACGCCGAGCCGATCGTCGGCGCGGAGGTCGAGGCCGTGCGCACGGCGGCCGGCGCCTACGAGATCGCGCAGTACGCGCGTTACGAGGTACGCGGACCCGAGGCGGAGGCCTGGCTCGATCACCTGCTCGCCGGCCGCATGCCGCCCGTCGGGGCGATCCGACTGAACCCGATGTTGAGCGAGGCGGGGCGGCTGATGGGCGATCTCACGATCGCCCGGCTCGACGACGACCACTTCTGGCTCACCGGCTCCTACTACCTGCAGGAGTGGCACCTGCGCTGGTTCCGCGCGCACCTGCCGCCGAGCGGGGTCCAGATCACGAACATCACCGACGACTGGATGGGCTTCTCGGTCTCGGGACCGGCGTCGCGCACGATCCTCGCCGAGCTCGCTCACGACGACGTGTCGAACGACGCGTTCGGGTTCCTCGGCATCCGTCGGATCGACGTGGGGACGGCCGAGGCGGTGGTCGGGCGGATCTCGCTGACGGGCGAGCTCGGCTACGAGATCGTCGTGCCGGCGAACCGTCACCGCACGCTCCTGCACGAACTCCGGGAGGCGGGCACCCCGAACGGCCTGCGGCTGATCGGGGACCGTGCGATCGACAGCCTGCGGCTCGAGAAGGGCTACGGGATCTGGTCGGCAGAGTTCCGCCAGGACTACACCCCCGCGATGTCGGGCCTCGACCGGTACGTGGTGTTCGACAAGGGTGCGTTCGTGGGCGCCGACGCCGTGCGCCGCGCGCGCGAGGAGGACCCGGCCCAGCACCTCGTGCTCCTCGAGGTGGACGCGACCGACGCCGACGCCTCCGCCGACGAGGGGATCTGGATCGGCGACCGTCGCGTGGGCTTCGTGACCTCGGGGGCCTATGGACATCACGTGGGCAAGAGCCTCGCCCTCGCCTACCTGGACCACGACATCGCGGGGTCGGCGCCGGAGGTCACGGTGTTCGTGGTGGGGGAGCCGCGGACCGCGCGGATCCTGCCCGAGATCCCGTACGACCCGGCGGGCGACCGGCTCCGCGACCGCACCGCCTGAACATCGAGGGAGCCGTGGTTTCGTAGACTCGGCGCCATGTCCGACACCGCGCGCGCCGGCGCCGAGATGGCGACCCGCTACGACCCGCAGGAGGTCGAGCCCCGCTGGGCCACGGCGTGGGTCGAGCGGGGCTATTTCACGGCCGACCCGCACTCGGGCAAGGAGCCGTACTGCATCGTGATCCCGCCACCGAACGTGACCGGCCGGCTCCACGTCGGGCACGCGCTCGGGCGCACGATCGAGGACACGCTGATCCGCCGCGCGCGGATGCAGGGCTTCGAGGCCCTCTGGGTCCCGGGCATGGATCACGCCGGGATCGCCACGCAGGTCGTCGTCGAGCGCACGCTTCGCGAGGAGGGGATCGAGCGCCGCGACCTGGGCCGGGAGGCGTTCGTCGAGCGCGTCTGGGCGTGGAAGGAGCAGTACGGCGGCGAGATCGTCGAGCAGATCAAGCGCATGGGCGCCTCGCTCGACTGGACGCGGGAGCGGTTCACGATGGACGAGGGCCTCTCGCGCGCGGTGCGGGTCGCGTTCGTGCGGCTGTACGAGGCCGACCTGATCTATCGCGGCGAGCGCCTCGTGAACTGGTGTCCCACCGACCGCACGGGCCTGAGCGACTCCGAGGTCGAGCACGACGAGGTCGACGGCGAGCTCGTGACGTTCCGCTACCCGCTCTCGGACGGGTCGGGGGCGATCGAGGTCGCCACGACGCGTGTCGAAACGATGCTCGGCGACACCGGGATCGCGGTGCACCCCGGCGACGAGCGCTACACGGCGCTCGTCGGCAAGACGGTCACCCACCCCTTCGACGGGCGCGAGATCCCGATCGTGGCCGACCACCACGTCGACAAGGAGTTCGGGACCGGTGCGGTCAAGGTGACGCCTGCCCACGACCAGAACGACTTCGACATCGCGCAGCGCGCGGGCCTGCCGCTGATCAACATCCTGCAGGCCGACGCCACGCTGAACGACGCGGTGCCGCCCGAGTTCCGCGGGCTCGACCGGTACGCGGCCCGCACCGCCGTGCGCGACGCGATCGAAGCGAAGGGCTTGCTCGTCACCGAGGAGCGCCCCTACCGCCATGCCGTGGGGCATTGCTACCGGTGCCACTCCGAGATCGAGCCGTGGATCGCCGGCCTCCAGTGGTTCGTGAGGGTCGGCGAGCTGACCGGTCCCGCGAAGGAGGCGGCGCTCGACGGCCGCGTGGTCTTCGCGCCCGAGCGTTGGCAGCGGTCCTACACGGCATGGCTGGACAACCTGCGCGACTGGAACATCTCGCGCCAGCTCTGGTGGGGCCATCGGATCCCCGCGTGGTATTGCCCAGACGGCCACGTGACGGTGGCGATCGAGGATCCGGCCGTGTGCACGGAGTGCGGCAGCGGCGAGCTCCGCCAGGACGACGACGTGCTCGACACGTGGTTCTCGTCGCAGCTGTGGCCGTACTCGACGCTCGGCTGGCCCGACGAGACCGAGGACCTCCGCGCGTTCTACCCGAACGCGGTGCTCGTGACGGGCTACGAGATCCTCTACCTCTGGGTCGCCCGCATGGTGATGGCGGGCTACGAGCTGACCGGCCAGCTGCCGTTCCGCGACGTCTACCTCAACAGCATCGTGCGCGACGGCCAGGGCCGCAAGATGTCGAAGTCGCTCGGCAACGTGATCGATCCGATCGAGATGATCGACCGGTACGGCGCCGACGCGCTGCGGTTCTCCCTCGCCCGGGCGGCCACCGGCGGGCAGCAGGACATCCCGCTCTCGGAAGACGCGATCGAGGCGGGCCGCAACTTCGCGAACAAGCTGTGGAACGCCTCGCGCCTCGTGCTGCGCGCGTACCCGGGCGGGGTGCCCGCGCTGCCGCCCGCCGAGCGGCTGACCCTGGCCGAGCGATGGCTCCTCTCGCGGCACGAGACGTGCCTCGCGGAGGTCGACGCGGCCCTCGACGAGTACCGCTTCGCCGACGCGGCGCAGGCGCTCTACCGGTTCGTCTGGTCCGAGCTCTGCGACTGGGGACTCGAGCTCGAGAAGGGCCGCCTGGACGCCGCGGGGGAGGAGCCCGAGGACGCGACGCAGCTCCTCGCCTGGGTGCTCGAGCGAACGCTCCGCCTGCTGCACCCCATCGTGCCGTTCGTGACCGAGGAGATCTGGCAGCGGTTCGGGCTGCCCGACCCCGAGTCGCTGTCGCTCGCGTCGTGGCCCGAGGCGATCGAGGCGCACCGCGACCCGGCCGCCGAGACGGCGCTCGGCGCCGTCCAGGAGATCGTGACCGCGATCCGTCAGTTCCGCTCGAAGCACGGTATCTCGCCCAAGGACCGGTTCGGGGCGACGGCCGGCGTGCGGGCCGACCTCGCCGAGGTCGTCGGCTCACAGGCCGATGCGGCGCTCCGCCTGGCCGGCGTCACGCTCGAGGTGGTCGACGTCGGCCGCGATAAGACCGCCGCGACGACACGCCTCGCCCTCACCCAGGGATGGGTCGAGCTGTCCGCCGATCTGTTCGACAGCGCGGCCGAGCGCGACCGCCTGTCGAAACAGCGCGGCGAGCTCGACGGCACGCTCGCCAAGACCGCGAAGAAGCTCGCGAACGAGGGGTTCCTGACGAAGGCGGCCCCCGAGGTCGTGGACCAGGAGCGCGCGAAGCACGACCGGCTCGTCACGCAGCTCGCCGAGGTCGACGCCCAGCTCGCCGAGCTGGGCTGAGGGCCGGGATGCGCTACGAGGAGGCTCTCACCGAGCTGGACGGGCGCCGCGAGACGCGGATGCTGCCCGATCTGTCCCGGATCCTGCGTCTGGCCACGCTCCTGGACGACCCCCAGCTCACGTACCCGTCGATCCACGTGACCGGAACGAACGGCAAGGGCACGGTCGCGCGTGTGGCGTCGGCGATCGCATGCGCGCACGGGCTCACCACCGGCCTCTACATCTCGCCGCACCTGCTCGAGGTCACGGAGCGACTCTCGATCTGCGGCGAAGACGTCATGCGGGCCGAGTTCGCCGCGGAGTACGAGCACCTGCTGCCTTTCCTGCAGCTCGTCGACGGCGAGAGCGACGAGCGCGTGACGTACTTCGAGGCGCTCACCGCGCTCGCCTACCTCTGGTTCGCGGACCGGCCCGTGCAGCTCGGGGTGTTCGAGGTGGGCATGGGTGGACGGTGGGATGCCACGAACTTGGTCGAGGGCGACGTCGCCGTGCTCGCACCGATCGCGCTCGATCACCCGGAGCTGGGCGCAACCGTCAACGAGGTGGCCGGCGAGAAGTCGGGGATCATCAAGCCGGGGAAGGTGGCCGTGAGCCGCGAGCAGGAACCGGAGGCGCTCGAGGTGATCGAGGCCCGGTGCGCCGAGGTCGGCGCCGATCTCAAGCTCGAGTTCCGCGATTGGGAGCTCGACGACCGGCTGACGGGTGTGGGCGGCCAGTCGCTGCGGGTGCGCGGGCTGTTCGCCACGTACGACGACCTGTTCCTGCCGATGTTCGGCGAGCACGCGGCGCGCAACGCGGCTGCCGCGATCGTGGCGTTCGAGGCCCTTGTCCACGAGCCGCTCGGCGCGGAGACCACCCGGGAGGCGCTCGCGGGCGTGCGCTGGCCGGGGCGCATGGAGGTGGCCGCGCGCCAGCCCACGATCATGCTCGACGGCGCGCACAACCCCGCGGCCGCCGAGGCGCTCGCGGCGGCTCTCCGCGAGTTCTTCACCTGGGACCGGCTGCACCTCGTGATCTCGGTCAGCGGGAACAAGGACCTCGGGGGCATCGTGGCCGAGCTGGCGCCGATCGCCGACGTGGCGTATGCGGCGCGCAACGAGCACGAACGGAGCGGCGACGCGGCGCCGAGTTCGA
>JANLXF010000008.1:0-2991 GCA_031364965.1 Actinomycetes bacterium | reverse complement strand
GGCGAGGCACGCCGAGACCGTGTTCCAGTCCGTCGTGTCCTGTCGGTAGGTGAGCCTGACCGGATGCCCTGCGGGCGTCTTCCAGTCAGCCGTTGCAATGCCGGGTCCCCACTCGGGTCCTCTGCCGTCGATCATAGGGTGCGAGCCCTCCTATGGTTGCGAGCTGCGAGCATGGGTGGCCGGGGACCTGCTGCTCGCGTGCCTGTCCCCGGCCATGGGGTGGCCGCTAACGGCGGCCAGTCGATCCCGAAGGACTAGATACCGATGACCTGCTGGACCCGGCCCGAGCGGACGTACGGCTCGGCGTTGAAGCCGAACTCCTCCTCCGCGCGGAAGCCCGTGATGTTCTGATCGAAGCGGCTGCCCGCATCGCTCACGTCCACCCGGTACTCGTCGCCGGTGTAGATGTCCACGTCCGAGCGCTCGATGATCAGCGCGGTGCCGATCTTGGCCGCGGGCCAGTAGGGGTCACGCCGAAGCGGCACGCCCCAGATCGAGGTGGTCGGAGGGCTGCCCGCAGCGCCGGTCGCCGGGTCGATCGCCCAACCACCGGAACCCGACGTGCCGAGCGTCTCGGTCGCCGTCTCCCAGAAGTCGGTCGGGTGCATGACCACGCACAGGTTGGCTTCCGAGGCAACGATGCCGCGGGCCTCCATGGCGCTGATGCCGCGAGCGATGGCCGCGACACGGGTCTCAGACGAAAGCGTCGTCTTGAACCCGGCCGGATCGCCGTAGGCCGCGAATGCCTGGAAGAAGCCGAGCGGCTGAGACGAGCCCGTGCCGTTCGTGATCCACGTCGCCTCGGTGGCGGCGATGGACTTGGCGAGACGCCGACGAGCGGACGCCTCGGCCCCGCCGTTGGACTGGCGCAGGAGCTGATTGCCCACGTCCGCGATCTGGGCGATCGTGTAGAGCGTCGCGGTCGCGCGAGCGAACGAGAAGTCTCGGATGTCCTTGTTACTACCATAGGCACCCTGGACGAGGGCCGCCGTGATGGCAGTGATCTCGTACGGGATCTCGACGCCAGCGCCCGAGTTGACGGACTGGACGTTGAACAGCTCGCGGTAGATGTTCGATGCAGCGATCTGCTCGACCAGCGACGTCACGAAGCTGTTCGGGATGATCGCCGTGCCGGTCGCGCTCGAGGTGCCGAGGACGGCCTTCACGAAGTCCATCGCGTCGGTGTCGCCCTTGCGGCGCTCGACGAGAGCGGACAGGAAGTTCGTCTCGGAGTAGCGGCCAACGGACTTGAGTCCGCTGTCCGTGGTGCCGGCACCGGCGAGGATGGCCGACGCCTTGCCACGCGAGTCGGTCCGGGCAAACGCCGTGAAGCGCTTGTCCATCTCGGCGAGCTGGGCCTCGACGCGGGCCTGCTTGATGTCAGCCTCGATCTTGTCCATCGCGGCAGACTTGGTGGCGATCTCCGTCTCGATCGCTTCGACGCGATCCAACGGCATATCGGGGGTTTCGACGATCTCGGACGCGAGGTCCGTGATCTCCTTGTGGAGGGCTTCGACCCTCGGATCAGACACGGTGGGAGTTCCCTTTCAGATGGGAACCCGGCGCGTAGCGAGCATCCGGCTAGGGTTCAGTCGGAGCGCCCCAGAATGTGGAGCGCCTTGGCATGTACCCGCGCCCGCGTCGCCGCGTCATCGCCACCCGAAGGCAGGTCTCGACGTAGGTCGGCTGGTTTGAGGTCGGTGATGAGCCCGCGCTCGGCGGGTGTGAGGCCGATCTGGGCCTCGTCGAAGTGGTCGATGGCCTTCGCGGCGATGACCACTGAGAAGGGGTTGGCAGGAGTGGGGGTGAGGGTCTGCTCGATGTACGGCCAGACGAGGATCTCGCCCGTCTTGCGGTCGGTCTGCACGAAGTTCGGCAGGGAGCCGGACGAGCCGTACACCTTGCCCGCCCGGAGGAGCTGGTCGACCTGCGCCCAGTACTGGCGCGAGCGATCCAGCCAGACGGTCGTCCACCATCCGTCCGACTTCTGCTCGAGGTCGTCCGCGCTGCCCAGCACAGGATCCGGGATCGCCTTGTCGAGGTTGTGATGCCAGACCAGCGGGCGTCGATCGAACCAGTCGGGCTTGATGTCCGTCCGGGCCGAAAAGTATTCGCCGTCGAGGTCCTTGCCCTTGAATGGCCCGCCGAACGGAATCGCGAGCACCTTCCACTTCGACGTGCTGATCTGCTCGGCTTTCAGGAAGTCCATGGGTTCTCCTAGGCGGCGAGCGCGATCACGAGTTCGTCATCGTTGACCGAGACGACAATGGGATAGGTGGTCAGGTGGAGATGAGCGGTGCGAGGCCGGACCAGGACCGGCTCGGGAAGCGGCGCGACCGGCTTGGGGGTGGCCCGCCGGATGTACCGAAGGCCGACCCGATGCGACCCGCCCACCGAGACGGACGAGGCCGTGACAGTCGGGGCGAGGCCGAGCCGCTCGACGGAGGTCGTGGCCCCGAAAAACTGGAAGGCGGTGAGATCGGACCTGGCAATGATCGGATAGTTGTCGCTGGCGCTCAGCAGACCTGTGACGTCAACGCCGTTGTGAGAGGCGCGTGCCCTGAGGGAGAGGGTCGAGGGCTCTCCGGAGATCTCGAACGTGACTGCCCACAAACCGTCACCGAGATCGAGGATAGGGTCCGCGATCGCGGTGACGCCGGTGTCCGCGCTGGCGAGCGTGAGCGTGGCTTCGTTCGCGCCGTCCTCACGGGCGATCTTGAGGACGATCTGGTTGACACCGAACCCGTACTGGTTGGAGGCGTCTGCCAGAAGTCCGGCCGAATACGACGGATCAACCGTTCCGCGAGCAAAGGCGTGAACGGAAGCAACTCCCGCTTGGACAACCCCCGACATCGTCAGTCGGAGATCGCCGAGCCGCGTCAACGTCAGGCTCGCTGTGCCTGGCGTGACGACGATCCCGCCGCCGTTGGAGACCGCCGGAGCGAATGTCGTGAGCGTGAGCGACGCCACGCCCGGAGTCACCGTGACCGG
>JANLXF010000052.1:0-15129 GCA_031364965.1 Actinomycetes bacterium | reverse complement strand
AGACGGCCGCCTCGGCCACGTCGGCCGCGCGGCCGATGCGGCCGACCGGCGGGGGCGGCCAGGGCGAGGGGGCGTCGTGGGGGGGGTCGTGGTCGCCGGGGGGGCCCAGGTGGCGCATACCGGGCTCGGTGTCGCCCGGTGCGATCACGTTCGAACGCACACCACGGCGGCCACCCTCGATCGCGAGCACGTTGGACAGCATGTGCACGGCCGCCTTCGACACCGAGTAGATCGCGATGTCGACCTCTCCCAGGACGCCGGCGTCGGAGCCGATGTGGATCATCGAACCGCCGGCGGCCTCGAGGTAGGGGAAGCACCGCTGCGCGTACAAGAAACAACCCCGCACGTTCACGGCCATGACGCGATCGAAGTCGGCGGCCGGGGTGTCGAGCGCGGTCGCCGCCACCCCGATCCCGGCATTGTTCACGAGGACGTCGATCCCACCCAGCGAGCGCACCGCCTCGTCGACGGATGCGTCGATCTGTTCGGGATCGCCCGCGTCGGCGCGCATGAACCACGCGTCGCCGCCGGCACGCAGGGCCGTCTGCGCTTCGAACCCGAGCGTCTCGTCGCGTCCCGTGATCGCGACGGCGGCTCCTTCGCGGATGAAGGCCTCGGCGATCGCCCGGCCCAGACCGGTCGTCCCGCCCGTGATCATCGCCCGCTTGCCCTGCAACGCTCCCACCGCCAACCTCCTCAGCCTGCGTTCCCATGGGACGATACCTTCGCTATGACCGTGCTCGATGCCGTCCTCCTCGTGCTGCTCGTGCTCTCCGTGTTCGGGGGCTACCGACGCGGCGCCGTGCTCCAGGTGATCGGGCTGACGGGCCTGGTCCTGGGCGTCGCGCTCGGTATCGCGCTCGCACCGCGGATCGCGCAGCTCGGCCACGATCCGCTGACGCACATCGCGATCGCCCTGGGCGTGGTGCTGATCGGCGGGGCGATCGGCAACCTCGCCGGCTGGGTGATCGGCAGCCGCGTGCGCACTCGCGCTCACGGCTCGCGCATGCGCTCCGCCGACGCGTACGGAGGAGCGGCGATCTCGGTCGTCGCCCTCCTGCTCACGACCTGGTTCCTGGCGTTGAATCTGGCGAACGGACCGTTCCCACAGCTCGCCCGGGGGATCCGCGGTTCGAAGATCGTCCAGGAGTTGGATGCGGTGCTACCCGCGCCGCCCTCGATGATCGGCGAACTTCAGCGGGTCCTGGGCCTGCTCGGGTTCCCCGACGTGTTCATCGGACTGCCGCCGATCCCGGCCGATCCGGTGGCACCTCCCTCGGGCGCCGAAGCGTCCGCCGCGTACCGGGCCGCCGCACCCAGCATGGTCGAGGTCCTGGGCGACGGCTGCTACCGGGGGTTCCTGAACCAAGGGAGCGGGTTCGTCGTGCAGCACGGCTTCGTGCTGACGAACGCGCACGTGGTGGCCGGCACGAGCGAGCAATGGATCCGCGCGGGGGGTCACGACCTTGAGGCCACCGTGATCGGATTCGATCCCGAGCTGGACGTCGCCGTCCTGCACGTGCCGTCGCTCTCGGCCCCGCCGCTGGCCCTGCTCGACGGAGAGCTGGAGCGGGGTGACGGCGGCGCGGTGCTCGGCTTCCCGGGCGGCGGGCCGCTCACCGGAGGCGGCGCGGCGGTCCGCCAGATCATCGATCCAGTGGGCCACGACATCTACGGCGGCGGGGAGGTGGCCAGGCGCCTCTACGAGCTGCAAGCCGAGGTCGCCCCGGGCAACAGCGGCGGGCCGTTCGTGCTGCAGAGCGGGAAGGTCGCCGGGCTGGTCTTCGCGAACTCGGTGGTCGAGGACCACGTGGGCTACGCGATCGTCTCGGGTGAGTTCGCCCCGCTGGTCGCGAGGTGGATCGCCCGGGACGACCTCGCCAGCGCGGGCGCCTGCACCGGCGCCTGAGGCCGGTGGCCGCTATCCCTCGACGAACTCGAAGCCGGTGCCGCTGACCGCAAGCGGGAGCGCACGCCATCCGGCGGGAATCTCGAGCGGCTCGCGGGGGAAGGCCAAAAGCGTGGGTCCGGCGCCCGAGACACACACCGGCACGCCCGCCTCCCGCAACGAGCCGAACACCTCGAGCACCGCCGGGGCGAGCGCGAGCCTCGCGTCCTGATGCAGCCGGTCTCCCAAGGCGACCGCGAGCAGGGAGGGATCTCGCGTGAACGCCTCGACCGCGAGGGCGGCGTGGGCGACGTTGTAGACCGCGTCCTCGCGCGGCACGACGTCGGGAAGCGCCCGGCGTGCCTCGGCGGTCGGAAGCCGCTCGTCAGGGATCAGCGCGACCGGGCGCAGGGCGGGGTGCGGCTCGAGCCGGTGGACGGCGCCCTCCTCGAGCGCGATCGTGAACCCTCCGTACACGGCCGGTGCGGCGTTGTCCGGATGCCCCTCGATCCGCGCCGCGTGCTCGAAGACGACCGCCGGTTCCGCGGGCTCGTCGAGGAGCGCGAGGGCGAGCGCGGCGCCCGCCACGGCGGCCGCCGAGGACGACCCCAGACCGCGCTCGAGCGGGATCCGGTTCAACCCCCGGAGCGCGAGCGGCGGGAGCTGACGGCCCAGCGATCCGGCCACCGAGGTCATCACGCGGTGCACGAGGTCGGAGCCGTCGGTGGGGAGCTCGTCGGCGCCCTCTCCGTGCCAGTTGACCGAGGGCTCGACGCCGGTCTCGACGCTCACCTCGTTCCACAGGTCGAGCGCCAACCCGAAGCAATCGAACCCGGGACCGAGGTTCGCCGACGTGGCCGGGACGCGGACCGCGAGGCGCACGGCGTCTACAGTCCCAGCTCGGCCGCGACGGCCTCGGCCTGGGCGGGAACCGTCGGTGGGATCGCGGCGCCCGCGATCGCCCATTCGGGGTCCTTCAGGCCGTGGCCGGTGAGGATGCAGACCACCGTCGCCCCGGCGCGGAGCTTCCCCTCGGCGTGCAGGTGCAGGAGCCCGGCGACGCTCGCCGCGCTCGCCGGCTCGGCGAACATCCCCTCCCGCGCGATCCGGCGATACGCCGACAATATCTCGCGGTCGGTGACCGATGCGATCGCGCCCTCGGACTCCTTGGCGGCCCGCACGGCCTTGTCCCACGACGCGGGGTTGCCGATCCGGATCGCCGTGGCGATCGTCTGCGGATCCTTCACGGGCTCGCCTCGCACGATCGGCGCCGCTCCCTGGGCCTGGAAGCCGAAGAGCTGGGGCGGCTCCGCGATCGAGCCATCGGCGAGGTACTCGGAGTAGCCGATCCAATGGCTCGAGATGTTCCCCGCGTTGCCGACCGGCACGCAGTGGAGATCGGGCGCCCGGCCGAGCGCGTCGCAGATCTCGAAGGCGGCGGTCTTCTGGCCCTGCAACCGGAAGGGGTTCACGGAGTTCACGAGGGTGACCGGGTAGTGCGCGGCCAGGTCGGTCGCGAGCTCGAGCGCGTCGTCGAAGTTGCCGTCGACCTCGAGGACCCGGGCGCCGTGGATCAGGGTCTGCGCCATCTTGCCGAGCGCGATCTTCCCTTTGGGAACCAGCACCGCGCAGGTGAGCCCCGCCTTCGCGGCGTAGGCCGCCGCGCTCGCCGAGGTGTTGCCCGTCGACGCGCACACCACCGCTTTCGCGCCGGTTTCCACGGCCTTGCTGATCGTGAGCGTCATCCCGCGATCCTTGAACGAGCCCGTCGGGTTCGCGCCGTCGTACTTCAGCCAGACGTCGCACCCGGTGTCGGCCGAGAGCGAGTCCGATCGCACGAGCGGCGTGCCGCCCTCTCCCAACGTGATCACCGGGGTCGCGTCGGTGACCGGGAGGCGCCCGCGGTATTCCTCGATGACGCCACGCCATTGGTGGACGCCTGGCATCGGGACCGTGGCACTCACTCCTCTCCCTCCACCCGCAGGACGCTCGAGACGGCCCGCACGGCGGCAAGCTCGCGCAACTCCTGGATCGTCTTCTGGAAGGCGCCTTCCTGCGCTCGGTGCGTGATGAACACGAGCGTGGCTTCGTCGCCGGCGCCTTCCTGCCACACGCGCTCGATCGACACCCCGTTGCGGCCGAAGTGCTCCGCGACCTCGGCCAGCACGCCCGGGCGGTCCTCGACGTGCAGGTTCAGGTAGTACTGGCCGCGCGTGCCGTCCATCGGGCGGAGGTGTCGCTGCATCGCGCACGTGCAGCCCACGCCCCGAGTGCCCGAGATCGTGTGCCGGGCCACCGTCACGAGATCGCCGACGACGGCGGTCGCCGTCGGATCGCCGCCCGCGCCGCGTCCGTAGAACATCAGCTGCCCGATCTTGTCGCCCTCGATGAACACGGCGTTGAACGCGTCGCGCACGCTCGCGAGCGGGTGCGCCGCCGGGATCATCGCGGGGTGCACGCGCGCGCTCACCTCCCCCTCGTCGAGCTCGGCGATCGCGAGCAGCTTCACCACGTACCCCATGCGGGTGGCGTCGGCGATGTCGAGCGCCGTGATCTTCGTGATGCCCTCGCGGTAGACGTCGCCGGCGACCACCCGTGTGTTGAAGGCGATCGAGGCCAGGATCGCGCACTTGGCGGCCGCATCGAACCCCTCCACGTCGGCGGTGGGGTCGGCCTCGGCGTAGCCGAGCCGTTGCGCCTCGGCCAGCGCGTCGGCGAACGCCCAGCCGTGGTCGGTCATCTGCGTGAGGATGAAGTTCGTGGTGCCGTTCACGATCCCCAGCAGCCGCGAGATCCGCTCGCCCGAGAGCGACTCCTTCATGGGGCGGATCAACGGGATCGCGCCCGCGACGGCGGCCTCGAAGTAGAGGTCGCGCCCCGCGGCGTCGGCCGCCTCGAACAGCGTCGCGCCGACGCCCGCGAGGAGCTCCTTGTTCGCCGTGACGACGGACTTCCCGTTCGCGAACGCCCGCAGGATCAGGTCGCCCGCCGGCTCCATGCCGCCGAGGAGCTCGCACACGATGTCGATCGCCGGATCGTCGACGACCGAAGCGGCGTCGGTAGTGAACGCCTCGGCCGGCAGCGGTACCGAGCGGTCGCGGGCCAGGTCACGCACCACGACGCGCGCCACCTCGAGCCGGCAGCCCGCGCGCATCGCGATGTCGTCGGCGTGCTCGGCGAGCAGGCGGATCACGGCCGCGCCCACGTTGCCGCAGCCCAACAGCCCCACACGGACCGTGCGTTCCTCTGGCACCCGATGTCCTTCCGTTCGATCCGGCGGTCCGATCGGTCGTCCGATCCGCTCGAGCCAATCGTAGCCTCGCGACAGGCGGCTGCTCGGACTTTGCGCCGCCGGCGGGTGGTCGGGCCTGCGGGGTGGGCTACAGTTCCGGCCCGTGACACGCACCCGCGTCCGTTCCCTCGCCTCCTTGGTGCTGACCGCCGCGTTGCTCGGCGCCGCCTGCACCTCGCCGGGCATCGACGCTCCCGGCTCGACGACCCAGCCCGTCCCCACGGCGGCCTCGGCATCGCCGTCGGCGTTGGCGGGCGATCGACCGATCGACCCGGCCGCCGGCATCCAGAACCTGGACCACCTGATCTTCATCGTGCAGGAGAACCGGTCGTTCGATCACTACTTCGGGACGTTCCCCGGTGCGGACGGGATCCCGTTGAACCCCGACGGCACGCCCTCGGCGTGCGTGCCGCATCCCACATTGCAGCGCTGCGTGCGCCCGTACCCGACGACACGGCTCGTGAACCAGGGTGGCCCGCACGATCACGATGCGTCGGTCACGACGGTCGACGGCGGACGGATGGACGGGTTCATCCGAGCCGCCGCGGGGCGGGCGTGCGTGCGGCTGCCGGCGAGCCCCGGCTGCGCCCCCTTCGTCGGACCGCAGGGCCAGCCGGACCTGATGTCGTTCCACGACGACCGAACGATCCCCAACTACTGGGCGTACGCGGAGCGGTTCGTGCTGCAGGACCGCATGTTTGCCCCGACCGACTCGTGGACACTCCCCTCGCACCTGTTCTTGGTCTCGGGGTGGTCGGCGAGGTGCACGGACCCGCACGACGCCGCCACGTGCCGCACCGACCTGCGGATGGGCGACCTGTTCGACGACCTGGAGTGGTACCAGCATCCCGAGTTCTGGGCCTGGACCGACATCACGTGGCTCCTGCATGAGCGCAAGGTGAGCTGGGCCTACTACGCGGGCGACGTGCTCTGCCGCAAACCCGAGGACACGCGGGCCGATTGCGACCGGGGCGGGCCGGCCCGACCCCAGAACGTGCTGACCGGTTTCAGCGACGTCCACGAGACTGGGCAGCTCGACCGGATCCAGACGCACGCGTCGTTCTTCGAGTCGGTCGCCGACGGGACGCTTCCCTCGGTCACGTGGATCGTGCCGGGGCGCGGCGGTGCGAGCGAGCATCCGGGCACGGGGGCGCCGATCACCGAGGGCCAGGCCTACGTCACCGAGCTCGTGAACGCGGTGATGCGCAGCGACCTCTGGGACCGCTCGGCGATCTTCCTGACGTGGGACGACTGGGGCGGCTTCTACGACCACGTCGCGCCCCCGCGCGTCGACGCTGCCGGCTACGGGCTTCGCGTGCCCGGGATCCTGATCAGCCCGTGGGCCGACCGCTCCCTCGGCGTCGACGGCCAAACCCTGTCCTTCGACGCCTACCTGAAGCTGATCGAGGATCGGTTCCTCGGCGGGCAGCGCCTCGATGGACAGAACCTCGGGCGACCCGACCCCCGGCCGACCGTGCGCGAGGACGTCCCGCTCCTGGGCGACCTCGCCGCGGAGTTCGACTTCACCCAGGAACCGATCCCGCCGCTGATCCTCGATCCGTGGCCGCTCGGGCGCGGCTGAGGCCGGCAGGCTCAGCCGCCGAGCCACAGGGCCATCAAGATCTCGTCCACATCGCCCGTCGTGCGCCGGGATTGGCGCGCGAGGCGGCCCTCGTCGACGAACCCGAACCTGCGGTAGAGCGCGATCGCGGCGGTGTTGTGCGGGTACACCGAGAGGACGATCTTGTCGACCCCCACGCCCACCGCCCACCGGATCGACTCGCCGAGCAACGCCGCCCCGATCCCGTTGCCGCGACGGTCGGGCGCGACCGAGATGCCGAGCGTCGCGACGTGGCGCGTGACGGGATGGCGCTCGCGCTGGATGTAGAGGTGTCCGACCACGCGATCGCCTTCGACCGCCACGAGCTGGGCGTCGTGATCGGTCCACGACCTGCGGAACCGCGCTCGGTAGACCCGCGTGGGATGCGCCACGGTCTCGCTGCGCACGAACCGGCCTTCGTCCACGACGGCCTGCCACAGCGCGACGAACGACACGGCGTCGCGCGGCCGCGCCGGGCGCACCGTGACACCCTCGGGGATCATCGTGTCCGCGACGGGCCGGGCGGCCGCGGTCTCGAACCGATCCATGTCGGCCGCGTCCTCCCGGCGGAGCCACAGCGTGGACGCCCCGTCGCGCACGGCGACGACCGCCGGACGCCCCACCCGGTTGTACGCCGTGGCGAGCGAGTACGTGTACGCCCCCGTGGCGGCGAGCGCGACCAGGTCGCCCGGCCCGATGTCGGGCGGCAGCGCGACCTCCTCGGCCAGCACGTCGCCCGACTCGCAGTGCTTGCCCACGATCGTCACCGGAGCGGTGGGCGCGGATCCCGTCGGCGGACGGCTCGCGGCGACCGCTTGGAACCGGGCGTCGTACAGCATCGGTCGCAGGTTGTCGGACATCCCGCCGTCGACCGCCACGAGCGTGCGGCCGCCGGCCTCCTTCCGCGCGCCGACGGAGTACAGCGTGACGCCGGGGTTCGCCACCAGCGTGCGTCCGGGCTCGGCGATGAGCGCGGGAAGGGGGAACCCCTCTTCGGCCGCCCACGCCGACAGCCGGGCGGAGAGCGTGTGCGCCACCTCGCCGGGATCCAGGCCCGGCTCGTCGACGTAGGGCACGGCGAACCCTCCCCCGAGGTCGAGGACGCGCACCGGCGCGACGCCGGCCTCGCGCAGCTGCCCGACGAGCCCCAGCAGCGCGTCGAGCGAGCGTTCGTAGGACTCCACGGTGGGGACCTGCGAGCCGATATGCGCGTGGAGCCCGTCGAAACGGAGACCGGGAGAGGCGGCCGCGAGCCGGGCGACCGCCACCGCCTCGGAGCGCCGCGTCCCGAACTTCGACGCCTCGTGGCCGGTCGCGATGGATTCGTGGGTGCGCACGACGACCTCCGGCACGATCCGCAGGAGGACGGGCTGCACGTGGTTCGCCCGGCGTGCGATCGCGTCGAGCCGTTCCAGCTCGGCCGCCCCGTCCGCGATCACGAGCGAGAGCCGGGCCTCGACCGCCAGCCGCAGCTCGTCGTCGGACTTGTTGTTGCCGTGGAGCACGATCCGATCCCCACGCGCCCCCGCGCGCAGGCAGGCCTCGACCTCGCCGCCGGTCGAGGCCAGGAGGTCGAGACCTTCCTCGAGCGCGATCCGGATGACCGCGTGTGCGGTGAACGCCTTCACGGCATACAGCACGCGGTCGAACCCGTTGGCGACGGCCCGGCAGCGGGCCCGCAGGTCGGCTTCATCGACGACCAGCAACGGCGTGCCGAACCGCGCGGCGAGGTCGACGCACGCCGCCCCCCCGATCTCCAGACCGCGGGCCCCGATCGACGCCGACGCGGGCCAGGCGGAGGAGCCGCGACCAGGGACGCCGAACACGGCGAGCAGGGGCCCGACGCGGGACGGTCCCGCGCCGAGCTCGTCAGTCATCCGCCCGGTCCATCCGATCCGGCGCGGCCACCCCGAGCAGCGCGAGCAGGTTCGCGAGCACCTGCTTCGTGCCGGCGCACAGCCAGAGCCGGGCCTGCGTGAGCTCGGGCGCCCGCTCGTCGACGACACGATGCTCGGCGTAGAAGTGATGGAACCGCCCTGCGAGATCCTGCGCGGCGTGCGTGAGGCGATAGGGCGCCCGGAGGTCGGCGGCGGCCGCGATCTGGGCGGGCATGTCGGCTATGGCGCGGAGCAGGTCGAGCTCCGCGTCCTGTGTGAGCAGCGCCAGGTCCGCCTCGCCGATCGGCCGGAGCGCCACGCCCTGCTCCTCGGCCGTGCGCAGGATGCCGGCGATCCTCGCGTGCCCGTACTGCACGTAATAGACGGGGTTGTCCATCGTCTGACGTTTCGCCAGCTCGATGTCGAAGTTCATCGCCGAATCGTTCGACGACGTCAGCAGCGTGAACCGAGCGGCGTCGACCCCCACCTCGTCGAGCAGTTCGTCGAGCGTGATCACCGAGCCCGAGCGCTTGCTCATCTTCGCGATCTCGCCGTTCCGCATGAACGACACGAACTGATAGAGCACGATCTCGACGGCCTCGGGATCGAGGCCGAGCGCCTGGGCGGCTCCCTTGACGCGCGCGACGTCGCCGTGATGGTCGGCACCCCACACGTAGACCACGCGGTCGAACCCGCGGGCGAACTTGTCGAGCAAGTAGGCGCAGTCGGCCCCGAAGTAGGTATGCAGCCCGTTGGATCGGATCACCACCCGGTCCTTGTCGTCGCCGAACGCGGTCGAGCGGAACCAGACCGCGCCTTCGGCGTCGTACGCATACCCCGCCGCGCGCAGCCGTTCGATCGCGGCGTCGATCTCGCCCTTGCGTTGCAGCTCGGTCTCGCTGAAGTACACGTCGAACCGCACGCCGAAGCGATCGAGCGTCGCCTCGATCTGGGCCAACACGCGGCGCGAGCTCGCGGCGAGCAGCTGCGCACGACGCTCCTCGGGCGGCAGCTCCGCGAGGGAATCGCCGTGCTCGCGCACGATGTCGGCCGCGATATCGACGAGGTACTCGCCGTGGTACCCGTCCTCGGGCACCTCACCGGCCAGACCGAGCGCCTGCATGTACCGCGCCTCAACAGACTCGCCGAACCGATCCATCTGGCGACCGGCGTCGTTGAAGTAGTACTCGCGCTCGACCGTCCAGCCCGCGGCCTCGAGCAGCCGCGCGAGCGCATCCCCCAGCACGGCATTGCGCGCATGCCCGATGTGGAGGGGGCCCGTGGGGTTCGCACTCACGAACTCGACCTGCACGCGTCGGCCGCTCGGCTCTGCCCGGCCGTACGCGGCACCCGACCCGACCACCCGGTGGAGCGCGGCATGCAGCCAGTCGTCGGTCGTGAAGACGTTCAGGAAGCCGGGTCCAGCCACCTCGACGCGTTCGACGAATGCGACCGACGGAAGGGCCGCGGCCAGCGCCTGCGCGACGTCGCGCGGCGACTTGCCGACGCGTTTCGCGAGCCCGAGGGCGACATTGGTGGCGAAGTCCCCGTGGTCCTTCTGCTTGGGTGCGAGGAGCTCGGGGATGGGCAGCTCGCCCTCGAGGCCGAGCGCCGGCGCGGCGGCCGCGAGCCCCTCGCCGAGCCACGCGACGAGCTGATCCTCGATCATCGGGAGCCCCCGATCGTGCGCCGGACCAACCCCACCAGCTCCTGTGCGTCGAACGGCTTGGCCACGTGACTGACGGGGCCGAGGTCGGCTTCCTCGGGCTCGTCCTCGTCGCGGACGCGCGCGCTCAAAAAGATCACCGGGACGTCGCCGAGCCCCGGGAGGGCCCGGAGCCTGCGGCACACCTCGGCGCCGTCCATACCGGGCATCATCATGTCGAGGAGCACCGCCGCCGGCGGCGACGCCTGGGCGAGCGCGAGCGCCTCGTCGCCGCGGGTGGCGCTGTCCACGACGAACCCCTCCAGGCGGAAGTTCACCTCGAGCAATCGCAGGATTACGGGGTCGTCGTCGACCATCAGCACACGGGCTCCCTCGGGCATGGAGCGAGGATACCCCGGGGTCACGCCGCGCCCGGAGGTGCGGGAACGCGCTTCGCGAGGCAGGATGGTCACGATGCGCGGCCATACGGGGTGGTGGGGAGTCGTCGTGGACGCGCCGGACGCCCGGGCGCTGGCGGAGTTCTACGCGCAGCTCCTCGGCTGGTCGATCGACGCGACGGACGAGCCCGCGTCCGTGATCGTGGCGCCCCCGGCCGGGAGTGCCTACCTCGCGGTCCAACGCTCGCCCGGGTACGTCCCGCCGGTGTGGCCCCCGGCGGAGGGGCGCCAACAGATGATGCTGCACCTCGACGTCGGCGTGGAGGAGCTCGAGGTGGCGGTCGCCGACGCGATCGAGCTCGGCGCGACGCTCGCCGACCACCAACCGCAGGACGACGTCCGCGTCATGCTCGATCCCGCGGGCCACCCGTTCTGCCTCTACCTCGACGCCTGAGACGCTGCGGCGGGGCCGACGAGGCCGGTTGTTAGACTCCTCGGTGGCTACGCCCCCGTAGCTCAGCGGATAGAGCGTCGGCCTCCGGAGCCGGAAGCGCAGGTTCGAGTCCTGCCGGGGGCACCCCGTGCCGGCGTCGTGGGCCCACCCGCGCCGGGACCTTCGGCCATGACCCGGGCGGGCATCCTGAGGACGATGGCGCTATGAGCGACAAGCCCGACCACGGGCTCGATCCCGACGACGTGGCGCCGGAACCGATGGCGCAGTTCCGCGTCTGGTTCGAGGACGCCGAGGCCGAGGGAATCCATCTGGCCAACGCGGTGGCGCTCGCGACCGCCGACGCCGAGGGAGCGCCGATGGTCCGCCACGTGCTCCTCCGCGGCTTCGACGAGCGGGGCTTCGTGATCTACACGAACCGGGAAAGCCGCAAGGGGCGTGACCTGGCGGCGAACCCGCGGGCGGCGTTCGCGCTGCTGTGGCGCGAGCTCGACCGGCAGGTGGTGGTGACCGGGACCGTCACGCCCACCACCGACGCGGAATCGCTCGCGTACTTCCGCGGCCGGCCCCGCGAGGCACGCCTGGGGGCCTGGGCCTCGCGCCAGGGGACGGTGCTGGCGGGGCGCTCCGATCTGATGGCCCGGTTCGAGGCGATCGACCGCGCCTACGGGGACGACGTGCCCTTGCCCCCATATTGGGGCGGGTACCGCATCGCGCCCAACACGGTGGAGTTCTGGCAGGCGAGGGCCTTCCGGCTCCACGATCGCATCCACTACGTCCGCGATGGCGTGGACTGGCGGATCGAACGCCTCTCCCCTTAGTCGGGGCCGGCGTTGGTCGGGGCCACGACCCGGGCCGCGATGCGAACCGCGGGTGCGCGGACGAGCGAGTTGTGGACCGTGCAGTGCTCGACCACGGCCATCAGCCGATCGCGCTGTTCCTCGGGGAATCCGTCGGGTAGACGCACCACGATGTCGATCGCGCCGACCCGCGCCGGGCGATCCTCGGCCATCGTCCACGAACACTCGACCGCGAGGCCCTGGGCCCCGATGCCGTGGCGTTGCAGGAACCGGCCGGCGTAGAACCCGACACACGAGGCCAGCCCCGCGACGAACAGCTCCGTGGGCGTCGGCCCGGCGTCGGTTCCGCCGTCGGCGACCGGCTGATCGACCGTGAGCTCGTGGCCGCGGATCGACACCGCGAACTGATCGCCCTGCCGGTGCCGTACCTCGATCGCCGTGATCGTCACCCCCCAAGCTTGCCGCCGGGGACCCGCGAAAGACCGGCGGCAGACCCCGTCCGGTGGGGTCGTTCGACCCTAGGGATGGCGCGGGCCCGACCCGAGGATGTCGTGCATGAAGACGCAAGCCACCCCGGAACGTGTTTCGACGCGTCCGCGCATCACCGTCGACGGCAACGAAGCGGTCGCGGCGGTCGCCCACCGCCTCTCCGAGGTCATCGCGATCTACCCGATCACCCCTTCCTCGCCGATGGGCGAGCTCGCCGACGCCTGGTCGGCGATCGGCACGACCAACCTGTGGGGGGCGGTCCCGCAGGTCGTGGAGATGCAGAGCGAAGGTGGCGCCGCCGGCGCGCTGCACGGCGCGCTGCAGGCGGGGGCGCTCGCGACCACGTTCACGGCGTCGCAGGGCCTGTTGCTCATGCTCCCCAACATGTTCAAGATCGCCGGCGAGCTCACGCCCTTCGTGATGCACGTCGCCGCCCGCACGATCGCCACCCATGCGCTCTCGATCTTCGGCGATCACTCCGACGTGATGGCCGCCCGCACAACGGGGTTCGCGATGCTGGCGTCGTCCTCGGTGCAGGGGGCACAGGACCTCGCGCTCGTGGCCCACGCCGCGACGCTGGAGTCACGCGTCCCCTTCCTCCACTTCTTCGACGGCTTCCGGACCTCGCACGAGGTGGACAAGATCGAGGGTCTGGCCGCCGAGGACCTCCGCGCGATGATCGACGACCGGCTGGTGCACGCGCACCGCGCCCGTGCGCTCTCCCCCGAGCACCCCCAGCTCCGGGGATCCGCGCAGAACCCCGACGTGTTCTTCCAGGCGCGCGAAGCGTGCAACGAGTTCTATGCCGCCGTCCCCGATCTGGTGCAGGGCGCGATGGACCGCCTGGGCGCCCGCACGGGGCGCGCGTATCGCCTCTTCGACTACGTGGGTCACCCCCAGGCGGAGCGCGTCGTGATCATGATGGGGTCGGGCGTGGGCGCCGCGGAGGAGGCCGTCGAGACGATGGTCGAGCACGGCGAGCGCGTGGGCCTGGTCAAGGTCCGGCTCTACCGACCGTTCTCGGCCGAGGCCTTGGTGGCCGCGCTCCCCGAGTCGGTCCGCGCCATCGCGGTGCTGGACCGCACCAAGGAGCCGGGGGCACCCGGCGAGCCCCTCTATCAGGACGTGGTCACCTCGGTGGCCGAAGAAGTGTCTGCCGGGCGCGCGCGGTTCGCGGGTGGCTTTCCGCGCGTGCTCGGCGGACGCTACGGCCTGTCGTCCAAGGAGTTCACCCCGGCGATGGCCAAGGCGGCACTCGACGAGCTCGACGCGACCGAGCCGGTCAACCATTTCACGGTCGGGATCGCCGACGACGTCACGCGGCTGAGTCTCCCCCTGGACCCGGACTTCGAGACCGAGGACGCCGACGTGGTGCGCGCGGTGTTCTTCGGGCTGGGGAGCGACGGCACCGTCAGCGCCAACAAGAACACGATCAAGATCATCGGCGAGAAGACCGACCTACACGCCCAGGGCTACTTCGTCTACGACTCGAAGAAGGCCGGATCCGTCACGGTCTCACACCTGCGGTTCGGACCGCGCCCGATCCGATCGACGTATCTGATCCGCTCGGCCAACGTCGTCGCCGTGCACGAGTTCGAGCGACTGCAGCGCACCGACGTGCTCGCGATCGCGGCCGAGGGCGCCACGTTCCTGCTCAACAGCCCCTACCCCGCCGACGAAGTCTGGTCATACCTTCCCGAGACGGCGCGCCGCCACATCGTCGACAAGCACCTGCGCATGTTCGTCGTCGACGGTTATCGCGTGGCGAAGGAAGCCGGCCTGGGCTCCAGGGTGAACACCGTGCTGCAGATGTGCTTCTTCGCGATCGCCGATATCTTGCCGCAGGACGAGGCGGTCGCGGCGATCAAGACGGCGATCGTGAAGAGCTACGGCAAGCGGGGCGAAACCGTCCTCACCAGGAACTTCGCGGCCGTCGACGGTGCGATCGCGGCTCTGCACGAGGTCGCGATCCCCGCCGACCCCGGCGAGGGATCGCCGATGATGCCGCCGGTCCCCGCGGCCGCCCCCGACTTCGTCCAGCGCGTGACGGCCGCGATGATCGCGGGCGAGGGCGACCTGCTTCCGGTGAGCGCGCTGCCCGTCGACGGCACCTTCCCGACCGACACCGCCCGCTGGGAGAAACGGAGCATCGCCCGCGAGATCCCCGTGTGGGATCCCGCCATCTGCATCGACTGCGCGAAATGCGCCCTGGTGTGCCCCCACGCCGCGATCCGCATGAAGGCCTACCCGACAGACGCGCTCGTCGGTGCGCCGGACGGCTTCCTGTCCAAGGCGTACAGCGGCAAGGAGCTCGGCGAGGGGATGCTCCTCACCGTCCAGGTAGCGCCGGACGACTGCACCGGCTGCGGCATCTGCGTCGCCGTCTGCCCCGTGCACGACAAGCTGAGTCCCGACCACAAGGCCATCGACATGGCGCCTGCGGACGAGCACCGCGACGTCGAACGCCCCCGCTACGAGCACTTCCTCGAGATCCCCGACGTGGACCGCACTCTCGTACGACGCGAGACGGTGAAGGGCTCGCAGCTCCTGCGCCCGCTCTTCGAGTTCTCCGGCGCCTGCGCCGGCTGCGGTGAGACGCCGTACCTCAAGCTGGTCACCCAGCTCCTCGGCGACCGCATGGTCGTCGCCAACGCCACCGGCTGCTCGTCGATCTACGGCGGCAACCTGC
>JANLXF010000022.1:0-5339 GCA_031364965.1 Actinomycetes bacterium | reverse complement strand
CGGCCGACACGCTCGGTACGGTCGTGAAGGACCATGAGGATCAGGAGCTGGTCACCGCGCGCCTCGCCGACATCGTCGGCGGGACCGATGGCTGACGTCGGGGCCGTGCCCGAGGGTCCGCTCGGCCCGCTGATCGGGTTCGCGCGCGATCTGCGCGCGCGGGGCCTCCCGGTGGGCACGGGTCGAAGCCTCACGTTCTGCCGGGCGGTGGCTGCCCTCGGGCTCGTCGACCGCGAAACGCTGTACTGGGCAGGGCGTGCGTCGATGGTGGCGCGCAAGGACGACATCGAGGTCTACGACGCGGCGTTCGACGAGTGGTTCCGCTCGATGGGCGCCGACGGCGAGCTCCGCATCGAGTTGTCGATCCCCGGCGTGGCCGACGACGCGGCCGATGACGTCTGGGCCGAACAGCCGATCACCACCGAGGTCATGCTCGGCTCGGCAGCGGCGGAGTGGCACGGGGTGGGCGATGACGACGAGAGCTCCGACGAGGAGGCCTCGATCAGGATCGTCGCCAGCGGGACCGAGGTGCTGCGCGGGAAGTCGTTCGCTGAGCTCTCAGACGACGAACGTGCGCGCGTCGCATCCCTGATCCGAACGATCTCCGTGTCGGTGCCCACACAGCGGACGCGACGCACCCGCGCCGCCGCACGCGGCACGACCTTCGACATGCGTCGCACGCTCCGGCGTTCGCTCCGCACGCAGGGCGAGCCGTTCGACCGAGCGTGGCGGGCGCGGACCTCGCGCACGAGACCGCTCGTCCTGATCCTCGATGTGAGCGGGTCGATGGCCCCGTACGCCCGTGCCCTGATGCAGTTCGCCTATGCGGCGATGGCGACGGGCCGCCGGGTGGAGACCTTCTGCTTCGGGACGCGGCTCACGCGGGTCACGCGCACCCTCCGGACGAAGGATCCCGACCGGGCGCTCCACGAGATCGGCACACAGGTCGAGGACTGGGAGGGCGGCACCCGGATCGGCGAGTCGCTGAAGACCCTGCTCGACGGCTGGAGCCAGCGGGCGGCGCTCCGCGGCGCGGTCGTGGTGCTGTGTTCCGACGGCCTCGAGCGGGGCGATCCCGAACTGCTGAGCGCGCAGATGGCACGCCTGCGCCGGCTCGCCCACCGGGTCGTCTGGGTGAACCCGTTGAAGGGCTCCCCGAGGTACGAGCCGCTCGCGCGAGGGATGGCGGCGGCGCTGCCCAGTGTCGACGTCTTCTTGTCGGGCCACAACCTGGAGAGCCTCGAGGAGCTCGGCCGGGTGCTCGGGTCCTGAGGCCTCGGTCGCTGACGTACCCTGATGTGATGCGAGACGACGACGAGCTGATCCGGGCCTACGAGACCGAGCTCTCGACACAGACCCCGACCCGCCGGGCGAACCGAGGGTTCTGGCTGGTGCTCGGCACATTGATCCTCGCCTCGATCCTGATGCTCGTCGAGATCTTCGCGAACCGGCCGATCGCGAACACGATCGGGCATGCCCAACATTCGCTCCGCGTGGCCCAGGCCGGCGCCGATCGGGCGCTCGCGGAGCGCGGCACCTTCGCCGGCGCCGACGCGGAAGGGCTCGCGTCGAGTGGGATCGGTGACGCCGACGGGCTGACCTTCGTCGGGCCGGACGAGCCATCCCGGGGCCTGGACTCGGTCAGCGTGTACGCGTCGGGCACCGAGTGGACGGCGGCGGTCACCGCGCAGCCGAACGCGTGCTTCTACCTGCGGCTTCGTGTCGGCGAAGACGTCCTGTACGGCGTCGGTACGACCTGCACGGCGGCGGCAGCGCGCGCGGCCACCGACCCGCGCTGGTAGGTCAGCCGGCCGGAGGCGGCGGCATCGGAGGGGCCTCACCGGATGAGGTCCACGGTGCCGGCGGCGCCGACGCAGCACCGGCCGACGCCTTGGTCACCACGCACGTACCGCCGACCCGGTCGCCCACGCGGCGCTTGGTCGGCCCGCCCGACCAGATCACGATCGCTCCCAGGAAGTACGGCACGACGAAGGGGAATCCGTCGACGATCCGGAGCACGTTGCGCACCGCCGACTCGCCCAAGCCGAGGGGGGAGCCGTCGGGGCGCACGACCCGGATGCCGAGCGCGAGCTTGCCGATCGTCGCGCCAAGCGTGCCTTCCATCACGATGAAGTAGGCGAACCAGATCAACTCGTAGACCACGAACCGGGCGCCGGCGATCTCCCATCGGTCGCCGCCGATCTGCAGCGTCATGCCGAAGTGGGTCGTTCCCGCGTTCGCGAGCGTCCGCTCCATCAGGGGGATCGACCACACGAGCGAAACCATCGCGTCGACGAGGATCGCCAAGAAGCGCCTGCCGACTCCGACGTAGCTCATCTGGGGTCCTCCGGTCGCGGGAAGCCGCCTGCGTCGCGCAGGACCGTATGGCCGACATGGGGCCAGGGCAAGCACACCGCCCAGACCCCTGGTGCCGCAAGGCGGATAGGGGATTCAAGCGGGAGGCCCTCGCTGCCGATGTACTAGTCCATGCGGGGGATACGGACCACGGGCGCCGCGAGCGCGATGATCGGACTGGCGGCGGCGACCGCGCTGGCGTCGGCACCGGTGCCGGCCACGGCCGCGCCGCAAGCCCACCGCACGCAGACCACCCAGACGATCGCACCCGGCTTGACGCTCACGAGGATCACCGACCCGGCCGGCCCCTACATGCTCCGGGTGCTCACGATCGACCCGTCGAAGCCGCTCACGATCGACATCGCCACCGCCGGTGCGATCGGCTCGTACGCCAAACCGAGCGTCGTCGGCAACTCCCGGGGAGCCCTCGCCGCCATCAACGGCGACTTTTCCGTCAACCCAGGCCGGCCACTCCACCCGTTCGCCGAAGACGGATCGCTGCGGGAGCTCGGCCTGCAGAACGGCGCCAGCTTCGCGATCTCCAAGGACGAACAGAGGGTGTTCATCGACAAGCAGGCCGCGACCGTGACGGGCCGCGACGTCACGACGAAGAAGGGCTTCAAGCTCGCCGAGTTCAACACCGCCGACCCTAAGGGAGGCGACGTGGTGGGCTACACGGCATACGGCGGCAGCGGCTCTCGCCCTCCGAAGGACGCCTGCGCGGTTCGCCTGCGCGTCGCGAGCAAGATGAAGTTCGGCAAGAACGGGATCGGGGTCAGGCGCGACTTCACGGTGGTGCGCACGCGCTGCTCGGCCATCGCGATGGCGATGCGCGCCGGGACCACGGTCCTGGCCTCGCACCTGACGGGCGCCGGCGCCACGCTCCTGAAGTCGATGAAGCGTGGCCACCTCGTTCGCCTTCGGTGGTCGTTCGGCTGGAGCGGCGTGATGGACACGGTCGGAGGCATGCCCCTCCTCGTCGAGGCGGGCTACGCGGTGGCGCCCTCGTCGTGCAGCTCCTACTTCTGCTCCCGGAACCCACGCACGGGCATCGGCGTCACCGCCGACGGCAAGATCCTGCTGGTGACCGTCGACGGGCGGAAAAGCAGCTCGGTCGGCATGACCCTGATCGGGTTCGCGAGGTACATGGTGCAGCTAGGGGCTACGTACGCGATCAACCTCGACGGGGGCGGCGGCTCGACGATGTGGGTGAGCGGTCAGGGGGTCGTGAACGATCCCTCCGACTCGTCCGGGGAACGCCCCGTGACGAACACGGTGCTCGTGCTCCCTGGCGCGGACCCGGGTGAGCCGGCCACGATGCTCGGACCCCAGTACCGGCTTCCCGGGATCGAGACGAGCGTGCCGCTCGCGTCAGCTGACGAGGCAAGCCTGGCGGCATCGCTGTCCGCGACCGACCCCGGTTCCTTCGGAGGGCTCATCGACGCACTCGTCGGCGGAGACTTCGGCGATCCGGGCACGCTCCCGCCGTCGTTCCTCAGGTACGCCCGGGTCTTCCGTTCCGCGGCCTGACTCCGAGCCCGGTCACCCCTCGATCGTGAAGGTGTCCCAGATCTGCTCGCACCCCGGCCGCACGTCCTGCTGGTCCGCAGCCGTGTACTGACACTGGATGTTCCACTGCTGCATGCCCCGGAAGACCAGGACCATGTCGGTGATGAGGTCGTTGTCCGCCGACGGGGAGGTGAAGCTCACCTTGTAGCCGGACAGCCCGGCGATCGTCGTGGGCGCGAGGGGCTCGGTCAGCGTTCCGTTCGCCTGCGCGACGGTCGAGGTGAACAGCTGGTCCAGCTCGGCCCGCAGGTCGGCCTCCGACACGTCGGCCACGTCCTTCTGCAGGGCGTACTCGGTCACGATCACGCCGCTCGAACCGGGATCGGCGCCGAACGACTCCGTCCACTGCACGTCGCCTGAGTTCACCTGGAAGGTGGCGGGGCCGAACGACTTCCATTCGGTCGGATAGTCGAACGCCACCCCGTGACCGGCGAAGCTTCCGATCTCGGCGTTGGTCGAGCTGTTCGGGCCGTCGTCGTTGCCGCCCAGCGACATGACGACGAACACGGCGATCAGGGCGACGATCAGCCCCCCGGCGATCCACCACCCCGTGCGTGACCGGGCGGGGGCGGCGTCTCCCAGAGCGATGGCCGCGTCCGAGGGTGGGGGGACCGGCATGCCGGGAAGATCGTTCGCGGCCTCAGTGATCGGCGCCGGCACGTCAGGCACATCAGGCACGGCCGGATCGATCGGGTCGTTCGTGCCGGGTGTGGTGGGGTCGTCGGTCATCGGGTTCCCTCCGGGTGATAGGCGCGGTCCAACAGCTGGATCGGATGCACGATCTCGACGTCGTGGCCGAGGGATCGCAGCCCCGCGTGGAGCTGCATCGTACAGCCGGGGTTCGCGCTGGCCAGGACCTTGGCGCCGGTGCGGTGGATCGCCAGCGCCTTTTCGTCGCGCAGGCGATCGGAGAGTTCCGGCTCGGTGAGCGCGTAGAGACCGGCGGCCCCACAGCATCGGTCGCCGTTCGCGATCTCGACGACCTCGAGACCCGGGATCGTGGCGAGCACACGGCGCGGTTCGTCGTGGATCTGCTGCGCGCGCAGGGCGTGGCACGCATCGTGGTAGGCAACCCGTACGGGGCCTAGACCCCGGACCGGCCGTTCGAATCCCTCCTCGTCCAGGAACACGATGGCGTCCCGTACTGGGAGCTCGCGGCCCTCGGAGAGCTCGCCGTACGTCGTCATGTGGGCGCCGCAGCCGGCGGCGTTCACGATCACGTGGTCGGCGCCTGCGAAGGAATCGAGGTTCCGAGCGGCGAGCTTGCGTGCGGTGTCGAGCCTGCCGTTGTGCGCCTGCAGGGCGCCGCAGCAGCGCTGGTCGCGCGGCACCTCGACGCGCCAGCCGTTGCGGGCGAGCACGCGGATCGTGGCGCGGTTCACCTCGCGGAACCACCGATCCTGCACGCAGCCGCG
>JANLXF010000002.1:0-8834 GCA_031364965.1 Actinomycetes bacterium | reverse complement strand
TTCGCGCCCGCCGGCCGCGACTGAGATCGCCGTCGGGCCCCACGATCCGGCGAGGGGCACCCCGAGCCGCTCCGCGAGGAGCCCCGCGATCGCGAGGGAGGCCACCCCGAAGCCCGGCGCAGCGGCCACGGCCGTGATCGGGTCGGCGAACGTCCAGCGGGCCCAGCCGAAGCCGAGTCCCCACAGCAGCAGGCCCACCGCGAGGGTCGCGCCCACGATCGCCCACGGGGAGGACGCGGCGAGCTCGCCCTCCCCGGGCGGAAGCGGGCGCGGGTCGGCCACGGTCGACGCCACCGCATCCGACCACCGGACGAGCCGGGCGTCGCGCATGGCGCCGCCGACCCGGTCGAACTCGCGCAGCACGAAGACCGCGGCGTCGGCCGGGGGGATGTCCTCGAGCAGCCGGCGCGAGAGCGTGTCGTATTCGACGTTGCCGCGCAGCGTCGGCCGTCCGGCGAAGAAGCGGCCGGGGTCGCCCACGTACACGTACACGTCACGTGCCCGGTCCGGTGGCACCGCCGCGCGCAGGATGTTCCCCGCCTGCGTGGCGAGGAAGATCGACGTGGTTTCGGCGTCGTTCACGATGAAGACCAACGGGGTGCCCGGCGGGGTCGTCGCCGCGATCCGCCCCGCCTCGGTGGCCGACGCGAGGTCGTCGGGGGAGATGAACGTCTGCTGGTCGCTCCAGGCGCCCAGGGTGGGCCACGCGAGCACCGCTCCGAGGACGGCCGCGACGGTCCAGCCGATCCACGGCGTGGTCCGTTCCGCGATCGCGCCGCCCGCCCAGGCGATCCCGAGCGCGGCGAGCACGGGCAACGCGAAGCCGAAGGTGATGATCCGGTCGGGCGGGAACGATCCCGACCAGATCCCGACGGGGACCCCCGCGATCGTGACCGCCGCCCACGACACGAGGAACCGACGCGGGAACCCCGCCACCCGGGGGAGACCCGCCGCGGCCAAGGGCAGCAGTGCCCAGGGCGCGTAGCGCCACGCCTTCTCGCGATACCGCGACAGATAGGTGTCCTCCAACAGGGACCCGAGGCCGGAGCGGCGCAGGAACGCGTCCTTCGAGGTGTCGGCATGAAGCTTGACCGGGCCGAGCAGCATCGAGAGGAGGCCGGCGCCGACGATCGCCCCGCCGCCGGCGGCCGCGATCGCGACCCGGCCCCCGTCCGAGGCCCAGCCGCGCTCGGGCTCGCGCAGGAACGCCCAGAGTCCCGCTACCGCGAGCACCGTGATGCCCACCAGGAAGAACTGCGGATGCGCGAGCCCCGCCCCGCCCAGCAGGACGGCCGCGGCATCGGTGCCGCGCTGCGAACGCGTCGCCAGGGCGGCTCCGGCCGCGAAGAACGGGACCGTGAACGCCAGGTTCGCCACGTAGCCGCCGCCGAGGTGGACGGCGAAGAGTCCGGCGGCGAAGCCGGCGAGGAGCCAGGCCACCCGGCCCCCCGCGGCCCGGCCCCGCACGAGCGAGGTCGCGGCCGCCCCGACGCTCGCCGCCAGGGCGTATTGGAGCCCGGCGATCGCCGGCACCAACGGAAGGTGCAGGGTTCCCGCGGCGGTGGCGATCGTGGCCGCGATGCCGGGCCGCTCGCCGATCACCGAGAGCCCCTGCGACGCGCCGACCCGCGTCCACCACAGGTACACGGGCACGTCGGGACCGACCCCGAACGGCCACGACCGAAGGATCGTGGGGGTGAGGAACACGGTGAGCAGGGCGATCGCGAGCCCCCCGAGCCACGCGAGGTCGCCCCGTGCTCGTCGTCGATCTGCCGTGTCCGTCGCTACCCCGTCGCCGCGAACGAACCCTGGGCGTTCACCGTGACGGTGTCGTCGGTGCTCGCGAGATTCGTGCACAGGAACGAGCCGCCGACCTGCGTGGGCAGCGCGGGGCTGATCGTGACGGTGCACTCGCCGGCCGTCGACCGGAACTCGAGCGGCGCGCCGCCGACGTTCAACGTGAACGCCAGCGAGTGGGAGCCGTCGGTCGCGATCTGGCTCGTGAAGGACGGCCCTCCCAGGCTCAGCGTCTGGCCGCCCGGGCCGGCCCACGACAGCGCGATCGCCCCGGGCGGGGGTGACCACACCGCGGGCGTCGAGAGACTCCCGAACATGACCGTCGTGTTCACGCCGCCGCTCGCCGAGACCGTGGCCTGACCCTGGGCGACCGAGCCGGTGATGCCAGGCGACGACGTGGGCAGGGCGCCGCTCGGGCTGATCGTGACGCCGGTGTCGCCCGAGACCGGTGAGGCGCCCACGGAGCCGGTCGGCCCGGCGGCCGGCGGCAACGAGACGCTGGGGATCGCGTCGCCGAGCCCGCCTCCGCACGCACCGGCCAGCAGGACCGCCGCGACGGCGACCGACGCCAGAGGCGTGCGGATGATGCGCGGCGTTCGTGATCGCTCAGGCATGGCTCTCGGAGGGGGACTGTACCCGACGAGCGTTCACGAAGGGTGCTGCTAGCATCCCGCGCATGCTCGACCGTGGCTTGATCGACGAGGTGCTGAGCGCGGCGCGACGTCGTGGCGGGTCGTTCGCCGAGGTCTTCGTCGAGGAGCGCTCGTCGACCTCGATCCGGCTCGACGACGGCAAGGTCGAGGAGCTCACGACGGGACTCGACCGGGGCGCCGGCGTGCGGGTGGCGCATGGGACCACGTACGGCTACGCCTACTCGAATCGCCTGGACCGGGATTCGCTGCTGCAGGCTGCCGACGCCGCGAGCGCCGCGCTCAGAGGGGAAGCCGCGGGCGCGGTCGTGGATCTGACCGAGCGTGTCGGTCCCGGCACGAACCGCGTCGAGCGACCCGCGGGCGAGCTCCCCGCCGCCGACAAGGTCGCCTGGCTGCGCGAGTTGGACGACGCGGCACGGGCCTACTCGCCCGAGGTCACGCAGGTGACCGGCATGTACGGCGACTCGCTCCAGCGCCGGCTGATCGCGACCAGCGATGGCGCGTGGGTGCGGGAGGACCGGCCGCGGATCCGGCTCGTCGCGCAGGTCGTTGCCAAACGCGGCGACAATATCCAGACGGGGTTCCACGGGCCGGCATCCTGCGGCGGGGTCGAGTTCCTCGACACGCACGGACCGCGGGCCTGCGCCGAGGTCGCCGCCAAGCGCGCGGTCACGATGCTCGACTCGATCCCCGCGCCCGCGGGCGAGATGACGGTCGTGCTCGGGCCCGGCATGGGCGGCGTGCTCTTCCACGAGGCGGTCGGGCACCCGCTCGAGGCCGACGCCGTCGACAAGGAGGCGAGCGTCTACCGGGGCCTCGTCGGCACGAGATGCGCGAGCGAGCTGATCGACGGCGTCGACGACGCCACGATCGCGAACGGCTGGGGGTCGTTCGACTTCGACGACGAGGGGCAGCCGGCGCAACGGACCCAGCTGTTCGTCGCCGGGGTGCTGCAGGGCTTCCTGTACGACCGGCTGCGCGCCGAGAAGGACGGGGCCGCGCCCACGGGCAACGGCCGCCGTGAGTCGTACGCGCACCCGCCGGTCGCACGCATGACGAACACGTACATCTTGAACGGCGCGTCGTCGCCGGCCGACGTGCTGTCGTCGACCGCGTCGGGCGTCTACGTGACCTCGCTCGGTGGCGGTCAGGTGAATCCCGCGTCCGGCGACTTCGTGTTCGGGGTGAGCGAGGGGTTCCTGATCGAGCACGGCGAGCCCACCACGCCGGTGCGCGGTGCGAACCTGATCGGCCGCGCGATCGAGGTCATGAGCTCGGTCGACGCCGTCGCCGACGACTTCGATACGTGGGAGGGCGTCTGCGGCAAGGACGGCCAGGCGGCTCCCGTGGGCAGCGGCTCGCCGACGCTCCGCATCTCGAAGATCACCGTGGGTGGCACCGGTGCCTGACCTCGGGGAGCTCACCCGCGCCGCGGTCGAGGCGGCCCGGGGCGACGAGGCCGTCGAGGCCTTCGCCGAGGAGGGCCGCACGACCGAGGCGAGCGCACTGCGCGGGGAGGTCGAGGGGCTCACCTTCGCCGAGCAGCGTGGGGTGGGCGTGCGGGTGATCTCGGGGGAGCGCCTCGGCTACGCCTGGGTCGCCGATCCCACGGTCGACGAGGTGCGCGACGCGGTGGGCCTCGCCCGCGCGAACGCGGCGCTCGCGGAGCCCGACGCATCCAACGTGCTCCCCGAGGCCGCGCCGATCACGCCGATCCCAGCGTTGTTCCGCAGCGAGAGCGCCGAGGTGGGCACCGATCGCAAGCTCGAGCTCGCGTTGGAGCTCGAGCGGCAGGCGATCTCCTCCGATCCTCGCGTGACCAAGATCGACCTCGCCCAGGTGGGCGACGCCGTGTCGCGCGTGGCGATCGCCTCCACTGCCGGGGTCGACGCCGAGTACGCCCGCACCGACGCGTGGGCGGTCGTCGTGACGCTTGCCGTGGCGGGAGATGAAACCCAGACCGGGTTCTCGTACCGCGTGACGCGCGCGCTCGACGAGATCGACATCGCCGCGATCTCCGACGAGGCGGTGGAACGGGGCGCGCGGATGCTCGGCGCGGTCAAGCCGCCGACCGCGAAGGTCCCCGTGATCCTCGATCAGTTCGCGGCGATGTCCTTCTTGGGCGTGCTCGCGAGCGCGCTGAATGCCGAGTCGGTGCTGAAGGGGCGATCGCTCTTCGCCTCGATGACGGGCCAGCAGGTGGGATCCGAGCTCTTCACGCTGGTCGACGACGGCACCGTCCTCGAAGGGCCCGGTGCCTCGCCGTTCGACGACGAGGGCGTGCCGAGCGGCCGGACCGAGCTGTTCACCCGAGGCACGCTGAACGGGTTCTTGCACGACACCTACACGGCCACGCGAACCGGCAACGGCCAGCGTTCCACGGGCAACGCCAAGCGTGCGGGCTACAAGAGCACGCCCGGCGTCGGGACCTCGAATTTCTTCCTCGATCGCGGCGAGACACCGTACGCGGAGCTCCTGCGGCTGGCCGAGGGCGGCGTGTTGATCCAGGACGTGAGCGGCGTGCACTCCGGCGCGAACCCGATCAGCGGCGAGTTCAGCGTGGGCGCGACGGGGCTTCGGATCCAGGGCGGCGCGCTCGGCGAGCCGCTCCGTGAGATGACGATCGCCTCGACCCTGCCCGAGATGCTGAAGGGGATCAGCGCGGTCGGCGACGACCTGCGGTTCTTCTCGAGCGTGGGGACCCCGTCGATCCTGATCGGCGAGATGACGCTCGCCGGCGTCTGACCGGTCGATGGGCGATCCGCGGATCGTGCGGGCGGGGGCCGAGCGCATCGCCGACCTCGAGCCCCTCACGCGCGCGCTGCATGCCCATCATCTGACGGTGGATCCCGGCATCCCGGGGATCCCACCGCGAGACGCCGACGAGTGGTGGGCGATCCGGCGGGACCGGTACGCGGAGTGGCTCGGCCACGACGGCGCTTTCGTCCTGATCGCGGAGGACGATGTGCGCGGGGCCGTCGGCTACGCGCTCGTCTCCTTCCACGAGCGCGACGACTCGCACGCGACGGGGGATCGCTTCGCCGAGCTGCACTCGCTGGCCGTGATCGAGGACCTGCGCGGCCGTGGGATCGGACGGCGCCTGCTGCGCGCCGTCTACCGCGAGGTGCGCGCGGCAGGCGTCGAGGAGATGATCATCGGGGTGCTCGCCACGAACGAGCCCGCGATGCGCCTGTACGAACATGAGGGGTTCAAGCCCTGGGTCGTGCTGACCTTCGGGAAGGTGCCACAAGCAGATTGACCCTGGCGGTCGCGCGGTGGGGTATCGTGCCGCATGGCCGCGGTGATCGAGATCCAGGGGCTCCGCAAGGAATACCGACGCCTCCGCGGGGGCCGTACCGTGGCCGTCGACGGGCTCGACCTCGAGGTGCCCGAGGGCGGCGTCTTCGGGTTCCTGGGCCCCAACGGGGCGGGCAAGACCACCACGATCCGCTGCTTGCTCGGCCTCGTCGCGCCCAGCGCCGGCGCCCTCGGCATGATGGGCGAGGCGATCCCGACAGGGTTGCCACGGGTCGCCCGCAGGATCGGGGCGATCGTCGAGACGCCCGCGTTGTTCCCCCGCTTCACCGGACGGCGGAACCTCGAGATCCTGGCGCGGATCGACGGCATCGGCCGCTCGACGATCGACGCGGTCCTCGAGCGCGTGAGCCTGACCGGTCGTGCGGGCGACCTCGTGAAGACTTACTCCCTCGGGATGAAGCAGCGTCTCGGCATCGCGGCGGCCCTGCTGAAGGACCCGGCCCTCCTGATCCTCGACGAGCCGGCGAACGGGCTCGACCCGGCGGGCATCGTCGAGGTGCGCGAGCTCCTGCGCCAGCTCGGGGCCGAGGGCCGGACGGTGTTCATCTCGAGCCACATCCTGTCGGAGATCCAGCAGACCGCTGACCGTGTGGCGATCCTCGCCCGGGGTCGTCTCGTGACGTCCGGCCCGGTGCACGAGGTGCTCGCGGCGCGCGGCGGACAAGGGTTGATCGTGCGGCTCGCGGACCCCGACGCGGGGCTCGCGGCGCTCAGCGAGGCCGGGATCGTCACGGCGCGTCACGGCGACGGGCTCCGCGTGGACCTGCCGGCCGCCGAGGCCGAGCGCGTCTCGCGCACCCTCGCGGCGCGGGACCTGTTCGTCACGGAGCTCAGGCCCGACGAGGCCGACCTCGAGACCGTGTTCCTGGAACTCACGCGCGACCCAGAGGGACCGTCGTGATCCGGCTGCTCGCGGCCGAGTGGCTCGGGTTCCGCTCGCGGAAGATCGTGCGCTGGCTGATGGTGCTGACCGTGATCGGGATCGCGCTGGTGGGGGTGATCGCGGGCTCGGTCTCGCATAAGTCCTCGCCGGCCGATCTCACTCGCGCCGAACAGGCCTACGAGACGGACGTGGCGGAGTGCATCCGCCAGGACGGCTTCGGTGCGGAGCTGCCGCCGGGGGCGCCGGTCGAGGACTACTGCCGGTCGCTGTTCTCGGAATCGGACTACGCGCCCGACGGCCTGAAGCTCGACGACCTCGACGAGATCGTGCTGGGCGCGGCGTTCATCGTCGTCTTGATCGGCCTCGTGATCGGCGCCTCGATGGTGGGCGCCGCGTGGCAGAGCGGCACGGTCACGACGATCCTGACGTGGGAGCCGCGCCGGGTCCGATGGTTCTTCGCCCGCGTCGCGGTGGTCGGTCTCGGCGCGACGCTGGTCGGCGCGGCCTTGCTGACCATCCTGGCGTTCGCGATCGGGCTCGCGACGGCGCTGCGGGGGACGACGGCCACGTCGACGCCCTGGCTCGCGGATACGACGCTCGCGATCGCGAGGATCGCGCTCGTCGGTGGCGGCGTCGCGATGATCGGGGCTGCCGTCGCGATGATCGGTCGCCACACCGCGGCCGCGCTGGGCGCGGTCTTCGTTTACATGGCGGTGCTCGAGAGCATCGTGCGCGGACTCCGCCCCGGGCTCGGCCGGTTCCTGCTCGGCGACAACATCGGCGTGGCCGTGACGGCGACCCGGACATCGCTGTTCCAGGGCGAGTCGATGTTCGTGCTCACGCCCCAGCACGGAGCTCTCGTGATCGCCGTGTACGTGCTCGTGCTCGTCGGCGCGGCGATGGTGCTGCTGCGCGCGCGCGACGTGAACTGACGGCTCGCGCCGACCTCGCTACAAGGGCAGCTCGACGGCGAACCGCGCGCCCTGGGCCGGCTCGCTCTCAGCGCTGATCCGCCCGCCGAGCGCCTCGACGATCCGCTTCGCGAGCGTGAGCCCGAGCCCCGCACCCGCGCCCGATCGCGCGCGGTCGCTCCGGAAGAACGGCTCGAAGATCCGGGGGAGGTCTTCGGGAGCGATCCCGTCGCCCGTGTCCTCGACCTCGAGCGCGAGCCGGCCGCCGCGGCGCTCCGCGTGCAGGTGGACCGTGCCGTCGGCGGGCGTATGCCGCACGGCGTTCACGAGCAGGTTCTGCAGCACGCGGGCGAGCCGCGGAGAGCAATCGGCGTCGGCGGCCGACCCGAGGTCGGCCGTGAGGACGAGCCCCTTGGACTGGGCCTCGGGTTCCACGGCCGCGAGGGCGGACGCGACCAGGTCGTCGAGCCGGGCGCGCCGGGTCTCGGCCTCGATCGCGCCGGCGTCGAGCTGCGCGAGCTCGAAGAGGTCGTCGACGAGCGTGGAGAGCTGCGTGGCAGAGCGGCGCATCTCGCCCACGTAGCGGGTCACGGTCGGCGGGTCGGTCACCACGCCGTCGTCGAGCGCCTCGATCATCGCGCGGAGACTCGCGAGCGGGGTGCGCAGGTCATGCGAGACCGCGGTGATCAGGTCGCGGCGGGTCTGTTCCACCGCGTGCTCGCGGCCGCGCGCGGTGGCCAGATCGGAGGCCATCTCGTCCAACGTGGCCCCCAGGGTGTCGAGCTCGGCGCCCGCGTGCAGCGGGCCCACGCGCGCGTCCAGGTCACCGTGGCCGAGGGTGCGGGCGGTGGCGACGAGGTGCGTCACCGCCCCACCCGTGCCTCGCGCGATCACGATCGCGACCGCGAGACCGGCCGCGAGGCTGTAGCACAGGAGCGTGACCACCACGGTCGCGTCGTGATCGCTCGCCGCCATCCGAAGATAGAGGATCGCGAGGTTCGCGGCGGTCACCGCGGCTGCCACAACGGGGAGCGCGATGAACCTCCGCTGGAGGGATGCGTGGCGCAGGAGCCGCTGGGCAACGACGGCGACCGCCGCGGTGACGATGCTCGCCGCGACGATCATCCAGAGGATCGCCAGGAGGTCCGGCGTGCCCATCCCGAACGCGGCGCCGATCGCGAGTGTGCCGAGGACCCCCGCGGCGGCGATCGCCGCGACCACCCACCAGTTGCGTGCCCGCTCGGTCATGGCTCGAACCGGTAGCCGACGCCC
>JANLXF010000294.1:0-21389 GCA_031364965.1 Actinomycetes bacterium | reverse complement strand
GGCGTGACCTCGTTCCAGGACGAGGCGACGGCTACCTGGGCCTTGCCGAAGTCGTCCTCGCTGAACCCCACGGCGCGGAGCATCGCCCGCGCCGGGGCGCGCTCGGGGCCGTCGGTGACCTGGGTGCTGCGGGGACGGTTCGTCCCACTCGCCATGGGGATACCCTCCTCGACGTGGCCGTACGGACGCCTTCACCGTAACAACCGGAACGGTCGCCGACGATGTGGCGGCCGATCGCGCGGCTACGATGTGGCCGACATGAGCCGAACCCCGCCCGATCCGCGCGTCCGGCAAGCTCGTGGCGGCGGCGCCCCGCTGGGTGTGCTTCGACCTCGGGCCGCGGCCGCGACGCCGGCCGAGGAGGCACCACGGTGACCGACCCCGACCTCCCCGTGCCCGCCGACGCCGGCCGGAGCTGGTGGCTGCGTGAGGCGCTCGCGCTTCGCGAGTTCGACGGCGACCCGGCGCCGCCGCTCGAGGCCGACACGACGGCCGACGTCGTGATCCTGGGCGGCGGCTACACGGGCCTGTGGACCGCCCTCCACCTCAAGGAGCTCGATCCCGGAGTCGACGTCGTCGTGCTCGAGCAGGACATCTGCGGGGGCGGGCCGAGCGGGCGCAACGGCGGGTTCGTCAGCAGCTTCTGGGAGGACCTCGCGCACCTCGCGAGCGCCTACGGCGACGAGATGGCGCTGCGGATCTGCCGGGTGGGCGACGAGAGCGTGGCCGCGATCGGTGAGTTCTGCACGGACCACGGCATCGACGCCTGGTTCCGCGCCGACGGAGCGCTGGCGGCCGCCACGAGCGAGGCGCAGGTCGGCGCGTGGGGCGATCAGGTGATCGCCGCGGACCGTCTCGGCGTGAGCGAGGACCTCGAGGTGCTCGACATGGCGGCCGCGCGCGAGCGCCTCGACTCCCCGGTGGTGTACGGCGGGGTGTTCACCTCACACGGTGCGACCGTGCAGCCCGCCCGCCTCGCCCGGGGTCTTCGGCGCGTGGCGATGGAGCGCGGGGTCCGGGTGTACGAGGCCTCGCCCGTCACACGGTTCGGCGCCGGCACGCCGACGGTGGCCGAGACCCCGGGCGGCACGGTCCGCGCGGGCTCGGCCGTGATCGCCCTCAACGCCTGGGCGGCGCACATGAAACGGTTCCGGCGCGCGCTCACCGTGCGCGGCAGCTACATCGTGATGACGGCGCCCGCCCCCGGCAAGCTCGAGGCGCTGCGGTGGACCGACGGGGTCGGCGTGTCCGACTACCGAGCGGCGCTGCACTACCTTCGCACGACGCCCGACGGCCGCATCGCGTTCGGGATCGGAGGGATGCAGCCGAACCTGGCGCGCAGGATCGGCCCGAGATTCGCCTACGACGAGCGGGCGCTCCGCGTGGCGATCGCCGATCTCCACCGGATGTTCCCGACCTTCCGGGACGTGCCGGTCGAGGCCGGCTGGGGCGGTCCGATCGACGTCTCGGGAACGCATCTGCCCTTCTTCGGCACGTTCGAGAACGGCGCCGTGCACTACGGCCTCGGCTACACGGGCAACGGCGTCGGTCCCGCACACTTCGGGGGCCGGATCCTGGCGCTCCGCGCGCTCGGCCGATATGAGGACCTCCTCGACCTCCCGTTCGTCGACGCCGAGCCGCTGTCGTTCCCGATCGAGCCGATCCGCTCCCCGGGGGCGCTGATCGCGAACACCGCGATCCGTCGCAAGGACGAGTTCGAGGACCGCGGGCAGGAAGCGAACCCTCTCGTGGACTTCGTGGCCCGCCTCCCCCGCCGCATGGGCTATCACCTCGGTCCGTAGCCCATGGCAGCCGGGCCGGGGAGACCTCGCCCTACCGCGCGATCAGCGCCACGCCGGCCAACGCCATCGCGATCCCCACGATCTGGATCCGGGAGAGCCGCTCGTGCAGCGAGACCCGCGCGAGCAGCACGGTCGTCACCGGGTACAGCGAGGCGAGCACCGCGATCAGACTCAGCAGGCCGTGCTGCGCCGCGACCACGAACATCAGGTTCGCGCCGTTGTCGAGCACGCCCGCCCCGGCGAGCGTGCCGAGCTGCCCCCGGTCCATCGAGAACGACGGCCGTCGGGCGACGAGCGCGACGGCCAGCAGCGACAGCGCACCCGTCCGCACCATCAGCACGGTCCACGCCGGGCTGTCGCCGCCGGCCTCGTCGAGCAGCACGATCATCAGCCCGATGAAGAAGGCGGCTACGGCCGCGAGCGCGACCGCACGCGGATGGGCGCGCTCGCCCGACTCGTCGCGATGGCGCGTGGCCAGGACGACGCCTACCAACGCCAGCGCGACCCCGACGAGCTGGATCGCCCCAGGCCGCTCCCCCCGCGCCAGGCCGACCGCCACCGGCACCACGGCCGAAAGCGCGGCGATCGGGGCCACCACGCCCATCGGCCCGATCGCGAGCCCCGAGTAGAGGGCCGCGAGGCCCACGCCGCCCGCCAGGCCGGCGGCCATCCCGATCACCACCGTCCGCTCGTCCGGCATCGCGGCGCCCGCCGTGAGCACGACCGCGCCCGCGAACAAGAAGCCCGCGAATTGCGAGACCGCGGACACGGTCAGGATCGGCAGCCGCCTCGTGGAGATCCCGCCCAGGAAGTCCGCCGAGCCCCAGCTCGCCGCGGCAGCGAGAGCGAGGACGACACCGAACATCAGGCGAACGGTACGACGCGCACGCCGTCCTTCCAGACCTGGGCGACCCGCTCCCTCAGGGTGTCGAACGCGAACGGGTCGCCCTCGACCACCACGACGTCCCCACGCTTGCCGGGTTCGAGCGTGCCGAGCTCATCCTGCAAGCCCATCAGCTCGGCAGCGCTGGACGTGGCGGCCACCAGCGCCTGCTCGGGCGTGAAGCCGTTCGCGGCCATGTGGATCAGCTCGTTCAGGTTCGTGCCGTGGGGCGCCACCGGGCAGTCGGTGCCCATCGCGACCTTGACGCCCGACTCGGCGGCCAGGCGCATCGCGTCGAACTCGGGCCGGCCGAGCCCACGGAGCTTCTCGCGCACCTGCTCGGCGACGTGCGGGTCGTTCGCGAGTTCCTCGGTCGTGTCGCCGGCGGTGAGCGTCGGCACGAGCCACGTGCCGCGCTCCACCATCATCGCGGCGGCCTCCTCGTCCAGGTAGGTGCCGTGATCGATCGACCGGACGCCGGCGCGCACCGCCCGCTTGATCCCCTCGGGCCCGTGGGCGTGCGACATCACCCACGTCCCCAGGTCGGCCGCGGTCCGCACGATCGCATCGACTTCCTCCTGCGAGAAGTTCGGCTCCATCGGGTCGTCGCCGGGCGAGAGGAACCCGCCGGAGGACGCGATCTTGATCACGTCGGCGCCCGCCCGGATCACCTCGCGGGTCGTACGGCTCACGCCGTCGACGCCGTCGCACACACCCGAGGGCATCCCCGGATAGTCGACGCCCCACATCCCCCGGCCGCCGCTCGGCAACCATGGGTCGCTGTGCCCGCCGGTCATCGAGAGCATCGCGACCGAGACCTGCATCCGGGGGCCGACGAGCGTTCCCTCCTCGACGGCCTCACGGAGCCCGGCGTCGGCGCCGGAAGCGTCCCGCACCGTGGTGATCCCGAGCTCGATCGTGCGCCGCAGGTTGATGTGCGCGCGGAAGAACGGCATCGAGAACGGCTCGTGGAGGGTCTTCGCCTCATCGAAATCCTCGTAGCGCATCGCCAGATGGACGTGGCAGTCGAACAGCCCCGGCAGGAGCGCCTTGCCCGCGCAATCGACGCCCTCGTCGGCGTCAAGCCCGGGACCGACCTCGACGATGCGCCCGTCCTCGATCGCCACGTCGGCGTCGGCGAGCGGCGCACCCGTGCCGTCGAATACCCGCCCCCCGTGGAACACCGTCCTCGCCATCAGGTTCCCTCCCTCGCGGCCGCCGGGCCTAGACTCCGGCCGGACCCTATCCCAGGAGCACACCGTGGACATGCGACTCCCTGCCGCCGACCGTGACCTGCGGTCGAAGGCGCGCGACTTCACACAGCAGGTGCTGATCCCCCTCGAGGACGAGTGTGAGGCGAACGACGGCCTCACGCCCGAGAGCCACGCCGTGGCGAAGCGGGCCGTCCTCGAGTGGGAGTTCAACGGCATCAATCACCCCGTCGAGGACGGCGGCCAGGGACTCGACCTGTTCCAGCAGATGCTCGTCGAGGAGCAGTGGGGACACGCCACTGGGGCGCTCTGGGATCTGCCCTGGCGTCCGTCGATCCCGCTGCAGCGCGGCAACGAGGCCCAGAAGGAGCGGTACCTGCGCCCGGCGATCCGAGGCGAACGTCGCGACGCGTACGCGATCACGGAAGATGGCGCCGGCTCGGACCCGTCGATGGTCGCGACGACCGCCCGGCGCGACGGCGACGGCTGGGTGATCGACGGCGAGAAGTGGCACGTCACCTCGGGCGACGTTGCCGACTTCTTCGAGCTGCACGTGCACGTCGACGGCGATCCCGCGAAGGCCACCGTGTTCCTCGTGGACAAGGACACGCCGGGCGTGCGGCTCGTGCGCACGCCCGCGTACATGCACACGTTCGTGTTCGAACATCCGATCTTCGCGTTCGAGGGCGTGCGGGTGACCGACGACCAGATGCTCGGAGACGTCGGCGAGGGCTACGAGCTTACGAAGGACTGGTTCGTCGAGGAGCGGCTGATGATCGGCGCACGCACGATGGGCGCGTCGGCGCGGGCCCTGGACCTCTCGCTCGCGTTCGCGAAAGAGCGACGGCAGTTCGGCAAGGCGATCGTCGACTTCCAGGCGATCGAGTTCATGCTCGCCGACATGGCGGCCGAGATCATGGCCGCGAAGTCGATGCTGTACCGCGTCTGCTGGGAGGCGGCGCGTGGAGGCGCGAGCCGCAAGTCCCTGCACGCGATGGCGAGCGCGGTGAAGCTCGTGTGCAGCGAGACCGCTGGCCGGGTGATCGACAAGGCCGTGCAGATCCACGGCGGGCGGGGCTACATGCGCGAGTACCCGGTCGAGCGCCTGTATCGGGAGCTCCGCGTCGACCGGATCTGGGAGGGCACCTCCGAGATCCAGCGGGTCGTGATCGGGAACGAGCTCCGCAAGCGTGGAGCCGACCTGTACACGGGCTGGCCCGCCGAAGCGTAGCCTCGCCGCGCGACCGACCGGCGTCGACCCGCTACGGGATGTTCGGGCGGAGCGGACCTGTGATCACGTTCAGCGCCGTCAGCACCGGATATGAGATCGCCACGATGCCCGCGACGATCGCGAACGAGGTCGAGAGGCGGGCGCGGCCCCCGGTGGTGGACATCAGCCCGAGCAGGAGCGCCATGCCGCCCAGCACGGCCGCGAGGATCGCGACCTGATCGGCGAACGGACCGCCCGCGGCCAGCCGGGCGCCGTACGCGCCGAGCAGGTCGGTGCCCGGCTGGAACCGTGCGAGCCAGAGCGCGGCGCTGAGCGCGGCACCCGCGAGACCGGTGAGGAGCGCGACCCCGCTGATCGGGTCGGCGTAGGACCTTCCTGAGCTCTCATAGATACCCATCGCGTTCACCATGAGACTCCCCCCGGCATCGCCGCACAAGGCGGCGAAGGTCTCGTTCTGCATCGGGACGAACGGCGCAGCCCGACCGGCCGACCCCGCTGCGCTCACCGCCCATGCGGGGTCGCGCCCTCGAAGGCGTGCGCGAGGCGAAGCACGCCCAGGTCATTGCCGCGCCGGCCCACGATCTGCACTCCGACCGGGAGCCCCTCGGCCGTGGTGCCGCACGGCACCGAGATCGCGGGTCCGCCCGTGACCGTGATGCACCAGCACGACTCCATCCAGTCGAGGTACGTCGGCATCCGCACGCCGGCGACCTCGGTGGGGTATTCGAGCTCGACGTCGAACGGCGGCACCTGCGAGACCGGCATCACGAGGTAGTCGTACCGCTGGAAGAAGTCCGCGACGCGTGCGCCCAGATCGGTGCGCAGACGCACGGCGCGTTCGAGGTCGGCTCGCGTGAGCTTCAACCCTTCCTCGATGTTCCAGACCACCGTAGGTTTGATCTCGTCGCGGTGCTCGGCGAGGAGCTCGCCGAGATCTGCGGCGTAGCCGTGCGCCCGCAGCGTGAAGAAGATCTCGCGGGCATCAGAGAGATCGGGGAATGCCTCCTCGGTCCGGCAGCCGAGCGCCTCGAAGACCGGTCGGCTCGCGTCGACGATCGCGGGGACCGCGGGGTCGAAGGGCATCGTGTCTCCCGCCGTGGGCGCCCACGCGACGACCGGCGCGCCGAGGTCGGCATCGAGCGGCGGCGCGAACGCCTGTCCCGGCTCGGGCAGCGAGATCGGTACCCGGAGGTCGGGACCGGCCAGCGCCGCCAGCAGCAGCGCCGCGTCCTCGACCGAGCGCCCCATCGGTCCGTCGACCGTGAGGTCCTGCCACGCGTTCGAGGTGGGCCACGACGGCACCCGCCCCGGCGACGGTCGGAACCCCACGACCCCGCAGAAACTCGCCGGGTTGCGGAGCGACCCGCCCAGGTCGCTCCCGTCGGCGATCGGGATCATGCCGGTCGCGAGCGCGGCGGCCGCTCCGCCCGAGGAACCGCCGCTCGTCTTGGTCGGGTTGTGCGGATTGCGGGTGGGCCCGAACACCGGGTTGAAGGTCTGCGAGCCGGCCCCGAACTCGGGGGTGTTGGTCTTGCCGAGCAGGATGGCCCCGGCCGCGCGGACCCGCTCGACCAGCAGGTCGTCCTCCTCGGGCACCGCGTCGGCGAAGACCGGCGAGCCGGCGGTCGTGCGGATCCCCGCGGTGGCGACAAGGTCCTTGTGCGCGATCGGCAGGCCGTGGAGCGGTCCGAGCGGCTCGCCCTTCGCGGCCGCGTCGTCTAACTCCGCCGCGCGCGCGATCGCGAGCTCGGGCACGAGCGTCACGATCGCGTTGACGCTCGGATTCACGGCCTCGATCCGGCGAAGGTGCGCGTCGAGCACCTCGCGGGCCGAGACCGCCCGGTCGCGGAGCATCCGGGCGAGGACGGTCGCAGGCAGGTCGCAGAGGTCGGTGGTCGACGCCACGTTCGGGAGGCTACCGCCCCCCGGCGTCGGCGCTCCGGCCGCGAGCCAACCGCGGATAGGCGAAGAAGACCACGACGGCCATCACGAACGCCGCCATACCGATGAACAGCGATCGCGGATCGACCCACATCTCCGAGGCCATCCACGTCGAGACCAGGACCTTGTGGCTCGGGACGTCCCCGACGGGCCAGGATCCCCGGCCGTGCCACGTGCGGATCTGGACGGCGAACGCGATCCCCTCCATCCCCAGGATCGCGATCGCCAGCGCGACCCAGATCCTCTCGGATCCGCGGCCCCCTGGGCGGTACAGCGCGAAGCTCATTCCCAGGGAACACACGGCGGCGACGGCGTACGCGACCCGCGCGGTCGGCGACGCGTCCCCGAAGACCACACCGATGGCGAGCCCCACACCCATGCCCGTGATCAGGAATCCGGCGGCCGCGCGGAGGAGGCGAGCGAGGGTCGGCACGGGGCCGAGTCTACGGCGCGCCGTCCACGCCTGGGCGTCGCTCAACGCGTGATCACGAGCGCGTCGACGGCGACGCAGCCGGTCGGCGAGACGATCACCGGGTTCACGTCGAGGGCGCTCAGCAGGTCGCCGAGATCGGCGGCGAGCACGGAAAGCCGCGACGCCGCATGCACCAGCGCGTCGACGTCGCTCGGCTCGGCGCCCCGTAACCCGTCGAGGAGGGGGCGGATCTTCAGCCGGTCGACCAATCGCCGGGCCCCCACCTCGTCGAGCGGTGGGAGCCCCAGCGCGCGATCGTGCAGCAGCTCCACCAGGATCCCGCCCGCCGCCACCAGCACGAGCGGGCCGAACGTCGGGTCGCGCACGATCCCGAGCGCGACCTCGATGCCGGCGGGCGCCATCGCCCCGATCGCGACCTGCGCACCGAGCCGGCCGGCCACGTCATCGTACGCGGCGCGCACCGCATCCGCAGCGCTGAGCCCGACCTTCACGCCCCCGACGTCGGACTTGTGCTGCACGCCCGGCGCCGCGGTCTTCAGCACGACGGGGAACCCGATCGCCTCGGCGGCGTCAACGGCTTCGTCCGACGTCGCGGCGGCGTGCGCCTCGGTCACCGGCACGCCGTAGTCGGCGAGCAGCTTGAGGCCCTCGAGCTCGCTCACCTCAGTGCCGGTCGCGAGCCGTGCGCGCCAACGCGCGCGCACCTCGTCGGCGACCTGCGCCGGCGGCTCGCCTGCCTGCCGGGGCGGCGCACCGTCGTCGAGCAGCGCCCGGATCGCCACCAGCCCCGACGAGGTGCCTTCGAGCACCGGGATCCCCGCGTCGCGGAGGTAGGAGGCCTCCTGGATCTCGACGGCGCTCGCCAGGTTCGTCAGCATGCAGAACGGTTTCGTGGTGGCCGCGAACACGTCCCTCGCGATCTGCAGGTACCCCTCGTCGTAGGGCTCTCCTTGACGGGTCAGGTCCACCACGAACGCGAGCGCCGCGGTGTCGGGGTCGTCATGCAGCGCCATCAGCGATTCAAGGAAGATCCGGTCGGAGTCGAAGCCCGTCCCCCAGGCATCGAGCGGGTTCGCGGCGACGAGACCGGGATCGAGGGTCGCATCGAGCGTGTCGAGGGTCGGCTGCGAGATCGCGGCGAAGGGCACCCCGAGGTCGTGCGCCCGATCCACGAGCAGGGCGCGCTCCCCGCCCGAATCGCACAGGGCGCTCAGGCCGCCACCGCCCGTCACGCGCCGAGGCGAGGAGAACAGCTCCATCGCGTCGGCCATCTCCTCGAGTGAGACGACCTCGTGCACGCCGCACGCGTCGAAGAGCGCCTCGAACGCGCCGTGCTCGCCCGCGAGCGCACCCGAGTGCGCGGTGACCATCGACTTCGCCGCCTCGGTGCGCCCGACCTTCAGCGCGATCACCGGGACGCCCAGCTCGGCGGCGCGTTCGAGCTGCGCGCGGAACCCTCCCGGATCGCGCACGGTCTCGAGCAGGAGCGCGAGCACCTTCGTCTCGGGTCGCCCGAGCGCGTACCCCATGTAGTCGGCCATCGTGGCGCCCAGCTCCTGGCCGCTCGAGACCAGCAGGTTGAACCCGATGCCGCGATCGTTGAACGCGAGCGCCGCGAACGCAGATCCCGAATGCGAGAGGAACGTCACCGGGCCGTGCCGCAGGTCGTCGGGCGACGCGAACCCCGTGGCACGGAGCCGGTGGGTCTCGTTGAAGAACCCCATCCCGTTGCCGCCGCACATCGGGACGCCCGCGTCGCGCAGCATCGCGGCCACGCGCGCAGTGAGCGGCGGCATCCCCGGCTCGGGCGGCTCCGCTTCGTACAGCGACGAGAACGTCACGAACGAACGAACGCCGGCCTCGATCGCGTCGCGCACCGCCTGCTCGATGCGGTGGTTCGCGACGCCGAGGATCGCGAGGTCGACCCCGTCGCCGGGCACCTCAGCGAACGACGGGTAGCACGGCAGCCCGAGCACCTCGTCGTAGCCCGGGTTCACGGGGTAGATCGCGCCCTCGAACCCTCCGCGTTGCAGCTCGACGACCATCGAGCGCCCCAGGGAGCCCTCCTTCACGCTGGCCCCGACCACGGCGACGGACCGCGCCTCGAGCATGGGCTCGAGGGCGGTCAGCTCACCGCGCGAGGCTTCGCTTGGGGTGGTCAAGGAGTCTGACTACTTCTTCCCGAGCGCCTTGTCCTTCTTCGCCATGTTGAACGCCTGCCAGCCGGGGATCCCGTTCACGCCGCCGCCGCCGTGCGTGGCGCACGACCCGTGATACAGACCCTTGACCGGCGTGCGGAAGTCAGCGTAGCCCGGCGCCGGACGCATGTGGAACAGCTGATCGACGCTCAGCTCGCCGTGGAAGATGTTCCCGCCGATCAGGCCGAGCTCCTGCTCCATGTCGTACGGACCGATCACCTGGTTGTCGATGATCGAGTCGTTGAAGTTCGGCGCGAGCTCGTTGTAGGCATCGAAGATCCGCTTCGCGTAGGCGTCGAGCTCGTCGCGGTGAGGCTCCTTCACCCAGTCCTCGGGCACCCACTGCGTGAACATCGAGAACACGTGGACCCCTTCGGGCGCAAGCTTCTTGTCGAGCGTCGTGGGGATCGTGCCGTCGACGAAAGGAGCCACGGCGGGCTTGCGATCGATGTGCGCGTCCTGGAACGCGCGCTCGGCGTACTGCGGCGAGAAGCAGAGCTCGACCGACCCGGTGTGGTGTGGCTGCTGCTCCTTGCCGGGGGCCGCGATGAAGTCGGGAAGCTCACTGATGGCGACGTTGATCTTCACCGTGCCCGATCGGGTCTTCCAGCGCTCGATGTCCCAGACGAAGTCGGCCGGCAGCTCGTGTCGGTCGAGCAGGTCGAGGAACGCGATCTTCGGGTGGATCGTGGTGACCACGACCGGCGCGCGCAGCTCCTCACCGTTCTCGAGCGCCACGCCGACCGCGCGTCCGCCGCGCACCAGGATCTTCTTGACCTTGGCGTCGGTGCGGATCTCGGCGCCGAACGACTCGGCCGAGCGCCGGATCGCGTCGCTCACCGCGCCCATCCCGCCCTGCTGGAACCCCCACGAGCCGAGGTGGCCGTCGCCGACATCGCCGATCGAGTGATGCAGCATCACGTACGCGGTGCCCGGCTCGTCGGGGCCGGCCCACGTGCCGATCACGCCGTTCACGGCGAGCATCGCCTTGATCGCGTCGGATTCGAACCAATCGTCGAGCAGATCGGTGACGCTCATCGAGAACAGGCGCGTCACGTCGGCCACCCCTCGCTGGCCGAGCTTGCGCATGTTCCACGCGGTCTGCAGCTGGGGCAGCAGATCCCCGAGCTTCGTCGACCCGACGTGGGGCGGGACGCTCAGGAGGAGCGGGCCGAGCACGTCGCTCACGCCCTTCATCCATGCCTCCCACTTCGGCAGGGTGTCGGCGTCCTTCTTCGAGAACTGCGAGAGCGATTCGTAGCTCTTCTGTGCGTCGTCGGCGTACATCGTGATCCCGCGGCCGTCGGGGAAGGCCTGGAAGTACGGACCGAACGGCGTCACGTCATACCCGAACTGCTTGAGCTTCAGGTCGCGGATGATCGTCGGCGGCATCAGCGACATGACGTAGGAGTACGTCGTGACGTTGATCTCCGGGTGATCGGCGAACGGCGCGCTCGTGTCGGCGGCACCGCCGGTCTTGTTGCGGGATTCGAGCACCACCGTGCGGGCGCCGGCGCGCGCGAAGTACGCGCCGCTCGTCAGGCCGTTGTGACCGCCGCCGATGATGATCGCGTCGTAGGTGTTCGCCATCGCGTAGACCGTCCTTCCCCAGGTCGAGAACGGGGTCATCATGCCTTGAATCTGAATCACCAGTCAACTTCTGCCCGGCGGCTCTTGGGTTTTGACTCCGCTGCTCAAGCGGGTATGGTTCCCTGAACGGTCAGACAAAGAGAGGGCTGCCTCACCCTCCGCCTTGTACGTCGTTCAGGGAGCCCAGTCCATGGCGAAGACACGACCCAAACAGACGAAGGACCGGCACCAGGAGATCCTGGTCGCGGCGGCGCGCGTGATCACCGACCGCGGCCTCGCCGAGACGCGGATTTCCGACATCGCCGATCGTTGCGGGGTCTCGCCGGGTCTGATCCTCTACTACTTCGATTCGAAGGACAGGCTGCTCGTCGAGGCGCTCACGTACGCGAACGACAAGTACTACTTGGCGCAGGCGCGCGAGCTCCGCCGGATGGACTCCGCCGTCGACCAGCTCCGCCGGCTGATCGATCTCTCGGTGCCCGGGCTCCTGCCGGACTACGAGCGGCTCGAGGAATGGGCGCTCTGGATCGAGATCTGGGTACGCGCGCTCCGCGACCCCGCGCTCGCGAAGGAACGCGAGGTACTCGACCGCCGCTGGCGCCAGTCGATCGCCGACATCGTGCGGCACGGCCGGACCACCGGCGAGTTCCCCGAAGGGGAGGACGCCGACGAGCTCGGCATGGAGCTCGGCGCCCTGATCGACGGCCTCGCGATCCAGGTGCTGATGAACGACACCCAGGTCAGCCCCGAGCGGATGCAAGGAACGTGCCGGAGCGTCGCCTCGAAGCTGATCGGCGCCGAGGTCTAGGGAAGGTCGCAGGAAGGTTTCCTCTGCCTCGATGCGCTAGCCTCCGCGCGTGGTCCCCACCCCGCTGATCCTGGACGTCGACACCGGCGTCGACGACGCGCTCGGGCTCCTCTACGCGGTCGCCTCGCCGGAGGTCGAGTTGATCGGCGCGACCACCGTGATGGGCAACGTCACGATCGACCACACCACCGAGAACACGCTCGCGGTGCTCGAGGTCGCCGGGCGCGGCGACATCGAGGTGGCGCGGGGCGCCGCGAAGCCGCTCGTGAGCGACCATGAGCCCTTCCCCATCGTCCACGGCGCGCGCGGTCTCGGCCGCGCGGAGCTGCCGCCGCCGCGACGCGACGAGTCCGGGCGGAGCGCCACCGAGCTGATCGTCGAAACCGCCCGTCAGCGTCCCGGCGAGGTCCTGCTCGTCGCGACCGGCCCCCTCACGAACATCGCCACCGCGCTCGCCGCCGAGCCCGAGCTGCCCGCGCTCCTCCGCGGCTTCGCCCTGATGGGCGGCGCGTACGCGCGCGGCGGCAACACCACGCCCGCCGCCGAGGCCAACACCTGGATGGATCCCCACGCGGCGCAGGCGGTCTTCCGAGCCTTCTCGGGCGCTCCGGAGGAGAGGCTCCCGATCTGCGTCGGGCTCGACGTTACCGAGGACGTGAAGCTGTCGCGCGAAGTGCTCGACGCCATCTGCGCGGTCGCGCCCGAGACGCCGGTCGCGCGGTTCCTGGCCGACGCCGTCCCTCACTACATCGAGTTCTACGAGCGCACGCGCTCGTACGGCGGCGCCTGCATGCACGACCCGCTCGCGCTAGGCGCCGCGATCGACGCGTCGCTCGTGACGCTCGTGACGACGCGCGTCGAGGTCGAGACCGACGGCGAATGGACCCGCGGGCAGACGGTGACCGACCTGGGCGGGATTCGGCACAGCCCGTGGGCGGTGGGCTGGCCGCCCGAGGAGAACGCGTGTGTCGCGCTCGGGGTCGACGCCGACGCGTTCATGGAGCGATTCACCGGGCGGCTGCGCGAGCTGGTGACGAGCCAGGCGACGTGAGCGACACCCCGGTCCTCGCCGTGCTGGGCGCGATCAACGTCGACCTGGTGGTGTCGGGCGCCGCGTTGCCAGGCCCGGGCGAGACCGTCGTCGGCGGGACGTTCGCGGAGCACCATGGCGGCAAGGGCGGGAACCAAGCGGTGGCGGCGGCGCGCGTACTCGGCGACGCCGGCCGCGTCGCGATGATCGGGGCGGTGGGCGGCGACACGTTCGGGGCGGCCGCGCGGGCGGCCCTCGAGGACGAGGGGATCGACGTCCGGTGGGTCGCGGTCGACGAGCGCGCCGCGACCGGCGTCGCCCTGATCGCCGTCGATGCCGCGGGCGAGAACCAGATCTCGGTGGCGCCGGGAGCGAATGCCTCGATCGAGGCAAGCGCCGTCACCTCCGCGCTCGATGCGATCGCGCCCGGGGTCGTGCTCGCGAGCCTGGAGGTTCCGTCGGCCGCGGTCCGCGCCGCGGGCGAGTGGTGCCGCGCGCACGAGGTTCCCTTCGTGCTGAACCCGGCCCCCGCCGGGGGGGAGGCGGCCGCGCTCGCGACGCTCGCGAGCTACCTGACCCCGAACGAGGGCGAGCTCGCGGCGCTCGCCGGCACCCAGTCGCCGCCGCCCGGCGCCGTCGTGGTCGAGTCGCGCGGACGCGACGGCGTACGGATCCATCAAGGCAGCGGCTCACACGACGTCGCCGCACCGGCGGTCGACGCCGTCGACACCACCGGGGCCGGTGACTGCCTGAACGGCGTCCTCGCGGCGTCGCTGGCCGAAGGCCGGCCGCTCGACGAGGCCGTCACCCGCGCCGTCACAGCCGCGGCCCTGTCCGTCACGGTCGCAGGCGCCCGCGAGGGCATGCCAAGCCGCGACGCGATCGACGCCGCCGTGAGCTAGGAGCCGCTGACCGCCTCACGCGTCCCAGGTGACCCAGAGCTCCGCCGGGCCCCGGTACTCCCACCCCGAGAAGACCGGGGCACGATCCGGATGCGCCCGCAGTCCGGGCAACCGGTCGAGCAGCCGACGCAGCCCCGTCCGCATCTGCACGCGCGCGAGCTGGTGCCCCACGCAGAAGTGCGGACCGAACCCGAACGCGGCGTTGGCGTGCCGCGGCCGGAAGGGGTCGTAGGCGTCGGCCGTCGGCCCCCACACCTCAGGGTCACGGTTCGCCGAGGGGACCATGAGTCCCACCGGGGCGCCCTCGGGGATCTCGACGCCGTCGAAGACCACGTCGGGCCCCGCGCAGCGTCCCTGGGTGCCGATCGGCGAGATCCATCGGATCCCCTCGTCCACCGCTTTGCGGATCAGCCCGGCGGGATCTTCACGTACCGCTGCGAGCTGGTCGGGGGCGGACAACAACCCCACCACGGTGGTGCCCAGCCCGTGCGCCGGTTCCTGCAGCCCACCGATCAGCGCGAGCTTCAGCGTGGGCATGAACCCGCGCATCCGTTCGTCGAGGTCGCCCGGCTCGGCATGGAGCATGTCGGAGACCATCGTGCCGTCGGGATGCGCGAGCTGGTCCTCGAACTGGGGACGCAACACCCGGTCGATCTCGGCGACCGTGGCGTCGGCCGTCACCTGCTTCGACGGGTCGTTCTCGTAGTTCGAGGTGCCCGCGGCGATCTCGTGGAACCACCGCCGGAGGGTGGGCGCGTCGAGGCCACGCAACCCGATCACCTCGGCGAGCGAGAGCACGGCCAGCGGCTCGCAGAACACCGACATCAGGTCGGCCTCGCCTCGGTCGGCGAACCCGTCGATGAGCTCGTCGCACATCCGCTCCACGATCATCGGAGCGCGCTCCTCGACCAGGCGCGGACGAAGGGTCGCCTCCATGGGTGCGCGCAGGCGTTCCTGTTCGGCGCCGTCGACGGTCAGGACGCTCCGGCCGGCCAGCGTGCGGTCGAGCGGCGACCCGGGCATCGAGGCCGGGAACCGCACGGGGTCCTCGGCGCCCGGGACGACGTCGGCCCAGCGCGTCACGAACCACAGGTCGACCGCCGGGACGTGGCACGCCCCCGCCGAGCGCCGGCACCGCTCGTAGATCGGATACGGGTCGTCCTCGAGATCGGCGACCGTGACGTCGTCAAGGACGACCGGTGAGCTCACCGGAGCTGACCCGTCACGACTGCGAGATCGGGTTCCAGACCGCGAGCCACTGCGGGTCCTCTTCCTCCGTCAGGGTCCGGTAGTTGAAGAGGTGCTCGGCGTCCTGCTCCGTGGGGAAGACCAGCGGGCTGTTCGCGACGTTCTCGAGGTAGGTCCTGTCGGCGGGATCGGTCGCTGCGGCCGCATCGGCCAGGATCACGTCCTGCGCCGCCGGCACGGGCGACACGTAGTTGATCCACTCCACCATCATCGCCATGACCTCGGGCCGGTAGATGTAGTCCATGTAGGTGATCGCGTCGACCGGGTGCTTCGCGAGGGGCGGGATCGTCATGTTGTCGGTCCAGATGGCGCCGCCCTCGACCGGGATCGTGAACTGCAGCCCCTCGGAGTCCCCGGACAGGTTCGACTGGAAGATGTCGCCCGACCATGCCATCGAGACGGCCACGTCCCCGTGCGCGAGGGAGTTGATGTAGCCCGCGCCGGCGAAGAACTGACGCACGATGCCGTCGTCTCGCGCCTTGATGATCACGTCGGCCGCGGCCTGCCAGTCCTCGGGGGTGGAATCCTCGGGCGCGACCCCGATGCCCAGCAGCGCGAGCGAGGGCATGTCGAGCGTGTCGCCGAACATCCCGACCTTGCCGGCGAAGGCCGGGTCGTAGAGATCCTGGATGCTCGTGATCGTCGGGTTGTCGGGGCGGAGCTCAGCCACGAGCTTGGGGTCCCAGCCGAGTCCTGTGATCCCCGACTGGTACGCGATCGAGACCTTGTTCTCGGGGTCGTAGGAAGGCCCCTTGACCGCGGGGCCCGCGTTCGCCTGGAAGTTCGGGAACCGCTCGGGGCCCGGGAGCTCCTGGAAGTACCCCAGTCGGTTCATCGTGTCGAACACCCGGCCGTTCGTGATGACCATGATGTCCCAACCGGTGTCCTGGCCGGCCGACAGCACGGGCTGGAGCTTGCCGAAGAACGTCTCTGGGCTGTCGATCACTTCGCGATAGTTCACCTGGATGCCGGTCTCGGCGGTGAACTTGTCCAGCGAGGGGTGGGTCACCTCGCCGGTGTCGGGATCCTTCGCCTTGTCGATGTAGAGGGACCAGTTCGCCATGTTCATCTCGCCTGCGGGGGCGCCGTCGAAGACGCCGGCGGCCGCGGAGCCCGACGGTTGCGCCGAGCTGTCGCCGCTCGAGCAGGCGGCGAGGATCGCCGCCAGCGAGAGCGTGCCGGCGCCGACCCCGGCGCCGCGCAGGAAGTCCCGCCGGCCCAGACGGCGCTGCGTGAGTCCGCGGAGGAACACCGGGTCGGTACCGTCGAACTGTGGCATGGTCACGCTCCCTTTCGGTCAGTCGAGCTCGAACGTCGGCATATGGGCCCCGAGGGAGACGCCCACGGTCTTCAGCTCCGTGTAGGCGTCCATGCCGTGGATGCTCAGCTCGCGGCCGAAGCCCGACGCCTTCATCCCCCCGAACGGCGATTCGTTGAACAGGAACTCACTCGTGTTCACCCAGACGCCGCCCGCGCGGATGTCGTGCGCGGCGCGGTGCCCGGTGGTCAGGTCGCTCGTCCACACGGTGGCGGCCAGGCCGTACGGCGTGTCGTTGGCCTTCCGGATGCCGTCGTCGTAGTCGGAGAACCGGCCGATGCAGGCGACCGGCCCGAAGATCTCCTCCTGGGCGATCTGCATCGAGTTGTCGACGTCGACGAAGGCCGTGGGCGCGTAGAACAGACCCGGGCCCTCGCCGATGCGCGCGCCACCGCAGGCGAGCGTGGCGCCTTCCTTCTGGCCGATCTCGACGTAGTACTCGATCTTGTCGAGCTGGCGCGCCGAGGTGACGGCGCCGTAGTGGTTCGCCTCGTCGGTGGGGTCGCCGACCTTGATCTTCTGCGCGCGTTCCACGAACCGCGCCACGAAGTCGTCGTACACCGCGTCCTGGACGAAGATCCGCGAGCGCGCGTCGCACACCTGGCCGCTGTTCGCGTAGATCAGGAAGAGCGACCCGTCGACGGCCTGCGCGAGGTCGGCGTCGGCGAACACGAGGTTTGGCGACTTGCCGCCCAGTTCCAGGGTCACTCGCTTCAGCGTCTCGGCACCGGTGCGCATGATCGTCTTGCCGGTCGAGGTCTCGCCGGTGATCGAGATCTTGTCGACGCCCGGGTGCTCGACGAGCGCGTTGCCCACCACCGGCCCGGGACCGGTCACGACGTTGAAGACCCCCGGCGGGAATCCCGCCTCCTCGATCAGGTCGGCGAGCATCAGCACGGTGACGGGGGTCTCGCTCGCCGGCTTCACGATCACCGTGCATCCGGCGGCCAGCGCCGGGGCGATCTTCCATGCGGCGATCGCCAGCGGGAAGTTCCACGGCACGATCAGGCCACAGACGCCCACGGGCTCGCGCCGGGTGTACAGGAGGTAGTCGGCCGGGCCCGGGATCGTGGAGCCCACGTACTTCGTGGCGGCGCCGGCGTAGTAGTCGAAGCACCCGACGGTGCCGTGCATGTCGAAGTCGGCGTCGAACAGCGTCTTGCCGTTGTGCGCCGTCTCGGCGGCGGCGAACTCGGGGATCCGCGCCTCCAGGAGCCGCGCGAGCGTGCCGAGCATCCGCGCGCGATCGGGCGCCGCAGTCGTGCGCCACTCGCCTTCGAGCGCCGCGCGCGCCGCCGTCACCGCGAGGTCGATGTCCTCGACGTTCCCCTTCGGGACGCTCGCGTACACCGCCCCGGTGGCGGGGTTCACGACGTCGAAGCGCTCTCCCGATCGCGACGGCACCCGGCGCCCACCCACGTACATGTCGATCACGATCGGATCCGTCACGGCCGTTCCCCTCCCCGTCCCGCCGCTCAGGCGATCGCGCGCAGCGTGTCCTCGAAGGCCTCGAGGGTGCGGTCCACGTCCTCGTCGGTGTGCTGCGCCGACATCGACCACTCCTCGAACCACGCGGAGCCCATCGGGATCACGCCGCGGTTCAGCATGCCGAACCAGTAGTCGTCCCACTTCGCGGCGTCGTTCTTCGCGGCTTCGCGGAAGTTGTTGGGCTGCTCCTCGAGACCGAAGAAGATCCCGCCGAGCGTCTCGAGCTGCACGACGTAGGCGGACGTGCCGGTCTCCTTGATCACGTGGCGCATCCCGTCGGCCATCCGGGTGGCAAGGCGCGTCATCTCCGCGTAGGTCTCGTCGGTCATGACCTTCGTGAGGCAGGCGAGTCCGGCGGCCATCCCGAGCGGGTTCGCGTTGTAGGTCCCGAAGTGCACCGCGGGTCCGAGCGGGCTGATCTGTTCCATCAGCTCGCGTGTGCCGCCGAAGGCGCCCACCGGCACGCCGCCGCCGATCGCCTTGGCGAGCGTGACGATGTCGCCCTTGACGCCCCACAGCTCGGTGGCGCCGCCCGCCGCGATACGGCACCCGAGCTTGACCTCGTCCATGATGAGGACCGAGCCCTTCTCGGTGCAGAGGGCGCGCACCCCTTCGAGGTAGCCGGGCAGCGGCGGGATCACGCCGCCGTTCGTCATCGCGGGCTCGATGATCACGCCGGCCACGTCGCCGTCGTGCTCGTCGAACGCCCGACGCATCATGTCGAGGTCGTTGAACGCGACCACCGCGGTGTACTCCGTGGAAGCGGGCAGCAGCCCCGCCGAGTCGGCCGTCGCGTTCGGGTGGTCGTCGGGGCCGGCCGCGTCGGCCGGCGCGCCGCCGATCGAGACCAGCAGGTGGTCGGTGCCGCCGTGGTACTGGCCCTCGATCTTCACGATCGTCTTGCGGCCGGTGGCGGCGCGCGCGAGACGGATCGCGGTCTGCGTTGCCTCGACGCCCGACTGCGTGAAGCGCACCATGTCGATCACGCCCGGGTACCGGCGGATGATCTCCTCGGCGAGGTCGCCCGCAAGGGTGGTGGGCAGGCCGTACAGCGTGCCGTGCTCGGTCTGGGCCTTGATCGCCTCCACGATGTGCGGGTTCGCGTGGCCGGCGACCATCGCCGCGTAGCAGAGCGAGTAGTCGATGTACTCGTTCCCGTCGAGATCCCAGACACGCGAGCCTTTGGAGTCGCCGAGGTAGAGCGGGTAGGGGGCCTTGAACTGGATCGCGCTGCCGACGCCTCCGGGGATCACCTTGGAGGCCGACTCCCAGGCCGCCTTGCACGTCGGGGTGCGGCGCTCGTACTCCTCGATGCCGTGGGTCATGGCCAGGGTCCTTCCTGTGAGCCGATCAGGGGGCGAGTCTAGGTCGTCGTTCTCGCCTGGTTCAACCGCTTCTCGCACCGTGAGAAGCGGTTGCGGCCGGCGGCCGGCAAGACGACCATGCGCCATCAGCACACCACGCCATCAGCACACCACGGGAAGAGGGCGCCGCGATGATCGGGGAGATCCACCGCCGCAACGGCGGCGAGGTCGCCACCGACGTGATCGTCGACGTCGGTCTCGACGTGTTGGAGGACGACCCGTATCCGGTCTACCGGTGGATGCGACGGGAGGCCCCGATCGCGTTCGTCCCGGAAACCGGGCGCGTCCTGGTCACGACGTGGGCCTTGTGCGAGGAAGCCGGCGGCAACGACGACGTGTTCGGCCCCACGCAGCAGCCGTTCAACGCGGTCTACGGCGATCCCAACGTGATGAGCCTGACGGGACCGCCCCATCGGACCCTGCGGGACTCGCTGAACCCTCCCTTCCGGCCGCGCGCGGTGAATGGGTACCGCGACGAGATCCTGGGAGCCACCGCCGCGCGATACGTCGACGCGATCCGGCCACGGGGCGCCGCGGAGGCGTGCCGCGAGCTGCTGGAACCGATCAGCATCCGGGCGGTCGGCGACGTGCTCGGATTCGTCGACGTCGACGACGCCACGCTGGGCCGGTGGCTGGGGGGCTACGCCGCGTATCTCGTCGATTTCGGCCGCGACGCCGCCGTGGCCGAACGGGGCCGGGCGGTCAAGGCCGAGGTTCTCGCCTACCTCGAACGCCGCCTCCCGGACCTGGCAGCGCATCCCGACGACGGCGCCCTGTCGCACATGCTGCGCGACGGCATGCCCGCGGGGCGCACGCGCACCGCCGAGGACCTGATCGGCACCGTGGGGGTGCTGATCGTCGGCGGGATCCAGGAACCGGCGCATGCCGTTGCCAACACCCTGCTCGGGCTGCTGGGGCGCCCGGACCAGGCACGCCGGGTGGCCGAGGACGCCCCGACGTGGTCGCGCGCGGCGATCGAGGAGGGCCTGCGATGGATCTCGCCCTTCGGGATGACGGAGAAGCGCACGACGGGCGAGACCACGCTGGGCGGGCTGCGCTTCCCGGCGGACACCGAAGTCGGCCTGGTGATCGGATCGGCGAACCGGGACCCGGATCGCTTCGACGACCCGGACACCTACGACCTGGACCGCCAGCACCAGGGTCACCAGTCGTTCGGGTACGGCGTGCATTTCTGCGTCGGCCACTTCGTCACCCGGGTGCTCGCGCAGGTGATCGTGGAGGAGATGTTCCGCCGGCTCCCACGCCTGCGGCTCGACCCCAGGCGCCGGCCGATCGTACGCGGCTGGGCCAACCGCGCGGCGCTCGAGCTGCCGGTGGTCTGGGACGCCTGAGGGCCCGCGGGACACCTAGGGCGACGAAGCCGCGCCGCGCCGCACGCACTCGAGCACGCGCTCGGGCGTGATCGGCAGCGTGGTCGGGCGGGCGCCGACGGCGTCGGCGATCGCGCTCGAGATCGCGGCGAGCGGCGGACCGATCGGCGGCTCCCCGATCCCGCGAGCCCCGAACGGGCCGAGGCCCTCGCCCGACTCCAGCACGATCGCCTCGATGTCGGGCACGTCCATCGCGGTGGGGATCAGGTACTGGAAGAACCCGCCCGTGAGGTTCACCCCGTCCTGCATCACGATCTCCTCGAGCAGCGCCTGGCCGATCCCCTGCACCGCGGCGCCCGCGATCTGCCCCTCGACGCTCAGCGGATTGATCGCGCGACCCACGTCGTGCGCGGCGAGGTACCGCAGGACCGTCACCTCGCCCGTGTCCAGGTCCACCTCTACGTCGGCGAGGTGGGTCCCGAACGTGAAATCGGGGAACAGGCGCTCGCCGTCGAGGTCGCGGGTGACCTCCTCGCCCTTGGGCCCGAAGAAGGTCCCGAGCGCCTCGACCGGCACGTTGCCGCGCCGGCAGATCTGCAGCGCGGCCGTCA
>JANLXF010000163.1:0-7974 GCA_031364965.1 Actinomycetes bacterium | reverse complement strand
CGAGCGTCGTCTTCCCCGTGGTGCGATCATGGACGAAAACGTCTTGATGGCCGTTCGTGTCGCCCTTCACCGCGTTCGAGGCGTCGCCGCAGTACGTGACGAACCGGCCGTTGACCGAGATCGCGGTGTAGCCGACCCAGTCGTTGAACTGATTGCCGTTCGACCGGACGCTGACGCGGGTGGTGGTATGCGTACGGCGGTCCCGTACGAAGACGTCCGTAACACCGTTCGTGTCCCCAGACACCAGGTTCGTGGCGTTTGACTCGAACGCGATGAACCTGCCGCTTCCCGAGACGGACTCGTAGATCGCACCGGAGTTCGCCTGGCCGCTCGGCGTGCGCACGTTCACGCGGATCGTCTTCGGCGCCGTGCTCGCCGCGACGACGGTGCCTGCCGACGACAGCACGATCGCGAGCACAGTGGCGGCGACGGCCAACACAGCGTTCAGTCGTCCGGCCTTGGTCGTCGGTGCGAGCGTCATCCGGTCCCTCCTCCGATGCGGGGTGACGACCCTACGACGACAGCAGGTCTGGCGCCACCCGGCGACAGGGTCGTAGCGTTCGGGTGGCCAGGTCGGTCGCCTGAGATGCGATGCCAGGGAACCGCGTGTTATCCGCCCCCAACCTGTCCGAAGCAGCGACTCAGTCCTTGCTGGATCGTGCACGCGCTGCCATGAGGTCCTTGACTGCGCGCAGCCGCTCGAATGCCTCGATCGCCGCCTCGACTCGTGCGCGGGCGGCGTGAGGGTCGCCAAGCGCGAGCGACGCGTCGGCGACGAACAGGTCCGTCCGGGCTTGCTCCCAGACCGCGCCGATCTCGGCGAAAGTCGCGCTCGCCTTTCGGAGGAGGTCGGCGGCCCCTGGCGCATCGCCGGCGGCGAGCGCCGCGCGTCCCTCGAGCCGGTCGGCGAAGGCCGGGAGGGCGACGAGCTGCCCTCCGACCGCCTGCGCCCGCATTCGCTCGAGGAGCCCGGGAACCTCGTCCCATCGCCCCTCTGCGGCGAGGAGCTCGGCCAGGGTTTCGAGCAGGGAGCCGGCATGGACGCGCCACTGGTACGGCAGAGGGTCGAGGATGCGGCGCGCCTCCGTGAGCTCCCCGCGTTCGACGAGCAGTCGGCCGAGCCAAGGGACCAACCGCGCGGACTCCCGACCGGCGAGAGGAACGAGGTAGCCCAGCATCTCGTCGACGGGAAGCCCTTCCCCTCGAGACTCGAACACCATCCCCGCGGCGCAGAAGGCATTGGAGCAGAAGTACGGAGGATCCTCACGCCGCTCGTCCAGCAAGCCCCGGATCTCGTCGAAGTCTGCGACGGCCTCGTCCCAGGCACCGAGACGGTAACGTGCCACGCACCGCCACGCGAGCATATGCAGGATGCCTCCAGCGAACAGGGTGCCCCCACGGGCGTGCACGATCTCGATCCCCTCCGATGCGTAGTCCACGGCCTGGTCGTAGCGGCCGATCTCGCAGGCGCCCCAGGCCGCGCCCGCGTACGCGTCTCCGACCTCCAGGAGGTCGGAGATGTGCGGGATGAGCGGGAAACGCCTCAGCGTGATCTCGAGTCCACGACCGTAGAGCCCTCGCGACCCTGAGACGCCCGCCGCAGCGTCGAGCGCCCCCGACGCGAGGGTGGGGCGGCCGAGGCGCATCGCCTCCTCAGCCGCTTCGAGCGCGATCCGCTCGAACTCCTCGTACTCCTCGTCTCCGATCTCTTGGGTCGCGAACCCGAAGGGCCAGAGTGCCTGCGCCGTCCGCAAGCGAACCTGCTCCTCGCTGTCCCCTTCGGGGACGTGGGCCATCCCCTTCTCCAGGTATGCGCGCACCACGGATTCGGCCGGCACGTCTCGCATCGAGCCGGGCCACCGCGTCGGCACGTCGACCGCCCGGGCACATAGGTACGCGATCGTCTTCCCGTCTTCGGGGGTCGCGGCGAGCCGGGCGTCGGCCGACTCACGGAAGCACCGCCACGCCAGGTCCCCGCGGAAGTCCGTAAGGAACGTCTCCGCAAGGGCCTCGAGCGCGAGCGAACGCTCGAGTTCGCTCGCAGCGAGCGACAAGGCCTCCTCGGCCGTCTGCTCGGCCTTCAGGAGCACCAACTTGCTCCTCGCGTCCGCCGAGGCGCGAAGGAGGAAGTCGAACGCCTTCGAGCGCAAGTCCGCCGGCGGCTCGTCGGCGCTCTCGCGCACCGCAGTCGCGTAGTGATGAGCCAGGAGCTCGACGAACTCCCGAGACCGGTCTCCGACCGTCTCCTCGATCCAGCGCGCGACGAGCGCGTGCATGGTCCCGCGCTCGCGGCGCGGGATCGACTCGTAGGCGACCTCTCTTGTCAGGATGTGCTTGAAGATGTATTCGGGTTCTCCCGCGATCGCCGAGCCTAGTCTGGAAAGGACGAGCTCGCGGTCCTCAAAGGTGCGCAGCGCATCGTCGATCGGGGCGCTGTCACCGAGTAGCAGGCCCACCGGGCGCGGCCAGAACACCCGGCCGACGACGGCTGCGCCTTGCAGCGCGCGCTTGTGCTCAGGCCCAAGGAGGTCGATCCGCGCCGCCAGCACACCCTGTACCGTGTCGGGGATCTGGACCTCCTCGATGCCGGCCATGGCACGCCAACGCTCGCCCTCGCGCACGATCCGGCCTTCGTCGATGAGATGCCGAACGATCTCCTCAAGGAAGAACGGGTTCCCCTCCGCGCGCTCGAGGATGCGCGCGTGCACGGACGGCGGCAAGTCGTCGATCGCTAGGAGCGCGTGGATCAAGACGTCCGCGTCCTCGGGCGTGAGCGGGTCGAGCGAGATCGATGAGAAGTTCCGCCTGCCGCCGCCCCACTCGGGGCGCACGGCGATGAGGTCGGGCCTGGACGGACACAGGACGAGAATCGGCCCACGGGCCCGCTCCCCCAGATCGTCCAGCAGATCCAGCAGAGCGGCATCCGCCCAGTGGATGTCCTCGATCACGGCCACGACCGGGCCCATGGTCGCGAGGGCTGAGAAGTACGACCGCCAGGCGGCGTGGACCTCCGTACGCACGTGCCTTGGGTCGAGGTTCGCGAAGGGGACCTCAGGATCCTCGATCCCCACCGTGAAAGCCAGGGCCGCAGTCGCGCGGACCGGGTCGCTCGCGACGTCGGTCGTGAGCAGATCGCGCCCCGCTTTCCTGATCTTCTCGAGCACGAACTCCGGCCCGTCGGAGTCGAGAACGCCGGCCTGGCCCTTCAGGATCTCGGCGAGCGGCGAATATGTGATGCCCTCGCCGTACGGCAGGCATCGCCCGCGCAGCGTCTGCGGGGCGGGGTCGGTCTTACTGGCCCACGCGAGGAACTCCTGCATGAGCCGGCTCTTGCCGACCCCCGCGTCGCCGTAGATCGTGACCAGGTTGGGCCGGCCCTCGGCCGCCACGCGTGCGTAGATGCCGCGAAGCAGCTCGAGCTCGGTGCCTCTTCCGACCATCGGCGCGCGCAGCCCGGGCACCCCTCGCTCCGGCGCGAGCAACAGCTCATCCGCCACGAGGAAGGCGCGCACCGGTTGGGCCTTTCCCTTCAGCTCGAGCGACCCGAGGTCTTCGAGCCGGAACCCGCGGACGCCGCGCGCGGTCCGCTCGCCGATCACGATGGAACCAGGCTCGGCGACGGACTGGAGCCGCGCCGCCGCGTTTACCGTGTCGCCGGTGACCATCGCCTCGCCGGGCCGCGGTTCGGTGGTCGCGAGCACCTCACCGGTGTTCACGCCGATGCGGACCTGCAGCGCGACGTCATGGCTCTGCGAGAGCGCGGCGTTGACGTCGTTCAGGCGGCGGAGCATCCTCGTCGCTGCCCGGACCGCACGCGCCGGATCGTCCTCATGCGCAGCCGGGACGCCGAACGCAGCCATCACGGCGTCGCCGATGAACTTCTCGACGGTGCCGCCCTCGGCCTCGATCTCCTCGCGCATCGCGGCGAAGAAGCGATCCAACACCTCGCGCATCCGTTCCGGATCGAGTTGTTCGCCAAGTGCCGTCGAGCCGGTCACGTCGGCGAACAGGACAGTCACCAACTTCCGTTCGTTCGCCCTTGTGTTGGGTTCGGGAGTGTGCGAGGTGCCGCAGGCACCGCAGAACCTCGCGTTCTCAGGAAGGGGCGCACCGCACGAACCACAGATCGACGCGAGTGGTGTCCCGCACGATGCGCAGAACCGGGCGCCCTCGGGGTTCTCCGCTCCGCAAGCTGGGCAGGCGTTCATGCCCGCGAGTGTAGGCGCGCCGCCCAACCTGGGGGGCTCTCGTAGGCTCCGGCGCGGCAAGGGTCCTCGGCAATGACCGCTAGCTGGGGCGCGCGGAATCCTCCACAAGCCGCTTCTGTCCTGGGAGGCCGATGGGTCGGGGATCGTCGTGCCTCGTCCGGTCGCGGCATGAGGGCGGCCCGCCAACATCGCCCCGACAAGGAGGAAGGGTCCGCACCGGACGTGGAACTTCGGGCTGGATCGAGCCTGCCACCGAGGCAAGGAGGACCTAAGGCCGCGAGGTTTCGCGCCGAAGACATGGATGACCTCCGAGGGCTGAGCGGACCCTTCCAGAGCGGCCGGGCTGACGATCCGTTGTCGCGAGAGCAGAGACAGGTATGAGCGATCCACAGATAACGATCCGGGCTCGGATCGTCTTCACCCTCCTCGCGGCGCTCCTGACGCCGATCCTGGTCCTCCCCGTCCACGCCCGGACAGCCACCAGGCATCCGGACATCATCCTGATCATCACGGACGATCAGCGGTCGGACACCATGCGCTACATGCCGTTCACGAGAAGCTTCTTCGGCACGGTCTTCGACAACGCATTCATCACCAATCCGACGTGTTGCCCATCCCGGACCGCGATCATGACCGGCACGTACTCCTATACGAACGGGGTGTGGACCAACGAAGCACGATACGGCGGTTGGCCGCAGTTCCAGGCTCACGGCTGGGCCGACCGGTCGGTCGCCACGGTCCTGCAGGATGGCGGGTACGTCACGGGCCTGTTCGGCAAATTCCTCAATGCCTGGGACGACACCATCCCCAGCGGGTGGGACCGATTCGCCGGCCATGCTGCAGCTGGGCTCCACGGAGCAGATTCCCCTTACTACGACTACACGCTGCGCTACGAGGACGGCTCGTACGAGGACTTCGGCCACGACCCCGTGGACTACTCCGACGATGTGCTGACCCAGAAGGCCATCGCCTTCATGGCCGATGCACCGTACGAGCCGCACTTCACCTACCTATCGCTGAACGCACCACACAGCGCGTCTGGCCCGGCGCCTCCCGTACCGGGCCCGGCGGAGGAGGACGCCTCAGTCGCGGCCTTCTCATTCACACCGAACTTCATGGAATCAGACATCAGTGACAAACCCGCCTACATCGGGGGATCCGCCGACGAACCGCGCCCCGTCTCGTATTACCGTCATTGGAACAAGGCCTACGCTCGCAGCCTGTTGTCGGTCGACCGGAACGTCCGCGATCTCGTGGAGGCACAGATGGCTCGGGACCCGGGTCTCGACGACACCCTGTTCCTGTTCATCGGCGACAACGGGCTCGAGATCGGGAACCACCTTCGGCTGAGCAAGGCCGTGCCGTACGAGGAGTCGATCCACGTGCCGCTTCTTGCTCAGGGGTACGGCATGATCCCCGGAACGGTCGATGGCCTCGTCACGAACGTCGACGTTCTCCCGACGATCCTGCAGGCCGCCGGTCTCACGGCCCCCTGGGCGATCGAGGGCACGTCGCTCTATGCGCCCGCTCATCGGAAGTACGTCTTGATCGAGAGCGCCGCGGAGGCTCACTCGTTCTGCGGGGTGCGGTTGCGACACATCAAGCTCGTGCGCTATGGATCCGGCGAGTGGGAGTTCTACAACCTCCGTACCGACCCGTACGAGCTTGCCAGCAAGCCGAGGGCCGCGCGGGCACGGCGCCTGAGGGCCGTTGCACGGGATGCTTGCAGCGGCCGGCTCCCCCCGGGCTGGCCCAGGATCGGTCTGTGACCGGATCAGCTTCGACGGCGCAGGAGGAACGTCTCGGTCTCACCCTTGCCCTTCAGCTCCACCTCGTGAGGTGGGGGAGCCAGACCAGAACTCTGGTCCGCTGGCGCCCCCTCGGGGCACTTGGGGTTTGGAGGTGACATCCGTAGCGGGCTGTTCTAGCCCTTCGGAGCAAGCCGCGACATCGCGGACGTGATGAAGGGCCGGGGTTCGCCCCGGCCCTTCGTCATCCACCTGCTGGTCTCCTACCGGTTCGAGGCCCGGTTGATGAGCAGGGCGTTGGAATCCGACGTCCACGAGACCGCGTTCGTATCGCTCGCCACGCTGACGCCAAGGCTCGTGGTCGTTCCGCTTGCCCGATCGAAGACGTTCACATCGAGCCTGGGCCAGCTTGCCTGACTGCCGGTGGAGGGGTCGGAAAGCTCGAAGCGTTCGGTTGCGTTGTAGGTCAGGAACGCGATCTTCTTCCCGTCGGGGGACCAGCGCGGGGAAAAGGCGTGGAGACCGAGGTCCTGGAGTCCACTGCCGTCGGCATTCATGATCGCCAGCGTTCCGTCGTGGAACAGCACGATCTCGGCGCCATCCGGCGAGTAGACCCCTTCGGAGTCGTCGACGCCGTTCTTCGTGATCCTGACCGATGCGCCGGTGCCGTTCGCCGCCACACGATAGAGCTCCTGCGTTGAGGAGAATCCCGAGTCGTCCAGGGGGGTGCTCCCCGCGTCGCTGTAGAGGATCTGCGTGCCGTCGGGCGACCACGATGGCCATTCCTTCTGCGTCGAGCCGGTGGTCAGCTGCAGTGCATGTTGGAGCGAACCGTCAGCGTCGACCACAAAGATGTTCGACCCGGAGCGAGCCCGCCCCGATGCCACGTACGCCACCTGGCTGCCGTCTGGGGGCCACACGGGTTGTCCGACCACCTCTGTGCGGGGGCCCCCATGGAACGTGACGTAGTCCGTGCCGGTTCCCACGACCCTGACGGCGGCGATGCGCGGTCCTGGGGTACAGGCGCCGCAGTTCCCCACGTTGTACTTACGCGTAACGTAGGCGATCCACTTTCCGTCCTGCGAGAGGGCCGGCTCCCATGCGTCGCTGGCCAAGGTCACGGGCCTAATCGATCCGTCCAGGCCGACGAGTGCTGGCGCCGTCGTCGCGTAACCCGACACCGAGCTTGGCGCGGGACTCTGAGTGGCGGGGACGGGGTTGTCGCCGCCAGAGCGGGTCGAGAAGAACACAGCCAGGGCGGCGATCACAGCAGCCGACAGTGCGATCGTTCCCACGCGCTGCCGTCGCCGGCGCCGGTCCTGGAGTTCGTGCTGTCGTCGAAGGGCACCCTGATCGGGACTCGCTTTCTCGGAAACCATCTGGAAGACCTCCTTCGCGTCAGGCATCCGCACTCCTCACGTCGCTCTTGAGCGTGGAGCGCCCCTGAGAGGCCAGAACGCGCACGGTCGTTGATCGGATGCCCATCATCTGGCCGGCATGTTCCGAGCTGTACCCGTAAACGTCGGTGAGCACGACGGCGGCGCGCTGGCGCGGCGTCAGCCGCAGCAGGAGTATCCGCACGTCCTGTTGGAGGTCCACGTAGGCGAAGGGGTCCGGCGTGTCGCCCACCACCGTCAGATGCTTCGCGGTGAGTTTCGCGCGGCGCGCCCGCATCCGGAATCCGTTGAGTGCGGTTCGGAAGAGGTATCCCTCCGCATCCGCGATCTCACCGATCCGATCCCAGCGTTCCCACAACTTCAGGAAGGCGTCTTGCATGAGTTCCTCCGCGTCCTGACGGCTGCCCGTCACGAAGTACAGCGCCCGATACAGGCGCTCGTGCTGATCGATGAAGAAGTCGTCGAAGCTCAAGGGTGTCTCGGACGTCACGAGCCCCTTGACCACGAAGTCCTCTCCTTCGGCCTGCACACGCCATGGATGCGCGGAGCGCCCACATCGTTTAGCCAAGCAGTCGCGTCGACAACTCGCCGAGGCTCAGATCAGACGGCGGAGCTCTTCGG
>JANLXF010000149.1:0-1835 GCA_031364965.1 Actinomycetes bacterium | reverse complement strand
ACCATCGGGCCGATGGCCGATGTGACCACTTCCGGCTCGACGTAGATCGAGTACCACGACGTCAGAGCTCGCCTGTTGCCACGCTCGCGCGAGAACCCGTCCCACACCGAGAAGGCGACCGGCAGGAACTCTCCGGGCGTGAACGCGGCGCCCGAGCTTGCGCGAAGAGGCCGCTTGAAGACGACCGACCATTCTCCCTGATCGTAGGTGGCGACGCCGGTGAGATCCCCCGTGTCGTTGGGAGCGACGTCCCCGCTTCCCTTGCCGGTGAACTGAAAAGGCGCCGGCCGGGCCAGATCGAAGAACCACAGATCCACCGAGTTCTGGGCGTCGCCGAAGATGAAGTAGGGCTTGCGGGCGCCCGTCGGCGCCTGCAACGGGATCTGCACCGAGACGGCGTCCGAGAACTCGGAGGCCGTGCCGGCCGGCGCCGCCTGCGTCTCGGCAAAAGGGTCCTGCGCGGCCTGAGTTGGCGCGACCTCCGCGTCGCCAAAAGCGCTCCCCCCCGCTGCGGCACCGCCACCCTCGCCGGCTGGTGTCGCCGCCGCTTCTTCCTCCTCCTCCGGTGGCACGGGAAGGGTCGGCCCGTTGGTCCCGGTCTTCTCCGCGCTCATGTCGTGCCATCGCACGAGCAGAGCCATGGAGTCCGCATCGTAGATCGCCTGAACGGCGACGCTCGTGGCGGGCGGATGGAACGAGCGTCCGGGCTCCATGATCTGCCCGACGATTGGAAAGCGGGCCACAGGAGCCGAGTCGAAGCTCGCGGCGCCCTTGGCCAAATCGATCGGATCCAGGACGTGCCTGGCGACGACGAGGTTCGAATAGCTGGGCCCCGTACTCGCCGAGAGCGAGACGATGAAGTCCGTGATCGCCCATCGTTGCTCGGGCTTGAGGGCGTCGAGGAACGACGGCATGGGCGTGCCGTTGAGCCCGGTGGTCATCGTCCTGAAGATGTCCTCGCGCGACGATCCACCCCGGAAGGTCCAGTTCTGCGCGAGATCGGCCGCGCGTATGGCATGGCCCCAGTCGTCCATCAGGGTTGGAGCCGACGGTCCGTCGCCACGACCGAGCGTGCCGTGGCACTTCACGCAGCCGGTCTCCTCGTAGAGCTTCTTGCCGAGCTCGACGGACTCCTTCGAGGCGCTCGGCGCGCTCGGGAGCTCAACGGGCTTGGGGACATTGTCGCGGTTCGAGAAGTCGGGGGAGAATGTCGTGATGAAGTACGCGAGATCCGACACTTCCTGGTCGGCCAGGCTTGGCCAGGCGGGCATCGACGTGTAGGGCATGCCGCGCCTGATGATGTTGACGAGGTCCTGATGGGTCGGGAGCGCTCCATTGGGCGTCGTCCGAATCTTGAATTTGCCCGTCGTGAAGTTGCGGGGCCGCGGGCGCAGATGCGGCGCCGCATATCCTTCGCCGTCTCCATTCTCGCCGTGGCATTGCGAACAGTAATGGAGGTAGAGCTTCTTGCCGGACTCCCGCTGCGCCTCGGTCCCGACGTCTTGAGCCGCCGCGCGCACCGATCCCGCCAGCGCGGCACACAGCGAAGCAATCAGCACTGTAAGACACCGGCGCGACCTCGCGCGAGATGCACAAGAACCCATCAGACAGGAGGTCATTTCGCGGCGGCCTCCTCCCTGGCGCGAGGCTTCTGTCCCGTGAAATCGTAGAGGAAGAGGATCGCCTCCCACATCTCGTCTTCCTTCAGGATTTTCTCCCAGGCGGGCATGGCCGTATCCCAGGGGCCCCCTTCCTCGGGAAGCCCGGGGCCCCCCTTGGAGATTCGCCACAGCAGATACGTCTCACGAAGCAGTGCGATCGTCTCGTTGAAGTTG
>JANLXF010000085.1:0-12566 GCA_031364965.1 Actinomycetes bacterium | reverse complement strand
TCGCCGGGCGCCGCGCGTGCGATCGACTGGCCCTACATCAGGAAGATGGAGAAGCGGTTGAATTCGCTCGTGCCGATCACGAAGCACCTCGGCATGAAGAAGGTGTGGGCCGCGACGATCGAGTACACGCCCGACCACCAGCCCCTGTTGGGACCGTTCGTCACCGACGAGGGGCCGGAGATCCGCGGCGCGACGATCGCGAGCGCGTGCGGCCACGGGATGATGTGGGGCCCGGCGGTCGCGCGGATCGCGACCGATCTCTCGCTGGACGGAATCACCGACGTGGTCGAGCGGCCCGACAACTTCCGGATGGACCGCTTCGACGAGCAGGGCAACTCGCCGTTCGTCGACCCGGTCGCCCTGCCGTTCCCGATCCTCGTCGACGAGTAGCTACACCGCGACGTCGACGAGGATCAGTTCGCTGTCAGCGGCGGCCCCGATCGCGATCTCGGGCTCGTCACGGACCTGGGCGGCCGCGCCGGTCTCCATGCGCGCGCCGTTCACCGTCACGTCGCCCTCGATCACGTAGAGGTAGACACCGCGACCGGCAGGGAGCGCATGCGTCACCGATCGCCCCGCCGTGAGCCGCGAGACGAAGACGTGCGCGTCCTCGTGCACGAGCACGGCATCGCCGCCGTCGCCGCTGATCACCTTGAGCAGGCTGTCGGTACGGTCCTCGGTCGTGAACACCTTCTGCTCGACGCCGGGGACGAGCCCCCGTTCGCTCGGGATGATCCAGATCTGGATGAACCGCATCGGATCGGTCTCGCTGGCGTTCTGTTCGCTGTGCAGGGCGCCGCTGCCGAGCGTCATCCGCTGCACCGAGCCGGCGGGAAGTGGTCCCGGCGCGCCGCCCACGTCGTCCTGGTGCCCGAACAGCCCCTCGACCACGTAGGTCAGGCCCTCGATGTCGCGGTGCGGATGCATCGGCCAGATCGCGCCCGGCACGAGCCGGTCGTCGTTGAAGACGCGAAGCGTGCCGAAGCTCACGTACTCGGGATCGCGGTACGAGTCGAACGAGTAGTGCCAGCGCGCGCGGAACCACCCGCCGTCGACGTCGCTGATCTGGTCGTCGGTGCGGATCTTGATCGTCATCGCCGGGCAGCCGGGCGGGTGGCCCGGCCCTGGCCGATCAGAGCTGCAGGACCGGGCACGTCAGGGTGCGCGTGATGCCCTCGAGCTCCTGCATCGGCATCACGGTGCCCTTGGCGAGCACGTCGAGGTCGATCGCCTCGGCGCGCGCGACCACGTCGTAGGGACCGGTCACCGGGTCGACGACCGTGACGCCCTCGATGCCCCGCACCTGCTCGGTCACCTGCGCGGCCTTGCCGACTTCGGTCTGGATCAGGATGTACGCGTGCACCATCTCGGGTTCGCCTCCTCAGCTCTTGTTGCCGCCGAACAGCCCCTTCACCTTGTCGAACAATCCACCCGCCGTGTCCTTCGTCTTGCCGACGACGGGGCCGGCAGCTTCCTTGGCTTTCCCCGCGAGGTCGCCCGCGGTGTCGATCGCCTTGCCCGCGATGTCGCCGGCCGCGCCCACGGCCTTCTCGGCGACGGGACCCGCCTTCTCGGCGAGGTCGCCCATCGTCTCCTTGGCCTTGTCGACCATCGGAGCTGCCTTCTCGGCGAGGTCTCCCATGGTGCCCTTGGCCCTGTCGATCAGATCGCCGCTCGCGGACGCGGCCTTGTCGGTCACACCCTCGGCCTCGTCGGCCGCCTTGCCCGCCGTCTCAGCGGCCTTGTTGGCGGCGTCGCCCGCCGCGCCCTTCGCATCGTCGGTGCCGGTCACGTGGTGCCTCCCATCGATGTGGATACCGATCGTTCCATCCCGGCTATCCTACGCAAACCCGCAGGTCAGGCGCATCGCGTGTGCGCGTCTGGCGCCGCTCGGGACGGGAGTCCCGTGGGAGCCGTTCGTCGTTGTCCCCCCTCGGACCGTCTGCGACACTCCCGCGCATGGCGAGGGTCACGATCATCGGGGCGGGAAGCGTCGAGTTCACTCGGAACATCCTGGCCGACCTGTGCAGCTACGAGGAGCTCCACGGGACCCTCGAGATCGCGCTGCACGACATCGACGCCGAGCGACTCGAGACCTCGGAGGGTGCGGCGGCCCGGCTGGTCGAGCAGACCGGCGCGGGCTATGAGGTGGCCGCCTTCCCCGACCGGCGCGCGGCCTTCGACGGCGCCGACTACCTGATCAACGAGATCCAGGTGGGCGGGTATCAGGCCACGCTCACCGACTTCGAGGTGCCGAAGCGATACCGCCTCCGCCAGACGATCGCCGACACGATCGGGATCGGCGGGATCTTCCGCGGTCTCCGCACGATCCCCGTGATGGTGGAGATGGGGAACGACGCGGCCGAGCTCTGCCCGCACGCACTGCTCCTGAACTACACGAACCCGATGGCGATGGTGCCCTGGGGGATCTGGGCCGGATCGGCGTTCCCCGCGTCGCGCACGATCGGCGTGTGCCACAGCGTGCGGGACACGCACCACTTCCTCGCGTCGACGGTCGGTGTGCCCGAGGACGACATCTCGTTCATCACCGCGGGCTTCAACCACCAGTGTTTCGTCTACCGGTTCGAGGAGCGCCACACCGGCGAGGATCTCTATCCTCGGCTGCGCGCGATCGTCGACGCCGATCCCGAAGGACTCGGCCGGCGCGTGCGCGTCGAGATCTTTAAGCGGTTCGGCTACTTCCCCACCGAGTCGAGCGAGCACTCCGCCGAGTACGTGCCGTGGTTCCTGCACCACGACGACCAGATCGAGAGGTTCCGCAGCGAGATCGACGAGTACATCCGGCGCAGCGACGACAACCTCGTGGAGTTCGCGGAGCTCCAGCGCAAGCTCGACGCGGGCGAGGACCTCGAGATCGAGCTGAACAGCGAGCTCGCCTCAGAGATCGTGCGCGCGGTCGAGACCGGCGTCGACCGCGAGGTCTACGGGAACGTCCGCAACGCCGGCCTGATCGACGACCTGCCCGAGGACGCGTGCGTCGAGGTCCCGTGCGTGGCCGGCAAGAACGGTGTGCTGCCGACGCGGGTCGGCGAGCTGCCGCCCCAGACGCTCGCGCTGAATCGCACGTTCGTGAACGTAGTGGAGCTGACGGTGCACGCGGCGCTGGAGCAGTCACGCGAGCGCGTGTACCAGGCGGCGCTGATGGACCCGCACACCGCCGCCACCCTCACCACCGAGCAGATCGTGTCGATGTGCGACGACCTGATCGACGCCCACGGCGACCTGATCCCCGAGGGGATCCGGAAGGGCTAGAACTCCTTCAGCCAGATCGTGAGCGGGTCGCAGAAGTGGACCCCGGGCTGCTCGGGATCGCTCCAGCCGCCGAGGAACACGCCACCCTGTTCGCGGTAGCCCATCGAGCGATACAGCGCACGCGACACCGCGAACGTCTCGTCCGTCCCGGTGTCGAGCGCCACGCCGCGCTCCCCCGCCGCGCGCGCTACATCCTCGAGGCTCTCCATCAGCGCGCGTCCGATCCCCTTCCCACGGTATGCCTCCATCACATGGAGATCGCTCACGACCGGGTAGCCGCGGAACTCACAGAGGTCCTCGACCCGCCGTCCGTCGACGAACCCGAGACCGACGTGGCCGACCGCCGCGCCGTCGCGCCACGCGATCAGGTAGACGAACCCGCCCTGGGACTGGAGCTCGATCCGGCGTTCGTGCGTGGCCCGTGGCCGCGACACGAGCCCGGCGCTCACCGCGTCGAGCTCGTGCGCCGCGATGGGCCGGATCTCGAGCGTCATGCGTCCGCGCGCTCCCGGACGCCCGCGAGCCCCGACGCGACGAACCCGTCCTTCCCGGTGTCGAGGCCGTACTCGACCTCGTGCCACGGCATCAGCAGGAACCGCACGCGTGCACGATCGCGGAACCGCGGATCGGGCGCACCGCCGTAGGCGGCGAGCGCGCGCTCCCCCGGCGCCGGCGCGGCGTGCAACATCCACGCGAAGTCGGCGACCGGGTCGCCGATCCCGACCTCCTCCCAGTCGATCACGCCGGCGAGGTTCCCGGTGGGCGTTACGAGGATGTGCGCGGGACCGAGATCGCCGTGCGTGACGCAGGGCGAGAACCGCCAGTTCTCGTCGTCGTCGAGGTAGCCGTCCAACCGCCCCGCGAGGTGCGCGCGTTCGTCCGCTTCGAGCAACGGGTCGACCTTGGAGCGAAGCCGTGCGATCTCGGCGCGCTGCTCCACACGGACCTGCTCGGGTGTGACCGCGCGCATCCCCACGAACTCCGGCGGCACCATATGGAGGTCGTACAGGAACCGCCCGAGTCGCTCGGGCCACACGCCCTCCTCGCTCACCTCGGTGAACGGCGAGCCGTCGATCCTGCGGTACCCCATCGCCACCGGGTCGGTGGATGCGAGCTCGGGCACCGGCACCGCGCCGGAGACGTCGTGCGCGAGCTCGGGCAGGATCTCGATCTGACGCAGGAGACGCGCTTCCGCGTAGTCGCTGACCGGCACCTGCACGATCCAGTCGCCGTCCACCAGGTAGGTGGCCGAGGTCCAGCCGTCGCCCACCGGCTCGAAGGTATCGAGCGCGAGCCGCGGGAAGGCACGCGCGACGAGCGCGCGGTGATCCTGGAGCCGCGCCGGGTCGGTCGCCGTCATCGGCTCACCCCAGCGGCTCCATCGGGGCGGTCGACACGTCGGCGGGGGGATCTTCGCCCGGCTGCAGCGGCAGGTCGAGCTCGGGGATCTTCAGCGCGAACCAAGCGACCGCGGCCCCGGACAGGGCGAGCGCCGATGCGCCCGCATACAGCACGCCCGGGCCTAGGTGCTGGTAGACGTAGCCGCCGATCCCGGCGCCGAAGATCGGGCCGAGACCGAAGCCCACCATCTGCGCGACCGAGTTCCCGGTGGAGTAGAGCGACGAAGGCAGGAGCCGGCCGACCACGACCACGCCGGTCGTGAACAGCAGGCTGAACGCCATCCCCTCCAGCACCGTGAGGAGCGACACGATCGTCGGGTTCGAGATCGATCCCCATAACAGGAACCCGATCGCGTAGATCGCGCACCCCAGGGCGTAGATCTTCCGCAGGCCGAACCGCGACTGCAGTCGCGATGAGGAGCGCATCATCGGGACCTCGACCAGGCCGCCGACGGCGGTGCCGATCCCGACGAGCAGCGGGCCACCGCCCTCGCTCGCGATCTTCAGCGAGATGAAGTTCCATGCCGCATTGAACCCCGTCCAGACCAGGAAGAGGGCGATCAGGAACCCCCAGAATCGCGGCGCCTCGCGGAAGACCGCGCCCACCGCCCCGAGCCGGCCGTCGCCTCCGGCGATGTGCCGGGGCTGATCGTGCGGCACGGTGAACGACCACGCGAACACGACGACGCTCGCCACCGCGAAGATCGGCATCGCCCAACCCACCCCGTAGGACTGGAAGATCGCGCCGAACACCAGACACCCGATCGCGTAGGTGAAGCTCTCCCACGACCGGATCCGGCCGTACTCCGACATCCGCTTGGCGCCGAGATGATCGAGCGTGATCGCGTCGACGTTCGGACCGAAGGTCACCATCGCCCCGGCAAGCAGGAACCCGGTGCCGGCGATCCACGCGAGCGCGTCGGCGCGGGCGAGCAGCAGCGCGAACCCGGCGGCGCCGAGGAGCCCGATCTGCAGCGAGGTCCGGCGCCCGAGCACCGTGTCGGCCAGGTGCCCCCAGATCGGGTTCAGCAAGATCCGCGCGACGGCCATCGACGCGATGACCACCCCGATCTCGGTGCCCGACAGGCCCTTGCCGTCGAGGTAGAGCGCGAGGAAGGGGAAGAACGCCGAGATCACGAAACCCGACGTCATGAACAGCCCGCGTACCGCGGTGTCGTGTTGCAGGCGTGACTCGAACGCGCTCACGGTGTCAGACGACCGACGTGTTCAGCCCGGCGTCCCGGATCGCGGCGAGCTCGGAGCGATCGGCGTCGGTGTCCGTGATCAGTTCGTGGACCTCATCGATCCCGCATATCCGGGCAAAGGCCACGCGGCCGAGCTTGGACCCGTCGGCCACCACGACCACCTTGCCGGCGCGCTGCATCAACGCGCGGTCGGTGTGAGCCTCGATCTCGTGATGCGTGGTAAGCCCGGTGGCCGCAGTCAATCCGTCGGTGCCGATGAATGCGAAGTCCAGGTGCAGCTCGGCGAGCATCTCGTCGGCGATCGGGCCGACAAGCTCGTACGATTCGGAACGAGCGACACCGCCGGTCACCACGAGCTTGATGTTCGGACGGATCGCGAGCTCGCTCGCGATATTGAGAGCGTTCGTGACGACGGTGACCTTGCGATCCGCGATCGCGCGGGCGACCTCGGTCGTCGTGGTGCCTCCGGTCAACCCGATCACGGCACCCTCGTGGACTCGCCTTGCCGCCTCGATCCCGACGCGGCGCTTCTCCTCCTGGCGGCGGGCCGACTTGTATCGGAGCGGCAACTCGTAGGAGACCATCTGGGCGACAGCGCCTCCGTGCGTGCGGGTGAGGAGGCGCTGCGCCTCGAGCTGTTCGAGGTCGCGCCGAACGGTTGCCGCCGACACGCCGAGGCGCTCGCACAGATCCACGACGGCGACCGAGCCGCTCACCGAGAGCTCCTCCAGGACGATCCCGAGGCGCTCCGACTGATGCATAGCGCCAAGTATAGGCGGCCGCCTTGCAGCGATGATCGCTTCTGACCTAACATGCGGTCAAATGAGCGAAATCGCGCGTGAGATCGCCTCGCAGCCCTCGTGCTGGCGCCGCGCCGCCGAGATCGGCGCGGCGAACGCCGCCACACTTCCCCACCCGGGATCCCGCGCGGCGGCTGTCGGTTGCGGCACCTCGTGGTTCATCGCCCAGGCCTACGCCTCGCTCCGCGAGTCGCTCGGGCAGGGTGAAACAGACGCGTTCACGGCCTCAGAGGCGCCGCTCGCCCGTCCGTACCCGACCGTCGTCGCGATCTCCCGCAGCGGCACCACGACCGAGGTCGCGCGCTACCTCGACCAGATGCAGGCGTCGCGTCGCGTCGCGATCGTGGGCGTCGAGGAGACGCCGGTCACCCAGGCCGCCGACGAGGTCATACCCCTCGCGTTCGCCGACGAGCGCTCGGTGGTGCAGACGCGGTTCGCGACGAGCGCGCTCGCGCTCTTGCGCGCGAGCCTCGGCCAAGACCTCGAGCCCGCGATCGCCGGCGGCGAGCAGGCGCTCGAAGGGCCACTCCCCGTCGAGGCCGGCGACGTCGACCACTTCGTATTCCTGGGTGAAGGATGGAGCATCGGTCTGGCGAACGAGGCCGCGCTGAAGCTGCGGGAGGCAGCCCAGGCGTGGACCGAGTCGTATCCGGCCATGGAGTACCGGCACGGGCCGATCAGTGTCGCCGGACCGCGTAGTGTCGTGTGGGCGCTCGGTGCGGTCGACGCGGGCGTGCGGGAGGCGGCGGCCGCCACCGGGGCGACGGTCGTGGGAGGGGAGCTCGACCCGATGGCCGAGCTGATCGTGATACAGCGGATGGCGGTGGCGTTGGCCGATCATCGGGGTCTGGACCCCGACCGGCCCCGTCACCTCACCCGTTCGGTGGTGCTGTCGTAGCGGATCGGATCGGAGGGAGTCTGATGAAGCGGTTGTGGAAGCTGGCACTGCCCCTGGTGGTCGTGCTCGTCGCGGTGGCGTGCACCGGCGGCGGAGATACCAGCAGCAGTAGCAGCGGGAGCACGGGCGGTTCGGGGGACCAGATCGACCTGGTGATGTGGATGGGGTACACCCCTCCGCCGCCGGCGAACCAGTCGTTCGAGTACTTGTCGATCGAGCGCATGGTCAACGAGTTCGAAGCGTCGAACCCCAACATCCACATCGAGCTGCAGTACGTGAACAGCGACTACGCGCTGCAGAAGGCGACCGTCGCGATCCAAGGGAACAAGCAGCCCGACATCTCGTACCAGTACGGCACGAACATGCCGCAGCTCGCGCAGTCGCCGAAGCTCGTCGATCTGACCGACAAGGTGAACGAGGGCGACTACAACTGGAGCGACGTCTATGAGGGCGAGCAGGCCGTCGCCACGGTGGACGGCAGGGTGCTGGGCGTCCCGGCCCTGGTAGACAACCTGGCGGTTGTCTACAACAAGGACCTCTTCCAGGCTGCCAACCTGAAGCCCCCCGGTCCGGACTGGACCTGGGACGAGCTGCGCGCTGATGCCGCTGCGCTCACGGACCCCGCGAACAACGTGTTCGGCATGGTGTTCCCGGCTGACGGCAGCGAGACGATGGTGTGGCAGTACGTGGCGATGCTGTGGGCGGCCGGCGGCAATATCCTGAACCCCGAGAACACGAAGGCGATCTTCGACGAGGCCCCCGGCGTCCAGGCCCTGGACATGCTCACCTCGATCAACCAGGACGGCTCGATGTACCTGGACTTCAAGCCGGACTCCGGCAAGTCGGGGCAGCTGTTCAACTCGGGCAACATCGGCATGATCGTCACCGGTCCGTGGGACCTCTCCGGGTTCCCCGACGTGAACTACGGCGTACAGTTCATGCCGTCGTTCGAGGCGGGCGGCAGCCACCAGACGATCGCGGGACCGGACAACTGGGTGATCTTCGACAATGGGCAGGAGCGCGTCGACGCGGCGTGGGAGTTCCTGAGCTTCATGACCTCACCCGACCAGGTGCTGCAGGACTCGCTGGATACGAGCCACCTGCCGACGCGTGCCTCCGTCGCGACGATGCCGGGGTTCGACGAGTTCTACACGAAGTACCCCGGGACCGAGGTGTTCGTCCAGAACCTGGACAACGTGCTGCAGGCCCGCCCGCAGGTGCCGCAGTACCCGCGGATCTCGAGCGCGCTCGGACAGGCGCTGATCGCGGCGATCCAGGGACAGGCCAGCCCGCAGGACGCGCTGAACCAGGCCGCCGACCAATCGGACGGCTTCCTCGCGGTGCCGTCCTAGCGACCGGATGACGAGAGCGGGGACGTGAACGCCCGGCGGATCCTCCAGTCCGAGCACGTGGTCGGCTGGGCGTTCGCGTTCCCCGCGGTCCTGTTGATCGTCGTCTTCGGCATCGTCCCGATCATCTGGTCGGCGTTGATGTCGTTCCAGCGGACCAACCTCCTGTCCACGCCGGATTGGATCGGGCTCGACAATTACCGGGCGCTCTCGAAAGACCCCCTGTTCAAGACGTCGGCGATCCACGCGGTGATCTACGCGGCTCTGTTCGTGCCGCTGTCGGTGGGGGGCGGGTTGTTCGCGGCGATCGCGCTGAACCGGCGCGTCGTCGGGATGCGCTTCTACCGGATCGCGGTCTTCGTTCCCGTCGTTGCGTCGACGATCGCGACCGCGATCATGTTCCTGTGGCTGTTCGACTCCCACTTCGGCCTGGCGAACTGGGCCCTCGAGAAGGTGGGGCTGGGACCGTTCGGGTTCTTCACGAGCCCGAACGGCGCGCTGTACTCGATCGTCGTGATGACGGTATGGGGCTGGGTCGGGTTCAACGCGATCATCTACCTGGCTGCGCTGCAGGGCGTGCCCCAGGAGCTGCTCGAGGCGGCCTCGATCGATGGGGCCAAGTCGTGGAGCATCTTCCGCAACGTCACGTTGCCGCTGCTGGGCCCGGCCACGCTGTTCCTCGTGGTCTTCACCTCGATCAACGCGATCCAGCTCTTCGACGAGGTGTACTTCCTGACCTTGGGCGGCCCAGGCACCGCGACCTACGTGCCGGTGTTCTACCTGTTCCAGCTGGCGTTCCAGCAGGGCATCGCGGGCTATGCGGCGGCGATCGCGTACGTGCTGCTGGTGGTGATCCTGGTGCTCACGGCGATCCAGCTGTGGGTCGGCAAGCGGATGGTCTATTACTCGTCATGAGCGACGCGACGATCGAAGAGGTCGCGGGCGAGGCCCTCTTGGAGCCGCTGCCCGACGAGGGCGATCCCGGCCGGGGGCGCACGCTGTTCAGCGCGTGGCACCTGATCCTGCTGCCGCTCGCGTTCGTGATGATCATCCCGCTCCTGTGGATGGTCGTGACCTCGTTCGAGACCCTGAACGAGACCCGCCAGTTCCCGCCGGTCCTCGTGCCCGGCAGCCTCCGCTGGCAGAACTACCGGGACGTGCTGGAGCAGGCGCCGTTCGCCCGGTGGTTCTTGAACACGCTGTTCGTCACGGTGCTCGTCGTGATCGGGAACCTCATCTTCTGCAGCCTCGCCGGGTACGCGTTCGCCCGCCTCAAGTTCTTCGGCCGCGACGTGATCTTCCTGCTCGTGCTCGCCACGTTGATGATCCCGTTCCAGGTCATCATGATCCCCACGTTCCTGATCGTGCGCCAGCTGGGGCTGATCGACACGCTCGGCGCGCTCATCGTGCCGAACCTCGCGGGCGCGTTCGGGATCTTCCTTCTTCGGCAGTTCTTCCGGACCCTGCCGATCGAGCTCGAGGAGGCCGCGCGGATCGACGGCGCCTCTCGCCTTGGGATCTTGTTCAAGATCGTCCTGCCGCTGTCGGGGCCGGCCCTGGCGACGCTCGCCGTGATCACGTTCATGTGGACGTGGAACGACTTCCTATGGCCGCTCGTCACGCTCTACAGCGAGAAGAACTTCACGCTGCAGCTCGGTCTGACGACCTTCACGGGAGCGCATCAATCGAACACGCATCTGCTGATGGCGGCCAACGTGATGAGCATGCTCCCGCTGCTGCTGCTGTTCTTCGTGGCCCAGCGGTGGTTCATCCGCGGGATCGCGACGACCGGATTGAAGGGATAACGAGGTGGGGCAGGTCGTCTTTGAGCACGTGAACAAGGTCTTCCCCGGCGGGACGGTGGCGATCGACGATCTTTCCCTGGAAGTTCCCGACGGCCAGTTCATGATCCTGGTCGGCCCCTCCGGCTGCGGCAAAACGACGGCGCTGCGGTGCGTGGCCGGCCTGGAGAAGCCCACGAGCGGGACGATCCGGGTCGGCGACCGCGTCGTGAATGACGTCACGCCACGTGACCGCGACATCGCGATGGTCTTCCAGAACTACGCGCTCTACCCGCACATGACGGTGTACAAGAACCTCGCCTTCGGACTGAGACAGCGCAAGACCGAGAAAGGGGAGATCGACCGGCGCGTACGATCCGTCAGCACGATGCTCGGCCTCGACGACCTGCTGAGGCGCCGGCCGGCGCAGCTCTCGGGCGGACAGCGACAGCGGGTTGCGATGGGCCGAGCGCTCGTGCGCGAGCCGAGCGCGTTCCTGCTCGACGAGCCGCTCTCGAACCTCGACGCGAAGCTCCGCGTGCGGATGCGCGCCGAGCTCAAGCGCCTGCACACCCGGCTGGGCATCACGACGGTCTACGTCACGCACGACCAGATCGAGGCGATGACGCTCGGCGACCGCATCGCGGTGATGTCGAACGGCAAGCTCCAGCAGCTCGGGCCGCCGCAGGAGCTCTATGACGAGCCGACCAACCTGTTCGTGGCCGGCTTCATCGGGAGCCCGCCGATGAACCTGATCCGCGGCCGGGCCGAGGGCGGACGTATCACCGCGAGCGACCTCACGTTCGAACGCGCCGGGGTCCCCGACGGCGACGTGGCCGTCGGCATCCGCCCCGAGACGGTCGTGCAGCAGAGCGACGGCCTGCCCTCGTTCGAGTTCCTCGTCGACGTGGTAGAGCCCCTCGGCGACGAGATCGTCGTGCACGGGTCCACGGCGGGCACGCCCGTCGAGACGGGCGCCGAGGAGGAGGAGCTCCCGACGATGCTCGAGGGGTCCCGTGCGCCGATCACGGCCCGGTTCGACCCGGGCGTCCGGTTCCATCCGGGCGATCGTCCGCGGCTCGGGGTGCCGGCGGAGCGCCTGCACCTGTTCGATCTGCGGACGGGCGCAGCGATCCGCTGAGTCTCGCGGGCGCGTCAGCCCGCGAGGCCGGGCATGATCCGGAGGGCGTTCTCCGCGTAGACCTGCGGCAGCACATCGTCGGGGAGATCGAGGCCGCTGATCGCCCATCGCCCCATCAGCGGGACCTCCTCGGTCGAGTGCGGGAACTGCTCGTCGTCGGTCTCGAGGAACCGGAAGTAGATGCCGTAGTTCTCGGGTGCCGGCGGGAACTCGTCGATACCGAACAGCACGCGATCGGGATGCGCCTCGATCAGCGCTTTCGTGCCTCGCGGCTGCCGGCCGAGCTCGGCCACCCGTGCCGCGATGTCGACGTTGAAGTTCGGATAGGTGCCCAGCATGCGACCGACCCACCCGAGGTCCTCCGCGAAGCCGCCGACGTGCAGGCCCACGAACGTCGTGTCCGGGTTCGCCGCGACCAGTCCTTCCAGCGCGTCGATCAGGCGCGCGAAACGTGGGAAGGACGGATCGGCGAACGACCACTCCGGGTGTGCGTGGAGCTGCTCGTAGCGCTCGTTCCGTTCGTCGATCGGGTCGAAGAACGCGACCGGGTCGGCCGTGTGGATGAAAACGGGCACGCCGAGCTCGGCCGCCGCGGTCCACAGCGGCGCGAGCCGTCCGTCGTCCGGCAGGATCAACTCGCCCGCGTCGTCACGCACGTGGAGCCCGAGGTCCTTCCAGACCTTGATGCCCTTCGCGCCCGCGGCCACGCTCGCCCGGAG
>JANLXF010000048.1:0-8153 GCA_031364965.1 Actinomycetes bacterium | reverse complement strand
GATGTTCGAACCGATCGGCGGCACCGCGCCCGATCACGCCGGCAAGGGCACGATCAACCCACTCGCCGCGATCGGGGCGGTCGAGATGCTGCTCCGGCAGCTGGGCGAGGACGATGCCGCCGATATGGTCGACCGCGGCATCCGGGCGGCCACGAGCCAGATGAAGAGCATGCGCGCCGGCGAGATGGGCGTGACAACGGCCGAGGTCGGCGACCTCGTGGTCCAAGGGGCCGGCGCATGACGACCGAGACCACCGGGGCGGTGCGCGAGGTCGAGCTGTACGACACGACGCTCCGTGACGGCGCCCAGGGGACCGGACTCTCGTACTCGATCGAGGATCGTCTGCGGATCCTGCACAAGCTCGATCAGCTCGGCGTGCCGTTCATCGAGGGGGGCTGGCCCGGCGCAAACCCCCGCGAGACCGAGTTCTTCAAGCTCGCGACGAAGGAAACCCTGCGGACCAGCACCTTGACGGCGTTCGGGATGACGCGAAAGGCGGGCGAGAAGGCCGAGGACTCGGCCATCCTGCGCGACCTCCTCGACGCCGGGACCGGATACGTGTGCCTGGTGGGCAAGTCCTGGGACATGCACGTGACCGAGGCCCTGCGCACCGACCTCGACGAAGGCGTCGCCATGGTGCGCGACTCGATCGAATTCCTGCGTCGTCAGGGGCGCCGCGTGTTCTTCGATGCCGAGCACTTCTTCGACGGGTACCGCAGCGATCCCGCGTTCGCGCTGCGGGTGCTCGCCGCCGCCGAGGAGGCCGGCGCCGAGCGCCTCGTGCTCTGCGACACGAACGGCGGCATGTTGCCCTTCGACGTGGCGCGGATCGTCGACGAGGTGCGCGCGACCACCGAGACCCCGCTCGGGATCCATGTGCACAACGACGCGGGCTGCGCGGTCGCGAACTCGCTGGTCGCGGTGGAACACGGGGCCTTCCAGGTGCAGGGCGTGGTGAACGGATATGGCGAGCGCACGGGGAACGCCGACCTGATCCCGATCGCCGCGAACCTCACGCTGAAGATGGGGATCCCGGTGCTCCCCGAGGGCGGGATCGAGCGGCTCACCGAGGTCGCGCACTACGTGGCCGAGGTGGCGAACGTAGCGCCGGACACGCGCCAGCCCTACGCCGGCAGGTACGCCTTCACCCACAAGGCCGGTTTGCACGCGAGCGGCGTGGCCCGGCTCACCCAGGCCTACGAGCACGTCGAGCCCGAGTCGGTGGGCAACCGGCGCGGCGTGGTGGCCTCCGACCTCGGAGGGGCCGCGACCCTCCGGATGAAGGCTGCCGAGTTCTCCGTGGAGCTCGCCGACGCCGACATCCCTGCGCTGCTGACCGAGTTGAAAGAGCTCGAGGCGCGCGGTTACACCTTCGAGGTGGCCGACGCCTCCCTCGAGCTGCTGATGCGCAAGGCGCACGGGTGGCGGTCGGGCTTCTTCCGGGTGGAGAGCTACCAGGCGACCGTCACGGAGCGCTGGGACGAGGGCGCGGTGGCCGAGGCCACCGTCAAGGTCATCACGAACGAGGAGCGGCACATCGAGACGGCCGAGGGCCACGGGCCGGTGGGCGCGCTCGACAACGCGCTCCGAAAGGCGCTCACGAACGAGTATCCGGAGCTCGACGAGATGACGCTCGAGGACTACCGCGTCCGCGTGCTCGAAGAGAACATCGGTACCGGGGCCGTGGTGCGCGTGCTGATCGACATGTCGAACGGCGAACTCGAGTGGACCACCGTGGGCATCAGCGAGAACATCCTCGAGGCATCGTGGGAAGCGCTCGTCGCCGGGTACGAGTTCGGATTGCTCCACCCCAGACCGCCCCGCGGATCGTGACCCGAAGCGTGGCCGGAAGGCTCTTCCCATCGAGGAGCCCACTCGGGTAGGCTGCCAATCCCCGACCCCCCCCGAGGTACCCGTGACCGCTCGAACCTTGCTGACCCGTGCCGCCATGGCGTCGACGCTGCCGTGCTCGCTCGCGGCGGGAATCGTCGCATCGCCCGTGTCGGCGACGGTGCCACCGCCCTCGGCGACGATCCGGGAGGTGTTCCAGCTGGGGCCGGGCGTGACCCTCAAGGTCGTGCAGTACCCGGACACCCCGCAACAGGTGCGGGTCCTGGTGGTGGCGCCGTCCCAAGGAGCGACGCTCGACGCACTGCCGGCCGGGAACTCCTACCCGGTCCGGCGGACACCGAGCTCGATCGCGGCGGCCAACGGGGTGCTCGCCGCCGTGAACGGCGACTTCGCCTCGACCGTCGACGATCGTCCGATGCACGCGTCGATCGTCGACGGTGAGCTCTGGACGAGCGGCTTGCGGTCAGGGGGTGGGTTCGGCTCATCGCCCGATGGTTCCGTGGCCTACGCGGGCGACGTGCGGATCGCGATCCACGGCACCTCGAGCACCGGTACATTCGACGTGGACGACTGGAACGTCGATGCGCCGTCGGGTGCGTCGATCGACGCGTACACGGCGCGCGGCGGCCGGATCATCGCGCCGCCGGGGACGGCGACCCCCGATGCGTCGTCACCCGCGTTCTGCGCCGCGCGGCTCGTGCCCGTGGGGGCGATCGCGTGGTCGGGCGCGAATCGGCGTCTGCTCGCGCGCACCTATACGGTCGACGAGCAGCCGGATCCGTGTCCGCAGACGCCGCTCGCGATCGGGTCCACCGCCGGCGCGGTGGTGCTCGCCGCGCATGCCGACACCGAGGGTGGCGCGACGGTGCGGAGCCTCGACCCCGGCGCGGTGGTCCGGCTGACGTGGGGGGTCGCCGGCAGACCCGGCATCACCGATCTCACGGGCGGACGCCCGGTGCTGCTCACTGACGGCGTCAACGTCGCCCCGCCGTACACGCCGGACTCGGGCTACCTGTTCGATCGCAATCCCCGGACCGCTGTCGGCATCACACAGGGCTGCACCGACGACGTGGCGAAGACGCGATGCCGGGTGATCGTCGTGACCGTCGACGGTCGCCAACTCGATTCGTCGTGGTCCTCCGGCATGCGGTTCCCGCAGCTCGCCGATCTGCTCGCACGTCAGGGGGCATGGGACGCCGTCGCGCTCGACGGAGGAGGCGGAACCGTGATGTGGACCTCGCTCGTGAACGAGCTCTACTGCCAGTCCTACCCACTGGTCGGCGGGTGCCGGCTGAACCGGCCCGCCGTGGTGGCCGGGACCGAGGAGCGCATCACCGTCGGAGCCCTGGGCGTGAGGCTGGGCGCCGATCCCGGCGAGTCCGGCCTGCGTTAGGCTCCGGCGGTGCGCACGACCGAGCCCTGGACGATCCGCCTCGCTCGCGCCTCCGACGTCGAGGACATCGCCGCGCTCCATGTCGCCGCTTGGCGGTGGGCCTACCGAGGACTGCTCGCCGACGCCACTCTGGCTGCGCTGAGCGCCGACGAGCGGGAGCCGGTGTGGGCCGCGCTGGTCGGGGATCCCAGCGTGTCTGTGCTGGTGGCCGAGCGCGACGGCGCGCTCGCCGGGTTCGCGAGCGCGAGCGCATCACGTGAGGAAGACGCCGCACCGGGCACGGGCGAGGTCGCGGCGATCTACCTCGACGAGAACGCCGCGGGCTCCGGTCTGGGCGCGGAGCTGTTCGCCGGGATCCAAGACGAACTGCGGGCGCGGAGCTTCACGAGAGCGAGCCTGTGGGTGCTCGAGACGAACGCCCGCGCGCGGCGGTTCTACGAGCGTGAGGGCTGGCGGTGGGACGGCTCGCGGAGCGACCACCAGATCCAGTGCGACCGGCGCCCGATCGTGCGCTACGTCGCCGAGCTGTGACGCGGCTCCGGCTTACGCAGGCGGCGTCGCGTTCACGTTCACGACGTTGACGATCGCGTTCTCCAGCTGCATCGCGTGGGTCTTCGTGATCCCCTTGGACAGGATCGAGAACTCGGCCCAATCGCCGACTCGTTCGAGCCAGACCCAGCCTGAGAGCGCGGAGACCTCGTCGAGCGTGCCCGTCTTCGCCCGCAGGCGCACGTCGGTGAAGCGCCCGGCGAGCGTGCCCTGACCGCCCTTGGGAAGGACCGCGCGGAGCGTCTCGCCCCACGGCCGCGTCTCGGCGTACTCGAGCAGGTCCACGATGCCCGTCACCGTGACGCGGTTGGCGTAGGAGAGACCAGAGCCGTCGTTGGCCACCAGGTCGACCCCGTGCGCGCGGGCAAAGGCCTCGATCGCCCGGGCGCCCTTGGCGATCGTGCCCGGTGATCCCCAGCGGCGGCCGCCCAGGAGCTTGCCGAACACCTCCGCATAGAAGTTCCGCGAATCGGTGTTCATGCGTTTCAGCATCGCGACCAGCGGATCCGAGATCACCGTCGCCAGTCCCTGGAGCTTGGCCGGCGCAGTGCCCGAGCCCGGCTTCTTCGTGACCCGGACGCCCTGGTGCTCGAGTTGGGCGGTCAGCGACCCTGCAGCGCGCCGCTCCGGGTCGTCGATGTGCGTGCCGTTCGGTCCCACGTTCCCCTCGAACGTGAGCGCCGTGGGCAGCGCGATGTAGTACTTCGGGAAGTAGTCCTTCCATCCGGGTGCGAACCAATCGCGACCGAACGGGCCCGTCGCGCCGTACACGTGGCCGCGGATCCGGCGCACGCCCTGGGCTGCGATCGCCGAGGCGAGCTCCCGCATGTCGTCGGGGCCGGTCTCGGGGTCGCCGTGGCCCACGATCCACAGATCGCCTTCGATCACCCCGTCGGCCGGGGTGTTCGTGGTGAGGACCCGCAGCGGCACCGTGGTCGTGGGCGCGAGCCGATCCAAGAGCGCGAGCGAGAGCAGCAGCTTCTCGTTCGAGGCGGGCGGGCGCGCCACCCAATCCTTGTGCCGGTACAGCACCTGACCGCCGTACGCGATCTCGACGGAGATCGGCTCGCCGTCGACGACCGAGTCGATCCGCTGGATCCACTTGGGCGGGGCGGCGGGCGTGGGTGTCGCCAGGGACTGCGGGGATCCCGCGAGCGTGGCCGCCACGAGGGCCGCGAGGCAGAGGAAGGTGCGTCGGCCGGACATCGAGCGACGATGGTACGGCGTGATGCCGGGGTTGCCTGGGAGCGATCGCACTAGGGCTTGACGGCGCCGTTCGCGATCGCGTCGGCCTCATGCCGCATCGCGGTGCGCTCCGTGAGGAGTGCCTGGAGCTCCACGCCGGGCATCGGCCGCGCGAAGAAGAAGCCTTGTCCGAGGTCGCAGTGGAGCTCGAGGAGCCGCTCCAGTTGGTCGGCGCGCTCGATCCCCTCGGCCACCGGCTTCAGGTTGAGGATCCCGGCCAGCTCGATCACCGCGGCGGTCAGCGCCGACGCCTCGCCCCCGTCGCTCACGCCGTCGACGAACGATTTGTCCACCTTCAAGATGTCGACGGGGAAACGGCGGATGTAGTTCAGGCTCGAGTACCCGGTTCCGAAGTCGTCGACCGCGAGTTGCACGCCGAGCGACTTCAGCTCGGTGAGTCGCTCGATCGAGAGCTCCATGTCCTGCATCATCACGGACTCGGTAATCTCGAGGATCAGCGAGCTCGGGTCCAGCCCGGTCTCGGCGAGGATCTCGCGGACCTCATCGATGATCTCCGGCCGGTTCAGCTGGCGCGCCGACAGGTTCACCGCCATGTGGAACGGTGGGTCCATCGGATACTCGGCCTGCAGCTCGACCGCGTACCGGGCGGCTTCGCGCAGCACCCAGCGACCGATCGGGACGATCAGCCCGGTCTCCTCGGCCAACGGGATGAAGTCGAGCGGCGGCACGGTGCCGCGCACCGGGTGCATCCAGCGGATCAGTGCCTCGACGCCGGAGATGCTGCCCGACTCGAGCTCGATCACGGGCTGATAATGGAGCTGGAATTCCCCGTGCTCGAGCGCGCGCTGAAGGTCCGCCTTCAGCTCGAGGCGCTTGAGCGCCGAGTCGTGCATCGCGGCTTCGAAGACCTGATAGCGGCCCTTGCCCTTCTCCTTGGCCATGTACATCGCGACGTCGGCGTTGCGAAGGAGCTCCTCGGCGTCGCTGAGCTCCGCTCCGTCGGCGACGGCGATGCCCACGGACGCCCGCACGAACACTTCCTTGCCCTCGAGCGTGAACGGCGCCTCGAGCACCTCCATCACGCGATCGGCGACGTCGACGGCCTGGATCCCGTCGCCTCCGTCCTCCAGGAGGATCGCGAACTCATCGCCGCCGAGCCGGGCGGCGGTGTCGGCGGCGCGCAGGCACTCCTTGACACGGTCGCCCACCTCCCGCAGGAGCTGATCGCCGGCCGCGTGGCCGAGAGAGTCGTTGATCGTCTTGAAGTCGTCGAGGTCCATGAAGAGCACGGACACGGGTTTGCGGTCGCGCGCCTGCCGCTCGACCGCATGCGTCACTCGGTCGTGGAACAGGGCCCGGTTCGCGAGGTCCGTCACGGTGTCGTGGAAGGCCTGGTGCGACAACTGTTCCTCGAACGCCTTGCGCTCGGAGATGTCGCGGGTGTTGAGGACCACGCCACGGACGTTGGGGTCGTGCAGCAGGTTCGTGCGCAGGGTCTCGACGGTGACGAACGTCCCGTCGTGGCGGCGCATCTTGAACTCGATGAGGCCCGTGTGGCCCTCGCCCTCGCTCACGGAGGACAGGAACGAGAGCACCCTCGTCATGTCTTCGGGATGGATCAGCGCGGCGAACTTCGTGCCCTCGAGCTCATGGGGCTCCAACCCCAGGACACGATGGGCGGACGGGCTGGTGTACCGGACGGTCGTGTCGAGTTCCACCACGGTCACGATGTCCGACGAGTTCTGCACGAGTGAGGCGAACCGGGCCTCGCTCTCCTGGCGCAGCAGGTCCTCGGTGAGCGCGGCGCTCTCCAGGGCCAGTGCGACCTGTGAGGAAAGGGCGCGCAGCGAGTCGGCGACGGAGCGGGGCATCTCCTCCGGCGTGGCGACCACCATCAACCCGTGGAGCTCGTCGCGGATGAACAGCGGAGCGACGAACACCGACCCGTCGTCAGACATCGGCAGGGCGAGCGGGTCGCGCAAGGTGCTTTCGTAGGCAGCGATCAGGTAGGCGTCGTTCTCGAGGAGCCGTTCGCGTTTCCACTCCTGCAGGCTCATGAAGGAGAGGGGGCTCCCGACGACGTCGGCCCTTCCGCCGGCCGCGGCGACGACCTCGAAGTCATCGGCCCCCACGGGCTTCTCACACATGCGGATCGCGGCGTCGTCGCCCGCGAGGGACTGCGCCGCGTCGATCGCCGCCGCGTGGATACCCTCGCGGTTCGTGGCCGTGACGAGCGCGGCGCCCGCCGAGCGGAGCGCTTTCTCGCGCATCGCGGACTCCTGCTGGGAGCGCACGAGTCCCCACATGCGGGTCACGACCAGCACGAAGAGGACGACGGTCGCGCCGAGCAAGACGGTCATGTCCTCGATCGTGCCGCGCCACAGCTGGATCCCGGCGAGCACGGGAGCGATCAGCGAGGCGCCCGCGAGCACGGCGAGGCGCGCAAGGGTCAACTTCTTCTCGATGTCGGGCGCCGCCTCGCAGAGCTCGCGCATCGATGGATGCAGCGCCGCGGTACCGAGCAAGACGTAGAAACCCATCCATCCGAACTCGAGCCAGCCGCTGCCCGGCTGATAGCCGCTCGCCGTGTACAAGCCGAACCATCCGTAGATCGCGTCGGTCGCGAACAGTGCCACGATGGCGGCGATCAAGAAGTAGAAGGCCGGAGGCCGGCGGCCCGCGCCCACGGCGAGACGGATCGAGACGGCCATGAGCAGCAGGTCCATCGTGGGATAGGCCATCGCGGCGAGCTTGGTGTTCAGGTCGAGGTCCGTGATGCGGATATAGGGCGAGATCAACAGGACCCACGAGATCGTGCCGACACCGATCGCGACCATCAGCGAGTCGACCAAGCTGGCACGGTCGCGCCCGGGCGTCCGCGCGTGGATCATCAGGAGGACGCCCACTATCAAGACGGGGTACACGGCGAGGTAGAGACCGTCGGCGATGCCGGGGAACGGCACATCGCCCGCGGGGTTGAACGTGTAGTCGAGTGCGAAGATCCGCGGCAGCACCTGGTGGAAGCGCTCGTAGTTGTACGAGACCACGTCGCCCGCGATGAACAGGAACTGCCCGATCGCGATCAGGTACCACGGCCACGGCTTCGCCGGCTTGTGCAGCCGGACCGCCCCGATGATGAGCAGTGGGGACGTGA
>JANLXF010000042.1:0-2729 GCA_031364965.1 Actinomycetes bacterium | reverse complement strand
TCGAAGCCCGGATACCCGACCGACGGGATCTCGACCAATCGCGAGAGCTCGTCGATCGGGCGCGGCTTGTCATCGGAAACCCTGGTGTGAAGCGCGTTCGAGTCCATGCCGGGCAGATACCCGAGGACGAAGCGGGCCACGGGGCCGCGGGCACGGACCCCGTGGCGCCCGCACCGCTAGGCCCGGATCTCGCCTTCGGGCTCGGCCATCCGCCAGTCGTACGGACTGACGAACGACGTGACGAGTTGCGCGTAGTTCGCCCGCGCGTACGCGACGGGGTTCGGGATGTTCGCCTGGCTCATGGAGCCCTTCATCTGCTCCACGCTCTCGTAGTCGTGCTCCTCGAGCCAGGTCTCGACGTCGGCCAGCACTGTCGCGACGTGCTCTGGTCCCTGGTGCAGGAGCGCGGACGCCATCATCGCGACGTCGGCTCCCGCCAGCAGCACCTTCAGCACGTCGTTCCCCGAGTGCACGCCGGTGGTCGCGGCGATCGACGCGTGCACGTGGCCGCGCAGGATCGCGATCCACCGCAAGGGCAGCCGCAGCTCGTCGGGTGTCGACAGATGCAGCGACGGATCGACCCGAAGCGCGTCGAGGTCGATGTCGGGCTGCATGAACCGGTTGAACAGCACGAGGCCGTCGGCGCCTGCGGCCACCATCCGATGTGCCATGTGCCCCACCGACGAGAAGAACGGCCCCATCTTCACGGCCAGCGGGATCGTGATCTCGGCGCGGACGGCTTCCACGAGCTCGACGTAGCGCTCCTCGACCGCGTCGCTCGTCTCCTCGGGGTCGGCCGCGATGAAGTACACGTTCAACTCGAGCGCGTCCGCACCGGCTTCCTGGATCCGCTTCGCGTGGCCGATCCATCCTCCGATCGTGATCCCGTTCAGGCTCCCGATCACCGGGATCTCCAGCTCGCGCTTCGTCTCCTCGAGGTGGCGCAGGTACGAATCGGTGCCCGTCGTGTAATCACCGAGCTCGGGCAGGTAGGTGAGGGCTTCGGCGAAGCTCTGCGACCCGACCTCGAGGGCGCCGTCGAGCTGGATCTCGTCGTGCTCGATCTGCTCCTCGAAGAGCGAGGGGAGCACGACCGCGGCCGCGCCCGCGTCCTGCAGCTTGCGCAAGGTGTCGATCCGCTGGCCCATCGGCGAGGCGGAGGGAACCACGGGGTTCCTGAGCTCGAGTCCCAGGTAGTGCGTGCGCAGATCCACACTCATGGCGTCTCCCCTTCTTCCTCGTCCGGGTCACCATCGACGTCGGGTACCTCGTCGTGCGCGCTGCCGCGCTCGATCCCCGCGGTCTGCTCGTACAGGTGCCATCGCCGGTCGACGTCGTCCTGCGCCCGGCGCATCAAGACGTCGGCGCGGTCGGGATCGGTGCGCCGAAGCATCGCGTACCGGGCCTCGGTCTCGGTGAACGCCTTCAGTGGGATCGTGGGCTTCTTGCTGTCGAGGTGGAACGGATGCTCTCCGGCCTCGGCGGCCGCTGGGTCGAATCGCCACAGCGGCCAATAGCCCGACGCCACGGCGTCTTTCTGGTGGGTCATCGCCGTCGTCATGTCGATGCCGTGCGCGATGGAGTGGCTGTAGGCGATCACGAGCGAGGGTCCGCGGTGCGCCTCGGCCTCGGCGAGCACCTTCACGGTGTGCGGCATGTCGGCGCCCATCGCGATCTGGCCGACGTAGACGTCGCCGTAGGCGGTGGCGATCATCCCCAGGTCCTTCTTGCCACCGGACTTCCCCGCCGCCGCGAATTTCGCGACCGCCCCGCGGGGCGTCGCCTTGGAGGCCTGCCCACCGGTGTTCGAGTAGACCTCCGTGTCGAGCACCAGGATGTTCACGTCACGTCCCGTGGCCAACACGTGATCGAGCCCGCCGAACCCGATGTCGTAGGCCCAGCCGTCGCCGCCCACGATCCACACGCTGGTGGGCACGAGCGCGTCGGCCGCGGCCGCAAGGTCGGCCGCCCGCCGTACGTCGTCGACGTGGGGGAGCCGTTCGCGGAGTTGCTCCAGCCGCAGCCGCTGGCGCGCGATCGCCTCGTCGCCTCGTGCGGACATCCCGTCGAGCAGGCCGCGTACGAGACCCTCGCCGAGCTCCGGCTCGAGCGACTCGATCAGGGTGGCGGCGAGGTCGGACTTCGCATCGAGTGCGAGCCGCATCCCCAGTCCGAATTCCGCGTTGTCCTCGAAGAGCGAGTTCGACCATGCGGGGCCGCGACCGTCGGGTCCCACGGCCCATGGCGTGGTCGGCAGGTTCCCACCGTAGATCGACGAGCAGCCCGTGGCGTTGGCCACGAGCAGGCGATCGCCCACGAGCTGTGTGAGCACCTTGAGATACGGGGTCTCGCCGCACCCCGCACACGCGCCCGAGAACTCGAACAGCGGGCGAAGCTGCTGCGAGCCCTTGACCGTGTCGGCCCGCAGGTCGGTGCGCAGGGGCTCGGGGATCGTCAGGAAGAAGTCGAACGACGTGCGCTCCTCGTCGAGGTGCTCGTCCTTGGGGCACATGTCGATCGACTTGTGCTTGATCTCCTCCTTGCTCCGGGCCGGACAGACGTCGACGCAGATGCCGCACCCCGTGCAGTCGTCGGGGGCGACTTGGATCGTCATGAGCCGGCCGGGATGGTCGCGATCCTTCCACTCCTTATGTTTGAACCCGGCGGGTGCGGCGTCGATCGCTCCGGCGTCGAAGACCTTCATGCGGATCGCGGCGTGGGGGCACACC
>JANLXF010000037.1:0-3042 GCA_031364965.1 Actinomycetes bacterium | reverse complement strand
GTGGCCGTGATGTACCTGGGCAAGATCGTCGAGATCGCCGACGGGCCGACGCTGTACGAGAACCCGAAGCACCCGTACACGGGCGCGCTCCTGTCGGCCGTTCCGGTGGCGGACCCCAAGGCCGCACGGGCGAGGAAGCGCATCGTGCTCGAAGGCGACGTCCCCTCGCCGATCGACCCGCCGTCGGGCTGCCGCTTCCATCCTCGCTGTCCGAAGGCGCAGTTCCCCCGCTGCAAGGAGGAGATCCCGCTGCTCGAGCGTCAGACCTCGGGGCAGCTCGCCGCGTGTCACTTCCCGCTCGAGGACCGTAGCATCATGGCTTCGAGCGACTGACCGGGAGCCACGTACGCATGCTGAACACCGTCGTGATCGTGATCGATGTCTTGTCGGCGCTCTTCCTGATCGCCACGATCCTGCTGCACTCGGGGCGGGGGAGCGGCCTGTCCGACATGTTCGGCGGGGGATCGACCCTGTCTGGGGGCACCGGCTTGGAGCGCAAGCTCGACCGCTTCACGGTGTTCTCGGCCGTCATCTTCGGTCTGTGCACGTTCTGGCTCTCCTGGAAGTGGACCCCGTAAGGGCGCCGGCATCGGGTTGGTAGAATCCGCACCACGTCGGAGTGGCGGAACTTGGTAGACGCGCTAGGTTGAGGGCCTAGTGCCCTTTGCGGGGCGTAGGGGTTCAAATCCCCTCTCCGACACCACCTGACCTGGGGAAACACAAGAAGGCCCTCGGAGCCAAGAATCGGTCCGGGGGCCTTCTTCTGCCAATTCTTCTGCCCAAACGGTCAACCACTCGACTTCGAGGGTCCAAAGATGCCTCGGGCAACCCGCTCCGTAGCTACTACATGCAGAGCGGAGATGGATTGCTGGTAGATCATCGTCGTGGCGGCGATGTTCGCGTGGCCGAGCAGCTCCTGTACCACCTTGGGCTGGATCCGGGCCTCGAGCGCCGCGGTCGCCCATGAGTGCCGCAGATCGTGGAGGCGGCATCGCCGTAGACCCGCCGCGGCGGTGAGCGTCTGGAACCGCTCGAGGACGCCGTATGGATGCAGAGGAGTGCCGTCCTCCAAGGGGAGTTCCCGAGCCGAAAGTGTCGAAGAATCGGGTGCATCTCGATATCCGCGCAGGGGCGGCCCGGAGAGGCCGAACGGCGGGACCTCGTCGATGCGGAGGCGGATCGCCTCTGGGCCGAGGGTGCGTCCATCGTCCCGTATCGTCGAGGAGCGGGACGAGCGTTGGATCGTGATGGTCGCTCCCGAGGCGAACGAGTTCTGCGTCACGTAGGGCGGGGCCTGCGGATACCGCCCGCCGTTCGACATCCTCGTCAGCCCGAGTCACTTCGACCATCACACCTTGTACCGTCTACCGCGTGCCTGACTCCGATGCAGACGACCTGCGCACGAGATATGACTCGCAACTGCGCCTCCATCTCCCGGAGCGCCTCCCCCAGGGCGTGACGGTCGAGCGAGACGGCCCGCTGCTGCGCTTCGCCGGGTCCAGCTACGGAGGGTTCGTGAGCTATCGCGATCTCGATGGACTCGACGGCCCTGAGCTCGACGAGCTGATCGCGCGTCAGGTGGATGTGTTCGCGCATCGCGTCGAGCCGTTCGAGTGGAAGCTGCACGAGCACGACAGCCCCTCCGACCTCGCCGACCGACTGCGTGCGAAAGGGTTCGTCCCCGAAGAGGTGGAGACGGTCATGATCGCGCCGATCGCCGGCCCTGTCACCTCCCCGATGCTCCCGCCGGACGGAGTTACGTTGCGCGAGGTGAGCGAGCGGTCAGACCTGGAGCGGATCGGAGCCCTGGAGGAGGCGATCTGGCATGACGGCCGGGTCGGGCAGCTGCCCGACGCACTTGAGGAGGAGCTCGCCGTCGATCCCGACGCCATGGCGATCGTGGTCGCCGAGAGCGATGGAGAGACCCTGTGCGCCGGGTGGGTACTTTTCGTCGCCGGCACCGACTTCGCGACGCTCTGGGGTGGAGGGACGCTTGCTGAGTGGCGGGGACGGGGCATCTACCGCTCGATCGTCGCGTACCGCGCTGACCTTGCCGCTCGGCGGGGATTCCGCTTCCTCCAGGTGGACGCGTCGGCAGACAGCCGGCCGATCCTCCAGCGACTCGGGTTCATCGCGGTTACCACGACGACGCCGTTCGTCTGGACGCCGCCACCAGCAACCTAGCCGCCGGTCGAACCTGCGTGCGGATCCGGAATACCACGTTCGCTGCGTCGGACGGCGACGAGGATTCCGTCGCGATCGAATGGTCCGGCATGCGACAGTGGGTCGGCGCGGTGGGGCATGAGCGTCGGCGAGGCCGGGTGGCGGCTCGAGATCACGCGCCGCGCCTTACGTCGCGACCGAGGACGGTGATCGGCCGCCGAGCGCAACCGAATACGAGGTTCCGGCTGGCTGGGGTCAGGCGGCAACAGCACCGTGCTGGCACCCTCCCGACCACCTAGGTAGCCGGGTAGCAAGTGCTGGTGAAGTGGTGCGATAGTCCGGTTCTCTGAATGCGGACATACTCGCGCACCTCGTCGATGGTAAGGAGGATTCATGCGTAGGCGGTTTGCACTCCTCGCGCTGACGGCAGGCTTGACGGTCGCTGCCTTGGCCACCTCGGCTCTGGCGGGGCCGCCCGCGACATCGAGCGTTGGGGTCGAGATTCAGTCGCAAGACCTCACGGGGGTGGCCCCGAATGGCGCCACAGTCAAGATTCAGGTGAAAGTGGTGGTTGCGGGTGAGAACGCCTCATCGCTGGCTGGTGAGCTTCGGCTATTCAGGGCGGGTGGCGCCCACGGCTACGGGTCTATGACGGGTTCCCTTGTCGGCAACATCGTCATGCTCTCTGGTGAGTTAACGGAATCGAACATCGGCCTCGTCGGAACACCTATAGAGCTAGTGGCGAACAGCTCTACCGGTGCGATAACGGTCACGCTCGGACCGCGGTCAGGCGGGCCGTTCGTTGGTACGACGACCGTGTTCGACGGCCTCGGGAGCGTGAAGGTCAAGACGAGCTAGAGAGCGGGATCAAGCACTTCC
>JANLXF010000261.1:0-12090 GCA_031364965.1 Actinomycetes bacterium | reverse complement strand
CCTGGGCCGGCTCGACCGTCAGCTGGTCCCTGTCCCCCAGCGAGCACGGCACGAAGGTCGTCTTCCGGCACCTGAACTACGGCGACGGTCTATCCGACTATGACTTCGGCAGCGTCGCCTACACCTGGGCGACGATCGCCGAGAAGCTCAAGAGCGTGGCCGAGTCGGGCGGCGCCCCCGACCCGGCGCTCGGCTGAGCGGACGCGGACGAGGGCACTCGGGCCGCAGCCCGGATGCCCTCTGAGGCCTCGATGCCGCGGCGGTGGCTACCTGGTGCCGCTTCCCACCGCGGCCAAGTTCGGCTCGAGGGCCGACCCGCCCGTCCCCAGGTCGACGACGTGCGTCGTCTTGAAGCCCTTCCACACGAGGTAGATCCCGAAGGAGGCTTCCCAGGCGATCTCGGGCGTCGAGAGCAGGAACTGCCACCCCGAGCCGGCCTCGATGGCCCCGAACAGCACGAGCACGAAGGCCACGATGAGCATGGGACCCCCCACCAGGCCCAGCATCGCCATGCGGCGAGGCACCAGACCCGAGCGGTACATCAGCCAACCCAGGATCAGCCCGTTGCCGAAGCCGACGATGAGCCCGGGCCCGAACAGGAACGCCCATTCGTAGGTCGCCACCAACGCGCCCGCCGTCGCACCGGTACCGGCTGCTCCCGCGAAGTCCTGACGCAAGGTCACGACCGAGAGCAGGCTGAGCAGCCCGATCATGATGACGGCGCATTCCATGAGGCGCGCGGTCACGTAGCCGATGGCGCCGATCTCGCTTTGCCGTTTGACGACGGGGTAGAGCACCACCGCCGTGCCGATGTTCGTGACCACGAGCAGGAACTCCAGGACCGCGCCGACGTAGATGCGCGTGTCGGAGCCACCCAGGATGCTGCCTCCTTCGCCCCACAGCGGCATGAAGAGCACCCGCGCGGCGATCGAGGTGATGAACGTGGCGATGAATAACAGCCCCGTCACCCGTGCGATCTTCTGAAACTCCATCCGACTTCCTCCCTCTCTCCGTTCCGTTTGCGTACGCTGTACGCACCGACCGTGCTACAGTACGCGTACGGTGTACGCATGTCAAGCGGAGGACGAAGCGATGACCCAGAGGAAGAAGCCGGTGCCGCTGACGAGGGAACGCATCGTGTCGGCCGCCGTCGGGCTCGCCGATGTGGGCGGCTTCGGCTTCCTGAGCATGCGCAATATCGCCGAGGAGCTCGGTGCGGGCACCATGGCGCTCTACCGGCACGTCGCCAACAAGGAGGACCTGCTCGACGACATGGTCGATGTCGTCTTCGCCGAGATGTACGTCCCCGCGATCGGCGGTGACTGGAAGAAGGAGCTCCGCGAGCGTGGGATCTCGGCGCGCGCAGCGCTGGGGCGCCATCCCTGGGCGGTCGGTCTGATGGAGACGCGCATGCATCCCGGTCCCGCCAGCGGCACCCACCACAACGCGACGATGGGGTGCCTGCGGGAGGCAGGGTTCCCGTTCAGGGACGCCGTGCATGCCTACAACCTGCTCGACGCCTACACGTACGGGTTCGCCCTGCAGGAGCAGACAATCCCGTTCGAGACGCCGGAGGAGTCCGCCGACATGGCGACCACCACCGTTGGCGAGCAGGGCGACGCGTACCCCTACCTGGCCGAGGTCGTGATCGAGCTGGGGAAGCGGGGCTACGACTACACCGAGGAGTTCGAGTTCGGCCTCGACTTCATCCTCGAGGGCCTCGAGCGCTACCGACGGGCCATCCGGAAGCGGCCACCGTGACCGCCTTCGCTACACGGTGACGACGATCTTGCCCGCCGCGTGACCCTGCGCGAGGTACCGGATCGCGTCGGGCGCCTCGATCAGCGGGTAGGTCCGGTCGATCACGGGCGCGAGCGTACCCGCCTCGATCAGCTCCGTGAGGGTGACGAGGTCCTCGCGCGTCACCTTCGTGGCCAGTCCGCCCAACCGCTGACCCACGAACAGGGACATCAAAGGCGCGCGCAGCACGCCGCGGAAGAAGCCGCCGGTCCAGCGTCCGCCGCCGTCGCCGCCCACGATCACGAGGGTCCCCTTGGGGGTGAGGGCGCGGCGCAGCTGTGACAGCGGGCGGCGTCCCGCCGTGTCGACGATCAGGTCCCAGTGCCGCGTCCCGTCGGCGAAGTCCTCGCGGGCGTAGTCGATCACGTCGTCGGCGCCGATCGACCGCACGAGGTCCGCCTTCGCGGCGCTGCACACGCCCGTGACAGTGGCGCCGGATGCCTTCGCGATCTGCACGGCGAGCGATCCCACGCCGCCGCTCGCGCCGATGACCAACACGGACTGACCGGGCTGCACCTTCCCCGCGTCGCGGACGGCCCGCAGGGCGGTGGCACCCGAGATCGGGATCGCGGCCGCCTGCTCGAAGCTGAGGCCGGCCGGCTTCGGCACCAGCTTGGCCGCCGGGGTGACCGCGAGCTCGGCGAAGGAGCCCTTCTCGGCGGTGCCCATGACCTCGACGCCGGGCCGGAGGTCCGTGACGTTCGCGCCGACGGCCTCGACCGTGCCGGCGACGTCCCAGCCTCGGACGGCGATCTTCGGCCGGCGGAACCCGATCATCGGGCGCGCCATGTACGGCATCCCGGTCATCAGGTGCCAGACGTCCGGGCCAGCGCCGGCCGCGTGCACCCGGACGAGCACCTCGTCATCGCCCATCACGGGGTCCTCGATGTCGCGGAACTCCAGCACGTCCGCCGAGCCGTATCGATCCTGCACGATCGCCTTCATCGCACGCCTCCCTTCCCTCTGAGTGTACGGCGTACACCATCTGGCCGAGACTAGCGTGTACGGCGTACACTCGTCAAGCGATGAAGTCGACCACCGAGACGCGTGTGCCACTTAGCCCAGAGCGGATCCTCGCGACGGCGGTCGCGCTCGCCGATACCGGCGGGGTCGAGGCGGCGAGCATGCGGAAGATCGCCCAGGAGCTCGGCGTGGTGCCGATGGCCCTCTACAAGCACGTCGCGAACAAGGACGAGCTGCTCGACGGGATGCTCGACGTCGTGGTCGCCGAGATCGATCCGCCGGAGCCCGGCCTCGAGTGGAAACCGTCCGTTCGTGCGCGGGTCCTGTCGGCGCGGCGTGCGCTCCTGCGGCACCCATGGGCGTCACGCGTGATGGAGTCGCGCACGCAGCCCACCCCGACGGTCCTCGCCTACATGGACTCCATGATCGCGATGTTCCGGGCGGGCGGCTTCTCGATGGATCTCACCCACCACGCGATGCACGCGATGGGGAGCCGCATCATGGGGTTCACGCAGGAGCTGTTCAACGACAACACGGACGCGCCGCCCGACGCCGAGGCGGAGATGTACACGGCGATGGCCGACGCGTACCCCTCGATCTACGAGCTCTTCCTGTCGGTGAGCCACGACGACGGATCGGTGGTCGGCCCCGGCTGCGACGACCAGTTCGAGTTCGAGTTCGCCCTGGACCTGATGCTCGACGGCCTCGAAGCGATGAAGGACCGTTCGTAGCGCTTTCTGCCAGGCTCCCTTCCGGGGTAGGTTGCCCTCCATGGCCAAGCTGATCTACGCCGCGATCACGTCGCTCGACGGCTACGTCGCGGACGCCGACGGCGCCTTCGATTGGGCCGCGCCCGACGAGGAGGTGCACGCCTTCGTCAACGAGCTCGAACGGCCGATCGGGACCCACCTCTTCGGGCGCCGGATGTATGAGGTGCTGTCGGCCTGGGACTCGGACGACATCCTCGCGGGCGATCAGCCGCCCGTGATCCACGACTACGCCGCGATCTGGCGGGCCACCGACAAAGTCGTGTACTCCACCACGCTCGAGTCAGTGTCGAGCGCGCGAACGCGCATCGAGCGGACCTTCGACCCCGGCGACATCCGCCGCATGAAGGATTCGGCGGACCGCGACCTCTCGGTCGGAGGCCCGGACCTCGCGGGGCAGGCGATCAGGGCGGGTCTGGTCGACGAGTGCCACCTGATCGTCATCCCGGCCGTGGTCGGAGGCGGCACGCGCGCGCTTCCCGACGACATCCGCCTCACGCTCGAACTCCTGGACGAACAGCGCTTCGCGAACGGCACGGTACATCTCCACTACCGCGTGACGTCGTGACGACGGTGGAGCCAGCGATGTCGGCCGTGCCGCCTTCTGCCAGGTCGGTGATCTTCGCCGAAGGGGAAAGCGACCGGCGAGCCCTCGAGACGCTCGCCGAACGACGCGGTCGCGATCTCGAGGCGGAGGGCGTCGCCGTGGTGGCGCTGGGAGGTTCCAAGAACATCCGACGGTTCGTGGAGGCGTACGGACCGCAGGGCCGGGACCTGCGCATGGCCGGCCTCGTCGACGCCGGGGAGGACGGCGATTTCCAGCGAGCGCTCGAGCGAGCCGGCCTCGGCACCGATCTCTCGCGCCCGGACATGGAGTCCCTCGGCTTCTACGTCTGCGTCGACGACCTCGAAGACGAGCTGATCCGTGCGCTCGGGGCGGCCTCGCTCGAGCGGATACTCGAAGCGCAGGGCGACCTCGGGTCGTTCCGCACCTTCCAGCGGCAACCGGCGCAGCGTGGGCGGAGCACCGAGGCGCACCTCCGCCGGTTCATGGGCACCCATAGCGGTCGCAAGATCGAGTACGCGGCTCTGCTCGTCGGCGCCCTGGATCTCGACCGGGTCCCTCGACCCCTCGAGCGCGTCCTTGCCCATGTCTGACCCTGTGTCGCCGTTGCCCCTAGTCGGTGCCCGCCCGTAGGGTCGAGGGATGACGAAGACCCCGATCATCTTGGTTCCCGGTTTCTGGCTCGGCGCATGGGCGTGGGACGAGGTCGCCGAGATGCTGCGGGCCGACGGCCTCGAGGTCACCGCGCTGACGCTCCCAGGCCTCGAGTCCGCCGACGCCGATCGATCCGCGATCTCCCTGTCCGACCACGTCGACGCGATCTGCGACGCGATCCGGGCGACCGGGCGGCCGGTCGTGCTCGCGGTGCACAGCGGAACGGGGTTCTCGGGATATGCGGCGAGCGACCGCGTCCCCGACCTGATCGCGGCCATGGTCTACGTCGACTCCGCCCCCGGTGTGGGCGCGCTGGACGCTGAGTTCGACGCCGTCGAGAAACCGATGTCCCTCGACGACCTTCGAGCGGAAGAGAACTTCGACGGGCTCACCGAGGAGCAGATCGCGACCTTCGGGGCGCGTGGCGTGCCCGAGCCCGGTGGCGTGATGCGTGAGGCGCTGCCGCTCATGAACGACGCCCGGCTCGACATCCCCAGCACGATGATCTGCACGGGGTACACCGCCGAGGAATACAAGGACGCGGTGAAGGAGGGCTACGCCTGGCTCGCGGGTCTCACGGAGCTCCGGGACGTGACCTGGGTCGACCTGCCGACGAGCCACTGGCCGATGTGGTCACGTCCCCGCGAGCTCGCCGAGATCATCGGCGGCATCGCGACGGCGAGCGCCCCCGGCGCCTAGCGACACTCCGCCTCACCCGTCACCTACCCACATCTCGGTATCCAGGGCGCTCTGTCGGGCTTCGATGCAGTCACCACTGTTCGGGAACACGTGTTCCCGACGAACCGCCATCGACCCAGGGGAGCTGCATGCGTCGCACGGTACGGAACGACCAGGGCTTCACGCTGATCGAGCTCATGGTGGTGGTCATGATCATCGGGATCCTGATCGCGATCGCGATCCCGGTCTTCCTCGGTGCCCGCGAGCGCGCACAGGACCGGGCCGCGCAGGCGAGTCTTCGGAACACCGTCGCGGCCGCCAAGACCATCTACGGCGACGACGCCAACTACGACTCGATCGACCCCACCACGATGGAGACCGCTGAGCCCTCCCTCGACTACGTGGACGGCAACACTGACTCGACCGGTCCCGGGGTCGTCAGCGTCGTCGGCGCGGGGGATATCTTCGCGGCCTCGGCGAGGTCCGACTCGGGCCGGGTCTACGCGATCGCGGACACGAGCTCGGGCATCCTCTTCGCGATGGGCGACCTGCAGACGCTGGGGTACGCGATGGGCCCCGTCGGTAGCGGTTCGATCGGCGGGGGCATGGTCGCGACCGCGCGGCCGGCGCTCTTCGGCGCGTTCTCCCTCGCCGCCGTGCAGGAAGGCAACCCGTACGGCGGCGCCAGCTCGTCGATCTACCTGGTCGTGCACGGCGTGTGGGTCTCGAACTGGGACCAGGCCACGGACTCCTTCGCGAGCGAGGGCGGCGGCGGGATCGACAACGGCGACATCAACCAGGTCACCTGAGTCACCGGAACGACCCGGCTAGGCGTACCGCGCCGAGGCCATCGCCATGACGGCGACGATCAGCAGCGCGAGGCTGATCCTCGCCGCGACCTTCAGCCGGTGCTGGATCGCGCCGATCTCCGCGGCGACCTCGGGTGCCGGCGGCCCGCCCGACTCCGCGACCTGTCGGCCGAGCGCGAGCATCCGCCGCACGTTCGGCCGCGTGACGGAGGCACCGACCCCCATCGCCGCGATCGCGCAGATCGCCCCGAACGAAAGGGTCGCCCCGAACGCGCTGCCGATCCAGTCGCCGAAGCTGGGGTACGTGTGCCAGTCGCGCCAGTAGATGAAGAGCCCGCCCAGGACCGTGATTCCCGCGGCAGTCAGGATGCCGTCGACCAGGCGGCGCTTACCGAGCAGCTCGCTCATGAGCGGCGCGCCGGCCGGAGCGATCGCGGCCGCGCTGGGCTGCAGGTACACCACCAAGAGGAAGACCGACCCGACCCAGATCACCCCGGCCACGATGTGCACGATCCTGAAGACCACCATGTAGTTGCTGGTCGCGATCAAGCGACACCATCCTTTCCCGAGCGCCAGGAGCCTCGCACGGATCGCGACCGCACGCCATCATTCGCGTCGCGGGATCCGCGTCTTGACGTCGGGTGCGGCAATCTATAACCTTCCCTTTACATAAGCGAGAGGTTATCAATGGCGGTCGCGCAGCTCGACGCGGTGTTCGGGGCGCTCGCGGATCCCACGCGGCGGGCGATCCTCGCGCGGCTCATCGCCGGCGAGGCGACCGTCGCCGAGCTGGCCGCGCCGTTCAGCGTGACCCAGCCCGCGATCTCCCGGCACCTCAAGGTGCTGGAGCGGGCCGGGCTGATCTCGCGCACACGCCGGGCGACCGCTCGACTCAGCCACCTGGAGGCCGAGCCGCTGAAGGAGGCGGCCGTGTGGCTCGCGGGCTACCGGGAGTTCTGGGAAGAAAGTTACGAGCGCCTGGATGAGCTGCTCGCCGCGTTGCAGGCCGACGAACGTTCGCACGAAGGGGAGACGACATGACCGAGATGCAGATCACCGCGGAGCCAGGGGTGCCGCAGGTGCTCACCGCCCGGACGTTCGAGGCGCCGCGCGACCTCGTCTTCCGCGCCTTCACCGAGCCCGGGCTCCTGGTCCAATGGCTCGGACCGCGGCAGTACACGATGACGATCGATCGGTACGAGGTGCGCGCCGGAGGTTCCTACCGCTACGTGCACGCCGACGAGGCCGGGAACGCGTTCGGATTCCGTGGCGTCTTCCACGGCGAACCCGCCCCCGACGGTTGGGTGCAGACGTTCGAATTCGAGGGGGCGCCCGGCCACGTGTCGATGGACACCCTCACGCTCGAGGAGCGCGACAGGAAGACCACCGTGCGCACCAACTCGGTGTTCCAATCGGTCGAAGCCCGCGATGCCATGGTGCAGAGCGGCATGGCCGAGGGGATGAACGAGGGCTACGACCGGCTCGAGGAGCTCCTCGGGACGCTCGTCGCCGACCGATGATCGACCGACCCGAAGGGAGCACGACCATGCAGAAGATCACCCCATGCCTGTGGTTCGACACCAGGGCCGAGCAGGCCGCGAACTTCTACGTTTCGCTGTTCGAGGACGCCGAGGTGACGAACGTGCAGCGCCTCGACGGTACGCCCAGCGGCGACAACGTCGCGCTCGTGTTCTTCCGGCTCGCCGGCTACGAGTACATGGCGATCAACGGCGGGCCGCAGTTCCCGTTCACGGAGGCCGTCTCGTTCAGCGTGAGCTGCAAGGACCAGGAGGAAGTCGACCGGCTCTGGACGGCGCTGACGGCCGACGGCGGCGAGGAAGGTCAGTGCGGCTGGCTCAAGGACCGCTTCGGCCTGAGCTGGCAGGTCATCCCCCAGCGCATGGGCGAGCTACTGAGCGACCCCGACCCCGAGCGCGCGCAGCGCGCGATGCAGGCGATGCTGCAGATGCAGAAGATCGAGGTCAGCGTGCTGGAGGACGCGGCGAACGGCGCCTGAGGCCGGCTAGCTCAAGGGGCCTCGCGTGAAGATGTCGTCCGTGCCGTTCGTATCGCCCGGGATCAGGTTCGTCGACGACGAAGAGAACGCCGCGAAGCGACCGTCGGCCGAGATCGCCGGGTAGTCGCTGTAGTCGTTCCCCTCTGCGCGGTTCGAGTTGAGGCTGATGCGTCGAGTCGTGCCCGTGCGACGATCGTGGATGAAGATGTCGTCGGCGTTGTTCGTATCGAGGCCGGCGAGATCCGTCGCCGCTGATCGGAAGACCACCCAACGGCCGTCGGCCGACATCTCCGGCTGCGCGCTGGCGCCATCGCCAAGGGCGCCGCCCGAGCTGACGCTCACGACCTTCGTCGTGCCGGCTCCTCGGTCGTGCATGAAGACGTCGAACGCCCCGTTCGTGTCGCCGCTCACCAGGTTCGACGCCTGGGACCCGAACGCCACGAACCGGCCGTCGGCCGAGATCGCGGGCACCGAGCTCTGGTCGTCGGCCTCCGTACCGGTCGTTCGCACACTCATCCGCGCCGTCGTGTGTCGCTGCCGATCGCGCACGAAGATGTCGGCGACCGCGTTGGTGTCGGACGCGACGAGGTTCGACGCGTTCGAACGGAGGGCCACGACATGGCCGTCGGACGAGATCGCCGCGGAGCTGCTGTCACCGTTGGCCTGATCCCCGTTCGTGCGGACGCTGACCCGCGCCGTCGTGCCCGCTCGGAGGTCGCGGACCATGATGTCGGCGGCCCCGTTCGTGTCGCCGCCGACGAGGTTCGACGCGTTGGATTGGAAGGCCACGAACCGCCCGTCGCCCGAGATCGACGGCTCGTAGCTCACCCCGTTCGCTTCGGACCCGGAGGTCCGCACGCTCACCCGGGTCGTGGTCCCCGCCTGCAGATCGCGGACGAAGACGTCCGTGAGCCCGTTCGTGTCGGACCGGACAAGGTTCGAGGCATCGGAGGCGAACGCAACGAAGCGGCCGTCGGCCGAGATCGCCGCGCTGTAGCTGGGGCCGTTGCCCTGCCGCTCGGAGGAACTCAGGCTGATGCGCCTGGTCGTGCCCGCGCCGCGATCGCGCAGGAACACGTCGTACACCCCGTTGCTGTCGCCGCCGACCAGGTTCGACGCCGCCGATTCGAACGCGACGTAGCGGCCCCCGGCCGACAGAGAGGGCGAGTAGCTCCCGCCGTTCCCGGCGGTCCCGGCCGTGCTCACGCTCACGCGTCTCGTCGTGGCCGTGCCGGCCGAAGCCGACCCAGCCGCGATGACCGCGACGAGCACGGTCGCGACGACCGGCAGCCAGCGAGTCACGGCGCGAGCGCGAACGGGCATGTCATCAGCCTTCCGTCGAGGAGCGGGTCACCAGGGCCCAGCCTTCCACGAGCAGCCCGACGAGGGCAACCTGGGCGAGCCCCCGAGCTACGCGCCGGCCGGGATGTCGACGACACGGCCGTCAAGCTCGCCGAACGCCCACACGTCGATATCGGGCGGCTCGACGCCGAGCGAGGTGAGGCCGGTGCAGATCTGACTGCGGTGGTCGGTCCCGTGATGCAAAGCCTGGGCGAGCCGGATACCCAGCGGCGCGTGCGACTCCGCCCCGTCATCACGGCGGTAGGCCACGATCTCGGTCTCGGGGCCGCGCCCCTCGGCCAGGACCGACGACCAGAGCGCGCCGTGGCCCTCCATCTGGGAACGAAGCTCCGCGAGCTCCATCCGATCCTCATCCATCCGCGGGGTACGTTCGCCGGTGATCACGAACAGGTACCAGGCGTCGGCGCCGACCAAGTGCCGGACCGTGTCGATGATCGGGCCGTACGTGCCGGGGACCGCCTGCGCGAGCTGATCCAGGGTGAGTTGCGCGCACGCGTCGATCAGCCGCAGCGACGCCCACACGTGATGGTCGAACGCGTCCTGGAGGTCGGGCGTGGTCATGCCTCGGGGGCGGTCTCCCAGAGCCCCATCACGTTGCCCTCGGAGTCCTTGAAGTAGGCGACCGCCCCCATCCCCGGGATCGGCATCTTCGGCGATACGGTGCTGCCGCCCGACGATCCGATCCGCGCGAGCACCTCGTCGATCGACTCGACATCGATCGTGATGACCGGTCCGGAGATCTCGGCGGAGCGCTCCATCATCCCGCCGTTGATCGCGCCCGCCTCGGTGGGCGACATCGTCTTCTCGTCGACCGGCGTCGTCGTGACCAGGGTGTACTCGCTCTCGCCGATCGGCATCGAGTGGAGCTCCCACCCGAAGATGTCGCCGTAGAAGGACTTCGCTCGCGAGAGGTCCTCCGCGGGGATCTCGAAATGCACGACCTTACGCATGGCATTCACTCCTTCGGCTCAGGACGGCCGGATCCGCCGAGCCTAAACCAGGAGCGGTGGAGTCGTGCGGTCGGTCGTTCTCGGGTCCGCGCCTCCGCGGCCTTTACGACGGTAGCCGCGTGGCACAGGATGGGCCGATGCGACACAGGCTCCTGGGCCTCGCGATCTCGGCAAGCGCGCTCGGCGGCTCGCTCGCGGCGCACGCGCTGGGGGCGATCCACGCGGCGGGGCCCGTGGGGACGCTCGATCCCGACGGTGGCCACGAGGCGACCAGCGCGCTGCACGGGAGTTCGGCGATCCCCACGATCGTGGCCGTCGCCGTCACGATGATCCTCGCCGTGCTGGTGATGCGGGTGATCGCCAGCCGCCACCGTGTCGTGGTGGCAGTCCTTGCCCCGTTCGTCACGTTCGCCGTCCAGGAGTGGCTCGAGCGGCGAGCCGCCGTCGAGAGTTCCCCGTTCGGAGTGGGACACGAACCCACGATCCTGCTCGCGATCGTCGCGCTCGCCACGGCGGCCATCGGTGCCGTCGCGCTGCTTCGCGTGCTTACCCGCGTCGCGAGCCGCATCGTGCGGCAGCTGGCGGCAGCGGCGGCGATCGCGCACGTTGCCGGCGGTGGCATCGCGTGGCGTCTCCTCCCGGATCGGCCACCGACGCCCGGCATCGACATCCTGCTCGAGCGACCTCCCCGAGCGCCGCCACTCGTCCTCGCCTAAGCACGCGCGCGACCGGAACGTCGCCGCATTCTCTGACGCGAGGAGTCGACAGATGGATGACAGAACGAAACGGGTGATCGCGGCCGTCCTGATGGTGGTGGCCGCCGGGATGTTCGCCGCCGGGGTGAGGGCGGAGCGATCCGGCCACACGGAATCGGCCGGAGAGACGCACCAGACCGGGGCCTCAAGCGGTGCAACCGGCGAGACCTCGGGGGAGACCGGGGGAGAGAGCGGGGCCGAACACGCCACGGGCGGCGAGGCGCCGGCACGATCGGGTACGGATGAGCAGGTGCTCGGCATCGACCTCGAATCGACCACGCTGGTCACCGTCGCGGTGCTGGTGAGTCTCGCGGCCGCCGCGATGCTCGTGGCGCTCAGGCGCCGATGGGTCCTCGCACTCGTGGCCCTGGTCGCGGCAGGGTTCGCGGTGCTCGACGTCCTCGAGGTCGTGCACCAGCTGTCGATCGAGCGGGCGGGGCTGGCGATCGTCGCGGCGATCGTCGGGGTGCTGCACGCCGCCGTGGTCGCCGTGGTCGTCGCGGCGGCTTCGCGCGAGGGGGTGGTGGTCTCGGTCTGACTCAGCGATCGCTCCCGTCACGCAGAAGGCCCGGGCGGAGGCCCGGGCCTTCGTGCCGTGCGTGCTGGACTAGGTGGTCGGGAACTCGTCCGGCATCTGCGCCGAGATGCCGCCGGCCAGGGCCGAGGCGGTCTCGGGCATGTGCATCGTGGCGGCCTCGTAGATCAGGTCGAAGACCGCGGGGTCTCCGGCCACGGCCGCGTCGATCGCGGTCACGAGGCTGTTCACGTGC
>JANLXF010000253.1:0-3452 GCA_031364965.1 Actinomycetes bacterium | reverse complement strand
CACCGAACGGCGCGCGGCGCTCGAGGCGATCGTGCATCCCGAGGTCGCGCGCCGGGCCGCCGCCGTCGCGGCGGCGCATGCCGGGACCGACGACGTGCTCGTGTTCGACTCGCCGCTGCTGATCGAGACGGGACGCCACCGCGACGTCGAGATGGTGATCGTCGTGTCGGCCGAGCCGGAGACGCAGATCGCCCGTCTCGTGGCCCGCGGCATGGCCGACGACGACGCGCGCGCCCGGCTCGCGGCACAGATGCCTCTGGTCGAGAAAGCCGCGGTGGCCGACGTGGTGATCGACAACGAGGGCACGCTCGAGGAGCTCGAGGGTCAGGTCGACCGCCTGTGGTTCGACCTGTCGGCCCCGGCGGGGTGAGCCCCGGCCGCCGCTATCATCCGGGCGTGATCTACCGAGCGGTGTTCTTCGACGTGGGAGAGACGCTCGTGCATCCCACGCCGACCTTCCCGGACCTGTTCGCCTCGATCCTCCTGCGCGAGGGCCACGTGCGTGCGCCCGGGGATGTGGTCACCGCCTCGGCCGTCGTGATGGACCGCTTCAGCGAGGCCGCGCGCGATGGGGAGCTGTGGACCACGAGCCCGGAGCGTTCCCGGGACTTCTGGTTGCGCGTGTACGAGCACATGCTCATGGCGCTCGACCTGCCCGCCGCGGACGGGCTCAGGGACGTCCTCTATCGGGAGTTCACCGACCTGCGCAACTACGAGCTGTTCGAGGACGTCGAAGGGGCCCTGGGCGCGCTCACGGACGCCGGGCTCGGTCTGGGCATCATCTCGAACTTCGAGGCCTGGCTCGAAGAGCTGCTGATCGCGCTCGGCGTGCACGACGTGTTCCCCGTCCGTGTCATCAGCGGGGTGGAGGGCATCGAGAAGCCCGATCCGCAGATCTTCGAGCTCGCGATGGCCCGGGCGGGCGTGGGCGCCGGTGAGTCGGTGTACGTGGGTGACAATCCGGAGTTCGACGTCGACCCGCCGGCGGCGTTGGGGATGTTCACCGTGCTGATCGACCGGCGGGGGCGGCACCCCGACCACGGCGGCGCCCGGATCACGGATCTGCGCGATCTCCCGGCGGTGCTCGGCCTGTGAGCGAGCGGACCTTCTCGCCGGGCGAAGCCAACGCCGAGCTCGCCGAGCTCCGTGAGCGGCTCCCGCGCCTGCGCGAGGCACGGCACGCGCTGATCGCCTCGAGCGAACGGATCACCGAGGCGGTCGGCGCCGACGGCGGGGGCGTGGAGGGGAGCGATTGGTTCCGCGCGCAGCAGGCGCTCGAGGCCGAGGTGCGCTGGCTCGCCGACCGCGGGATCTTGCTCCGTGATCCCGAGTCGGGCCTGGTCGATTTTCCTCACGAGCTCGAGGGGCGCACCGTGTTCCTGTGCTGGAAGCTGGGGGAGGGCGACGTCGCCTTCTATCACGAGACCCACGCCGGCTTCGGAAGCCGGAAACCGCTGTGAGTCCTCGCCCGGTCGCGGTGGTGCTGGGGACCGGTGCCGACGATCCGCCGCCCGGGATCGAGGCGGCCGGTCGCCAGGTCGAGCTCCGGTACGCCCCCGACGGCGATGCGCTCTCCGAGGCGATCGTCGGGGCCGACGCGCTGTTCTTCTGGCGGGCCGAGGGTGCGTGGCTCCGCGATGCCTGGCCGGGCGCCGATCGCCTGCGCTGGGTGCAGTCGGCCTCCGACGGCGTCGATGCCCTCATGTTCCCCGAGCTGATGGCGAGCGACGTCGAGGTGACGAACGCCCGCGGCGTGTTCGAGGACGCGATCGCGGAATGGGTGATCGGGGCGATGCTCGCGTTCGCCACGCGGATCCTGGACCAACGCGACCGGCAGCTCCGTGGCGAGTGGGAGAGCGCGGAGCGTGAGCGCCTCGCCGGCTCCCGGCTGCTCGTGGTGGGACCCGGTCCGATCGGGCGCGCAACCGCGGTGCGCGCCCGCGCCCTCGGGATGCACGTCGAGGCGGCGGGCCGAGCCGCCCGGACCGACGAGCTGTTCGGGGAGATCGTGGCCACGGTCGACACGGGGGCGTTCCACGCCGCGCTCGGCCGGGCCGACCACGTCCTCGACGCCCTGCCGCTGACGCCCGAAACCCGTCGACTCTTCGACGCGGACCGGTTCGCCGCGATGCGCCCGAGCGCCCGGTTCTACAACGTCGGACGCGGCGCCACGGTGGACGAGGCCTCGCTGATCGCAGCCCTGGAGCGCGGTACGATCGCGGGCGCCGGCCTCGACGTCTTCGAGGTGGAACCCCTCGCGGCCCAGAGCCCCCTGTGGGCGATGCCGCAGGTCCTGATCTCGCCCCACATGTGCGGCGACGTCGACGGGTGGGAGGCTGACGTGGTGAAGGTCTTCGTCGAGAACGCCGAACGGTTCGCCCGCGGCGAGCCGCTCCGAAACCGCGTCGACACGGCCTCCGGCTTCGGGATCGGTTGAGACGTTGACCGCCATGTCGGAACGCGTGATCGAGGTCCGCGGATTGCGGAAGTCCTACGGCGAGGTCGAGGCGGTGGCCGGCATCGACCTCTATGTCGATCGAGGCGAGGTGTTCGCCCTCCTCGGGCCGAACGGCGCCGGCAAGACGACGACGACCGAGATCCTCGAGGGCTATCGCGCGCGCTCGGCGGGCGACGTGCACGTGCTCGGCTTCGACCCGGCCGACCGGCACCTGGCGATGCGACAACAGATCGGCATCGTGCTCCAGTCCACCGGGGTCGACCCGTTCCTGACGGTGCGCGAGATCGTCGACATGTACGGCGGGTACTACCCGTCGCCGCGCGCTACCGGCGAGGTGATCGAGGTGGTCGGCCTCGCCGAGAAGGCCGACACCCGTGTGAACAAGCTCTCGGGCGGCCAGCAGCGGCGGCTCGACGTCGCCGTGGCGCTCGCCGGTGACCCCGACCTCCTGTTTTTGGACGAGCCCACGACAGGGTTCGACCCGAACGCCCGGCGCAACGCCTGGGAGATCGTGAGAAACCTCACCGCGCTCGGCAAGACGGTGTTCCTCACGACGCATTTCATGGACGAGGCACAATACCTGGCCGACCGGGTGGCGGTGATCGCGCGGGGACGGATCGTGGCAGACGGCCCGCCCGACACGCTCGCCGGCCGCGACCGCATGATGACGCGGATCCGCTTCCGCGTGCCGGCCGGGTCGCCGGAGCTTCCCGACTGGGGCCACACCCCCGTGGGAGACGGCTCGTTCGCGCTCCGCGCCGACGACCCGACGCGCACCCTGCATGCCCTCACCAGCTGGGCGGTCGAGCACGATCTCTCGTTCGAGACGATCGACACCGAGCGGCCCAGCCTCGAGGACGTCTACCTCGAGCTCACGGGCGGGGAGGAGGGGCTCGAGTGAATCCGCTGCACGCCGTCATCCGGCAGTTCCGCTTCACGAACAAGGCCTTCTGGCGGAACCCCGCCTCGGCGTTCTTCACGTTCGCGTTCCCGC
>JANLXF010000231.1:0-5154 GCA_031364965.1 Actinomycetes bacterium | reverse complement strand
ACTGGCGGATGGCCGAGCCCGAAGGCGAGATCCGGGCCTAGAGGTGCGGGCGCCACGGGGTCCGTACCCGCGGCCCCGTGGCCCGCTTCTTCCTCGGGTATCTTCCCGGCATGGACTCGAACGCGCTTCGCACCAGGGTTTCCGATGACATGCCGCGCACGATCGACGAGCTCTCGCGATTGGTCGAGATCCCGTCGGTCGGGTATCCGGGCTTCGACCCGGCACATGTGCGTGCGAGCGCCGAGCTCACGCGCGACATCCTCGCCGAGGCGGGCGCCTCGGATGCCCGCCTGATCGAGCTCGGTGACGGTCATCCTGCCGTCTTCGCCGAGATCCCCGGGCCGGAGGGCGCCCCGACGGTCCTGCTGTACGCGCACCACGACGTGCAGCCCGAGGGTGACGCCGACGCGTGGACCACCGGGCCGTTCGCGCCCCACGTCCGGGACGGACGCCTCTACGGCCGAGGCGCCGCCGACGACAAGGCCGGCATCGCGGTCCACGCCGCCGCGCTCCGGGCGCTCGGTGCGCACGAAGGCGCCGATCTTCCCGTGACGGTCAAGATCGTCGTCGAAGGCGAGGAGGAGTGCTCGACCGAGCACCTGCCGCTGCTCGTTCGCGGTCAAGGTGATCTGCTGAAGGCCGACGTCGCGATCGTGGCCGACGGCGGGAACTACCGCACCGGCGTCCCCACGATCGGGACGAGCGTGCGCGGGATCGCCGACTGCCGGGTGACGGTTCGCGTGCTGCCGATCGCGCAGCACACCGGGTCGTACGGCGGTCCGATCCCCGACGCGATCACCGCGCTGGCCCGCATGATCGCCACCCTGCACGACGACGAGGGCAACGTGGCGGTCCCGGGGCTCCGCACGTTCGCGTGGACGGGCATGCAGGTCCCCGAGGACGAGTTCCGTGAGGAGTCCCGCGTCTTCGATTCGGTGCAGATGATGGGGTCCGGACCGCTCACCGACCGTTTGGTGTCGAAGCCCGCGATCAACGTCCTCGGCTTCGACGCGCCGTCGATCGAGGGCTCGTCGAACCAGATTGTGCCCGAAGCCAGCGCCCGGGTGTCGCTGCGGCTCGCGCCCGGTGACGATGCCGAGGCGGCACGCGACGCGCTGGTGATCCACCTGCGCGAGGCCGCACCGTGGGGGGTACAGGTCGAGATCGCGGGCGACGAAGCCGGCATGGGGTACCTGGTCGACACGTCGACCGTGGCCTACGCCGCGGCTCGGGACGCGCTCGCGGAGGCGTTCGCCGCCGACGTCGTCGAGCTCGGGAGCGGCGGCTCGATCCCCTTGGTCGCGATGCTCGCCGACACCTTCCCCGGCATCGCCGTCCTGATCATCGGGGCGGGCGACGAGCGCTCGAACTTCCATTCGATCGACGAGAGCGTCGACCTGCACGACCTCGAGCGGCTGGCCCTGGCCGAGGCCCTGTTGATCCGCAACCTCGGCGCCTGACCCACGTCCCTCCAGGACGCGTGCTGCTAGGTTGTCCGTCATGAGCACGGAACCCCGAACCCCATCAGACGGCGCCGTCGAGGTGATCCCGGCCGAGCCGCAGCCGGCAGCCATCGATGACGCCGGCCAGGCTCCATCGGAGACGATCACCGAGCCGGCGAAGCTCCTGAGGATCGCCAGCATGGTGCGCGAGCTCTTGGACGAGACCCGGCAGGCATCGCTGGACGAGGCCGGGCGCAAGCGCCTCGCCGACATCTACCAGCGTGCCGTCGGCGAGCTCTCTGAGGTCCTATCGGGCGATCTGAAGCAGGAGCTCGGGGACCTCGCTCCCCCGCTCGAGGGCGTGCCGAGCGAGTCCGAGATCAGGGTCGCGCAGGCCCAGCTCGTCGGCTGGCTGGAGGGGCTCTTCCACGGGATCCAGGCCGCGATGTTCGCCCAGCAGGCTGCCGCGCGTCAGCAGTTCGAGGAGATCAAGCGCCGGGGACTGCTGCCCCAGAACCCGGGGTCCGAGGGTCCGGACGGCCCGCCCCAGCGGGGCGGCACGTACCTCTAGACGCCCTGCCCTGCCTGAGCGGCGGCCGCCGCCGCCACGGTATCGGCCGGCCCCTCGCGCCGACCCGAGCCCGTCGCCACCTCACCGCCACCGCTGGCGATCCGCTGGGCGATGTACACGGGGATCAGCATCGCCACCGTCACTCCCACCGCCACCACGTTCACGATCGGACGGTTCCTGGGCTGGCGCAGGTTGTTGAAGATGAACTTGGGGATCGTGAGCTCGGTCCCCGACAGGAAGTTCGTCACGATGATCTCGTCGAACGACAGGGCGAACGCGAGCAACCCGCCGGCGACGACGGCTGACCGGATCGCGGGGAACGTCACCATCCGGAAGGTCTGCCATCCGTTCGCGCCGAGGTCCATCGATGCCTCGACGAGCGAGCCCGGCGTCCGGCGGAGCCGCGCGATCACGTTGTTGTAGACCACGACGATGCAGAAGGTCGCGTGCCCGATCATGATCGTGAAGAGCCCGAAGGTGAAGCCGAACGTGTCGAGCGACGCGCTGAGCGCGATCGCGGTCACGATGCCCGGCAGGGCGATCGGCATCACCAGCAGCAGGGACACGGCGTTACGCCCGAAGAAGCGGAAGCGGTGGACGGCGAAGGCCGCCAAGCTGCCCAGGAGTAGCGCCAGCAGCGTGGCCGCCGTGGCGATCATGGTCGAGTTCACGAGCGCCTCGCGGACGTCGGGGCTCTGCCACGCCTGGCTCCAGAACTTCGTCGTGAACTCCGTGATCGGCCACTTCTGACCGATGCTGGCGTTGAACGAATACAGGAACACCAACCCGAGCGGCACGTAGAGGAAGAGCAGGGCGATCAGCGACCCGGACTTGATGAAGAACCGCGCGGTCTTGGATTCCACTAGAGCGCCTCGAACGCGCCGGCCCGTTTGGCCAGCAAGAGGTAGGCGGCCATGATCGCCACGGGCACCAGCGCGTAGGCGGCCGCGAAGGGCACGTTGTCGGCGATCCCGAAGCTGTCGTAGATCACGTTGCCGATGAACTTCGTGTTGCCCACGAGGCTCGGCACGATGTAGTCCCCCAAGGTCAGTGAGAACGAGAAGATCGATCCGGCGACGATCCCGGGGACGATCAACGGCAGGACGACCCTGCGGAACGTGAGCCACCCTTTCGCACCCAGATCCCCCGAGGCCTCCAGGTAGGAGTTCGGCACTCGCTCGAGCGCCCCGTAGATCGGGAGCAGGGTGAAGGGGAGCCAGAGGTAGACGAAGGTCAGCCAGATCGCCCACTCGGAGTTCGCGAGGTTCAGGGAGAACCCGAACGGGCTCGCGGCCCAATTCAGGAACCCGTTCGGCGTGAGGATCAGCTTCCACGCGAAGACCCGCACGAGGTAGTTCGCCCACAGCGGGATCACCACGGCCACCAACAGCGCGTTGCGGACGCGGTTGGACGCGAGTCGCGCGGCGAAGTACGCGAGCGGGAACGCCAGCACGATGTCGGTGATCGTCACCATGCCGGCCAGGCGGAGCGTGCGGAGCACGATCGTGCGATAGACGGGCGCGTCCAGGAGCGTCTGGAAGTTCGTGAAGCTCCACGAGCGGACGATCACACCGCTGAACACGTCCTTCGACCAGAAGGCCGAGACGAACATCACCGCCAGCGACCCGATGTAGATCACGAGGAACCAGAGCATCGGGGCGCCCAGCGTGAGCCCGAGCCGCGCCCCGCGGTGGCGGAAGAAGAACGCAGAGGCCCGCGTCATCGCGCCCGGCCGCCGTTGCGTCACGCTCGCCACCCGGGTCCCCCCATCGATGAAGCGACCCCGGGAGCCCGAAGGCTCCCGGGGTCGGGATCGGCTACGCCCCGCGGATCTCCGTCCACTTCTGCTGCCAGACGGAGTAGTCCACGCAGGTGCTGCCGCGGTCGTCGCCGCAGTCGGCCTGCGGGGTCTTCCACAGGTAGAGCGAGTTCAGGAACTCGGCGTCGCCGCAGTACCCGTAGCGGAGCGAGTCCGCGAGGTCGGCGTACTTCTTGCCGAGCAGCCCTTTCAGCTCCGCGCACGAGTCGGTGTTGCTACCCGCCGCTCCGTACCAGTACTCGACCTCGGCCTGCACCTTCGGGTCGAGCGAGTACTTCATCCAGCTGAGCATGCAGTTGGGGTGCGGCGCGTTCGCAGAGATCATCCACGTGTCGGCCCAGCCCGTCATACCCTCGACCGGCTCCGCGGCGTCGACCGGTGCATCGAGCTCCGCGTAGCTGAGGTTGATCGGCCAGGCGGTGCCCGCCACCATCGATCCGTCGACGAATCCGTCGATCTCGTCGGTGTAGAGCGCCCAGTACTTGCCGATCATCCCGGACTGCTGCTTGAGCAGATCGACGGCCGCATCGAGCTGCTCCTGGGTGAGCTCGTACGGGTCGGTGATCCCCAGGTCCGGTTGGGTCGTCTTGAGGTACATCGCTGCGTCGGCGATGAAGATCGCCGAGTCATACGCCGTGAGGCTGTTCGCGTAGGGGTTCGGCGCCCCGTTCAGCTCCGTCTCGAACGTGATGTCCCAGCTGGTCGGCGCCGGCGTCACCTTCTCGGTGTTGTACATCAAGAAGTTCGGGCCGTACATCCACGGGGTGCCGTAAACGTTGCCGTCCACGACGTAATGCGCGTTGTTCGTCCCCGCGGTCGGGCTGAGCGGCGCGATCACGGTCGAAAGCTCGGGGAACAACGCCGGGTCAACGGCTCCCACGTCACCGCCCGCGATCAGACGGTTGCTGGCGTCGCCCGAGGCCGAGACCCCGTCGTACGTCGCGCCGCCGCCCTGACGCATCAGGGTCACCATCTCGTCGGAGGTGTCGGCGTACTTCACCGTCTTCTTGCACCGGGTCTGATCCTCGAACGGTGTCACCCAGTCGAAGTTCTTGTCGACCGAGCCGTCTTCGGTATAGCCGTTCCACGCGATGAGATTGAGCTCACCCTCGGTGGCTCCGATATCGCTGAACGTCTTGCCGGGCTCGGTCCCACTCGTCCCGTCGGTGGTGCTCGAGCTGCTGTCGCTGCTGCACGCAGCCGCGACGATCGCGAGCACACCCACGATCGCGAGCCATCGGCTCACGGTTCTCCTCATGCTTGCCCCTCCTCCTGATCCATCGATCCCTCCATCGCGCCCGCCGGCGATTCGACCGGGCGGT
>JANLXF010000229.1:0-27087 GCA_031364965.1 Actinomycetes bacterium | reverse complement strand
CGTGCGGTCGCCACCGGGCCGCAGGCGCGGCGGTCGCCCGCCGAGCGCCGCACCGCGATGCGGGGGGCCTTCGCGCCCACAGGACGGCCGTGCCCGCCCCGCGTGCTGCTGGTCGACGACGTGCTCACCACGGGCGCCACCGCGGCCGCGTGTGCGGTCGCGCTCCGGCAAGCGGGCGCCCGGTCGGTGTTCCTGCTCGTCGCAGGGCGCGCCGCGCCCGGGGCCATCACCCGTGCCTATACTCGACCGGGCTCCCGATCGGGTCTGTGGTTGCCCGGGGATCATCCCCGGTAGTCGATGCCAGTCGCGGGCGAAACGACCCACGTAAGGCGACCGTTGGTCGCTGAGCATGGCGCGGTTTAGATGTAAGTCCTGCCCCGGGCAACCGGGAGAGGGCGGGAGTCGCGGGCCGCGTGCCCGGCGGGCGAGCGCCCCTGCAGGCGGGTGTGGGGGCAAAGACCAGGTCAGCCGGCCGGGAGCCCGCCCAACCGGACGAGCACCATGAGGGGACGAGCGCCACGATGGATCTCACGTACACCGGCCGAGGGCTCGCGATCACCGACGAGATGCGCCAGGCGGCGCAGCACAAGCTCGCACGGCTCGAACGGCTCGAGCCCCGGACCACGCGGATCGACGTCGAGTTCATCTCCGAGCACCACCCCAAGCCCGACGGCATGAAGCGGGTCGAGGCCGCCTTGCGCATCCCGCGCAAGACCTTCCGGGCCCACGCCGAGGCTTCCGACGTGCCGTCCGCGCTCGACGAGGTCGTCGACAAGCTCGAACGGCAGGTGCGCGATCACCGCGGGAAACGTCGCAGCCGCCTGCACAGGGGGCTAGAATCCGCTCACCTGAGCCCGGAAGCTGCCGATACCCCCGAGGGGTAGATCTCGGATCGGCACGGTTCGGGACACGAGAAGGGGTACCTGGTGAGCACCGAGGACACGGAGAACGTCGAACGGCTGCGTGTGATGGTCGTTGACGACCACGCGTTGTTCCGGCGGGGTCTCGAGATGGTGCTCCAGCAGGAGCCCGACATCGAGCTCGTCGGCGAAGCGTCCGACGGCCAGGAGGCCGTCGAGAAGGCCGAGGAGCTCGTTCCCGACGTCGTGCTGATGGACGTGCGGATGCCGAAGCGATCGGGGATCGAGGCGGCGGGGGAGATCCGCGATCTGCTCCCGCACTGCAAGATCCTGATGCTCACCATCAGCGACGAAGAAGCCGACCTCTACGACGCGATCAAGGCGGGCGCGAGCGGCTACCTGCTCAAGGAGATCCCGATCGAAGAGGTCGCCGACGCGATCCGGAGCGTGTGGGCCGGCCAGTCGCGGATCTCGCCCTCGATGGCGTCCAAGCTCCTCACCGAGTTCGCCGCGATGTCGAAATCGGCCGAAGAGCGCCCGCAGATGCCGGCGCCACGCCTCACCGACCGCGAGATGGAGGTCCTGCGGCTCGTCGCGCAAGGCCTGAACAACCGCGACATCGCCAAGGAGCTCTTCATCAGCGAGAACACGGTGAAGAACCACATCCGGAACATCCTCGAGAAGCTGCATCTTCACTCGCGCATGGAGGCGGTCGTCTACGCCGTACGCGAGAAGATGATCGAGATCAACTGACCGTGACCGACCTCACGATCGAGGCGGCGCGCGACATCGTCGGCGACGCCCTCGACGAGCTGCGCAAGGCGGTGGCCGGTTGCCCCGCCGACCTGCTGAACCGCCGTCCGGCGGGCAACGACATGAACGGCCTGGCCGTGCTCGTGACCCATGCACTGTTCAGTACCCGTTCCTGGCTCAGCCTGGCGACCGGTGCCGAACTGCCGCCGCGCGACCGACCGGCGGAGTTCCGTGTGGTCGTCGACGACGCGGACGCCTTCCTGGCCTGGTTCGACGCCACGGCGGCCGAGTGCCGGGCGGTCCTCGACGTCGACGGGCCGTTCGACCCCTCGATGGCCCGGGTTCCATCCTGGCGGTTCGACGAGGCTGACGACGGCGAGAACGAGCCGGTCACCGCAGCCTGGGCGCTGCTGCACGCGGTCTCACACCTGCGTGAGCACGTGGGCCATGCCCAGCTCACGCGCCAGGTCGTCTAGCCTGACGGTATGGCCGAGCGGTCCCTCCCGAAGAACGTCGCGACCCTGATCGTCGAGTGCCTCGAGCACGAGGGCGTGGAGTTTGTCTTCGGGCTACCCGGCGAGGAGAACCTCCACATGATCGACGCGCTCGTCGATTCGTCGATCCGCTTCGTGACCACGCGCGACGAGCGTGGCGCCGCGTTCATGGCCGACACGTACGGCGCGCTCACCGGCAAGCCAGGCGTGTGTCTCGCGACCCTCGGTCCGGGCGCGATCAACCTGATGCTCGGGGTCGCGAACGCCCAGCTGGACTCCCATCCGCTGGTCGCCATCGCGGCGCAGGCGGGCCTCGACCGGATCTACAAGGAGTCGCATCAGTTCGTTGACCTCGTCTCGCTCTTCCGGCCGATCACGAAATGGGGCGACATGATCACGGTGCGCGCCGCCGCCCCCGAGATGGTGCGAAAGGCCTTCAAGCAGGCCACCACCGAGCGGCCGGGGGCGACCTTCCTGATCGTGCCCGAGGACGTCGCCGAGCGCACGGTCGAGGGCGAGCCGCTGAAGGTGAACACCCCCGTGGATCCGGCCCCCGACGTCCGCCAGGTGCAGCGTGCGGTGGACGTGCTGTCCGCCGCGACGAACCCGGTGGTGCTCGCCGGCCCGGGCGTCGCCCGGGACGACGCGACCGACGCGCTGGTCCGCTTCAGCGAACGACTGAACATCCCGGTGGCCACGACCTTCCTGGGCAAAGGCGTCTTCCCCGACGACCACGCGAACGCTCTGGGCACGCTCGGATTCATGGTGAAGGACTACGCGAACTTCGGGTTCGACCGGGCCGACGTCGTGGTGGCCGTGGGCTACGACCTGGTCGAGTACTCGCCCGCCCGTTGGAACCCCGACCGGGACAAGCTGATCATCCACGTGCACCGCACGGTGGCTGAGGTCGACGCGAACTACAGCCTCGAGGTCGGCGTGCAGGGCAACATCGGCGAGACGCTCGATGCGATCGGCGCGGCCTCCGCCCAGGAGACGGAGCGCGGGGCGCCGCCGGTGCGCGATCTGGTGCGCCAGGAGCTCGAGCGCGGCGCGGCCGACGAAGCGTTCCCGATGGCACCTGCGCGGATCGTGGCCGATGTGCGTGCGGCCATGGGGCGAGAGGACATCGTGCTCGCCGACACCGGCGCCGTGAAGATGTGGATGGCGCGCCTGTACCCGACCTACCACCCCGATACGTGCCTGATCTCGAACGGGCTCGCCACGATGGCGTTCTCGTTGCCGGGCGCGATCGCCGCGAAGCTCGCCTTTCCCGAACGGAAGGTCCTGGCCGCCATGGGCGACGGCGCGTTCGCGATGAGCATGGCCGAGATCGAGACGGCGGTGCGCGAGGGCGTGCACATCACGATCCTGGTCTGGGTCGACGGCGGCTACGGCCTCATCGGGTGGAAGCAGGACATCCACTTCGGCCGCCAGGCCGCCGTGTCGTTCGGCAACCCCGACTTCGTCACGCTCGCCGAGAGCTTCGGGGCCAAGGGGTACGCGATCGCGGCGGCCGACGAGCTCGCGCCGACGCTGGCGACGGCTCTGGCCGACGACGCGGTCAGCATCATCGCGTGCCCGGTGGACTACCGGGAGAACGCGCGCCTGATCGAGCGGCTGGGCGCCCTGACCGAGTCCATCTGATGATCCGGTACGCAAGCGAAGCGGCGTCGGCCGCCGTGCTCGTTGCACAGGACCTGGCGCCGTTCTTCGAGGGGTGGCCCGTGCCCCCGAGCCTCGACCGCCGCATCGCGGCGCTGCGGGGCGCCGATCACGTGGCGCTGGCGTTCGACGGCGAGTCTCTCGTGGGGTTCGCGACAGCGCTCTCCGACGGCGCGCTCATGTCCTCGCTCTCGCTTCTGGAGGTCGTGTCGTCCCACCGGGGGCGCGGGATCGGCGCCGAGCTCGTGCGGCGGATCCGGGATGACATCGCGGACATCTACGGGCTCGACGTCGTGTGCGACGACGACGTGGCGGGGTTCTACGAACGAGCCGGGTTCCATCGTGTGACGGGGATGGGTGTGCGCCGCCCGGACCTACTGCCCTGAAGCCCCGTGGTGGACGGCTCGCCGGCCGTCCCCGGTTCTGATCTCGCCCGCCGGTAGAATCGAGGCTCACGGACTCTCGGAAAAGGATCCCGCGTGCCCCTTCTCGACAAGCTCGGCAACCTCGGCGAAGGCCGGAAACTGAAGAACCTGGAGTCGATCGCCCAGCTCGTGAACACGTTCGAGCCCGAGATCGAGGAGCTCGGCGACGACGAGCTCCGCGCCAAGACGGCCGAGTTCAAGGAGCGGGCCGGCAACGGCGAGTCGCTCGACGACCTGCTGCCCGAGGCGTTCGCGGTGGTGCGCGAGGGCGCCCGCCGCACGATCGGCCAGCGGCACTTCGACGTGCAGCTGATGGGCGGTGCCGCGCTGCACCAGGGCAACATCGCCGAGATGAAGACCGGTGAGGGCAAGACGCTCGTCTCGACCCTTCCCGGCTACCTGAACGCCCTCGGCGGCGAAGGCGTGCACCTGGTTACGGTCAACGACTACCTCGCCAAGCGCGACTCCGAGTGGATGGGAGGCGTCTATCGCTTCCTGGGACTCAAGGTCGGGTTGATCCAGGCCTCGATGTCGCCGGCCGAGCGACGCCCTGCCTACGCGTCCGACATCACCTACGGCACGAACAACGAGTTCGGGTTCGACTACCTCCGCGACAACATGGCGATGCGGATCGAGGAGTGCGTCCAGCGTGGGCACAACTACGCGATCGTGGACGAGGTCGACTCGATCCTGATCGACGAGGCGCGCACCCCGCTGATCATCAGCGGCATGGTCCAGGACTCCGCGAAGTGGTACGTCACCTTCGCCAAGATCGCCCCCCGCCTGAACCGCGACGACGACTACGAGGTCGACGAGGGCAAGTACCAGGTTGCGATCACCGAGCAGGGCGTTGCCAAGGTCGAGGAGATCCTCGGGATCGAGAACCTCTACGAGCACGTGAACACGCCGCTCGTGCACCACCTCCAGAACTCGCTGCGCGCCAAGGAGCTCTACAAGCGCGACGTGGCCTACGTCGTGCAGAACGGCGAGGTGATGATCGTCGACGAGTTCACGGGCCGCGTGCTCGAGGGCCGCCGCTACTCAGAGGGGCTCCACCAGGCGATCGAGGCGAAGGAAGGCGTGCGGATCAAGGAAGAGAACCAGACGCTCGCCACGATCACGATCCAGAACTACTTCAAGATGTACGACAAGCTCTCCGGCATGACGGGAACGGCGAAGACGCAGCTGACGGAGTTCGAGGAGACCTACGAGATCAGCGTCGTCGAGATCCCGACGAACCGCGAGAACATCCGTAAGGACGAACAGGACCTGATCTTCAAGAGCGAAGAGGCGAAGTGGAACGCCGTCGCCGGGGACATCATCGAGCGGAACGCGAACGGACAGCCCGTGCTGGTCGGCACCGTTTCGATCGAGAAGTCCGAGATCTTGTCCGGTGTGCTGAACAAACGCGGCGTCGCGCACAACGTGCTGAACGCGAAGAACCACGAGCGCGAGGCGATAGTGGTGGCGCAGGCAGGTCGCAAGGGTGCCGTGACGGTCGCCACGAACATGGCCGGCCGTGGCGTCGACATCCTGCTCGGCGGGAACCCCGAGTACCTGGCCCGCGTTGAGATGGCCGCGCGCGACTGGGATAACGACGCCTACCTGCTCTTCGAGATGGACGACGAGCAGCGGGTGGCCTACGAGGCCGAGTACCAGCCGATCTTCGAGAAGCTGAAGGCTCAGACCGACGCGGAGCACGGCGAGGTCGTCGAGCTCGGCGGGCTGTACGTCCTCGGAACCGAGCGCCACGAGTCCCGACGAATCGACAACCAGCTCCGTGGCCGATCGGGCCGCCAGGGCGACCCCGGCGAGTCCCTCTTCTACCTCTCGCTGGAAGACGATCTGATGCGGATGTTCGCGAGCGACCGCGTCGCCTCGATCATGGAGAGGCTGAAGTGGCCCGACGACGAGCCGATCGAGGCGAAGATGGTCAGCCGTGCCGTCGAGAACGCCCAGAAGCAGATCGAGGAGCTGAACTACGAGCGCCGTAAGAACGTCCTGAAGTACGACGACGTGATGAACGCCCAGCGCGAGGCGATCTACGGGCAGCGACGCGAGATCCTCGAGGGGCGTGACCTGAAGGATCAGGCGATCGGCTTCGTGGAGGAGGTCGTCGAGGCCACGGTCGATGCCTACTGTCCGCCCGAGGTCTTCCCGGAGGACTGGGATCTCGACCAGCTGGTCGTGGCGATGACCGAGGTGTATCCCACCACGAAGACCGCCGCCGACTTCGCCGACGTGCACGATCTCGCCGAGCTCCAGGCGGTGTGCATCGAGGAGGCGCTCGCGGCCTACGAGGCGAAGGAGGCGACCGTATCGCCCGAGGTGATGCGGGAGCTCGAGCGGGTCGTGCTGCTGAACATCACCGACACGAAATGGCGCGAGCACCTCTACGAGATGGACTACCTGCAGGAGGGCATCCACCTGCGGGCCTACGCGCAGAAGGATCCGATCACTGAGTACCGGCGCGAGGCCTACGACATGTTCCAGGAGCTCACCACGTCGATCCGCGCCGACTTCGTGCGCTACATCTACCGCGTGGAGCTGGTGCGGCCCGAAGCGCAACAGGCCCGGCCGACACGGGTACAGGACAACCGCGCCGAGGTGGAGAGCCAGGGCCGTGAGGTCGCGAACGCGGATCAGGCCGTCAGCGACAAGACCCCGAGGAACGCTCCCTGTCCCTGCGGCAGCGGGAAGAAGTACAAGAAGTGCCACGGCGCCACGCTGTGACGCGCGCGTAGACTCCACCGTCATGAGCGAGTTCTCCGAACGCATCGCCAAGCAGCGCGATCGCGTCCTTGCCGCGAAGGAGTTCCTTTGACGTCGAGGGCAAACGATCGCAGGCGGCCGCGCTCGAAACGCAGGCGGCCGATCCCGCGCTGTGGGACGACCCCGCGCGGGGCCAGCAAGTCACCTCGAAGCTCGCCCGCCTGAAGCAGGAGGTCAACCGCGTCGACGCGCTGATGGCACGCATCGACGACGCGGCCGCGATGGACGAGCTGCTGGCCGAGGAAACCGACGCGGGGCTCTCGGCCGAGCTGGCCTCTTCGATCACGTCGCTCGACGCGGACTTCGAGAAGCTCGAGCTGGCGGCGCTGCTCTCCGGCCGCTACGACGCGAACGACGCGATCGGGACCGTGAACGCCGGCGCCGGGGGGACCGAGTCGCAGGACTGGGCCGAGATGCTGCTGCGCATGTACACCCGCTGGGCCGAACGCGAGGGATTCGATCTCGAGGTGGACGACATCCAGCACGGCGACGAGGCGGGCATCAAATCGGCGACCTTCACGCTGAGGGGTACGAACGTGTACGGGCTGCTCTCGGCCGAGCGCGGGGTGCACCGCCTCGTGCGTATCAGCCCGTTCGACTCGCAGAAACGCCGGCACACCTCGTTCGCTTCCCTGGATGTGATCCCGATGCTCGAGGAAGCCGACGAGGAAGACATCGAGATCCCGCCCGACGAGCTGCGGATCGATGTCTACCGCTCGAGCGGCCCCGGCGGTCAATCGGTGAACACGACCGACTCGGCCGTGCGCATCACGCACATCCCGACCGGGCTCGTTGCGGCCTGTCAGAACGAGCGCAGCCAGCTCCAGAACCGGGCGGTCGCGATGCGGATCCTGAAGGCGCGCCTCGCGGAGCGGGAACGCCAGCGGCGCGAGGAAGAGATGGACTCGATCCGCGGCGAGCGCAAGGCTGTCGACTTCGGGTCGCAGATCCGCTCGTACGTGCTCGCGCCGTATCAGATGGTGAAGGACCACCGGACCGACGAAGAGGTCGGCGACCCGCAGCGCGTGCTCGACGGCGACATCGACCGCTTCATCGAGGCGGAGCTTCGGCACCGCGCGGGCGAGGCGAGCGGCGCCTCGTAGTCCCGCGCCGCCGCCGTTCACGGGCGAGCGCCAAGAGATACCCCACCGCGAGACCGAGCCACACGAGCGCGCCCGCCTGCAGCCCGCGCGTGACGTCGTCGTCGCGGTAGGTGAGCCGGATCCGGTGGGTACCCGGCCTCACCGGGATGCCCATCAGCAGGCCGTCGGCGGGGAGCAACCGTGCGGGCCGGCCGTCGACGGTGGCCGACCACCCCGGGTCGTAGGCGGTCCGCACGAGCACGATCGACGGGTCGCCGGCGTCGACCTCGATCCGAACGTCCTCGGGCGTGACCTCCTGGAAGGTGCCGTCGTGCGGGAACCCGAGACCCTGCCGCCGCATCGCGATCCCCGGGTCGGACTCGAGGGTTGCGGCACTCATCGGATTGACCCCGCCGCCGGCCACCCGGGCGATCGCATCGGCTTCCGAGGGCAGGACATCCCACGAGTCGAGGACCGACACCCGTGGCGCGGCATCATGGAGCTCGATCAGGTCGAACCCGTCCGCGCGCTTCACGACATCACCGGGCAAAAGCTGCGGGAGCCCGGTGGGCTCGAGCAGGTAGTGCACCCCGAGCAGACGTACGTCGTTCTCATCCGGCAGATCGATCACCGAGGCGTTGTAGAAGATCGAGAGCGGGCTGCGCGCCCGGATGTAGTCCCAGTAGCGGGGGAGCTGCACCGGGTTGTAGCCCAGCACGTCACGCACGCCGAAGAGCGTGCCGCGCGACATCGTCAGGCCCGGCCAGTCCTGCGGGGTCTGGGCGAACAGGTACCCCTTCTCGTAGTAGGCGGCGGGCGGCGCCCAGGTGAGGTACGGCGCGTCGCCGATCGCCTCCACGAACGGCGGCGCGGCGAGGAACGCGTCCAGATCAACGTCGGGGTAGGGGAGCGGTTGCGGCACGAGGTTCCCGGCGTTCGCGCCCTCCAGGCCCGTCGTCACGGTCTCGCCGTGCCGCGTCTGCGCGTACAGCGCGCTCGCGCCCAGGTCCACGACGAGCAGGGCGGCGAGCGCCACGGGGGCCCAGCGCACGCCGTCGGCCGCCGCGAGCGCCACCACGACGGGGGCGGCCACGAGCATCGCGACGGCGAGCATCGCGAACCGAGCCGGGGTGCCACCCAGCGCCAGTGGCAGCACGAGCCAGAGCACGACGCCGGCGCCGACCCAGACCGCGGCGCGTCGCCACGGCATCGGGGCGTCGCGCAGGCCCTGGATCCCGGCGGCGCCGAGGACCGGCACAGCCAGGATCGCCACGTATCGCATGCGGCCCGGGTTGTGCAGGTACACGTCGCCGTACGGCACCCTCAGCAGCAGGGAGCGAACCCACCCCGTGCCGATCACGGCGTCGAGCATGAAGCACCACGTGAGGGCGAGCGCCCCGCCGAAGGCGATCACCAGGCTCCGCCGGGCGCTCGCACGCAGGGCCAGGGGCACGGCCAGGAGCAGGGCGGCCCCCGCGTAGGCGCCCGGCGTCACTCCGAGGGCGAACGGCCACCCGGCCCAGACGCCGTTCGGGATGATCGGCGCGTCCTCGGCCCCGCGCGTCAGCGGCGCGCCGATCGCGTCGTACCCGCCCTGCAGGCTCGAGGCACCGAGGAACGCCAGCCGCGGGATCAGCACGGCGAGGCTCGCGAGCGGGAGGAACGCCATGAACAGTCCGGCGCGCCCCACCGCGACCCGCCCCGACAGGGTGCCCGCCCGGACGTCGGCGACGAGGCCCGCCCCGAGGTACGCGGTCACGAGCAGGGTGCACATGATCAAGCCGTGGCTCATGTGGGCGTTCGCGACCTGCGACCAGGCCAGGCCCGACAGCCCCATCCAGAGGATCCGCCGCGACCAACGGTCCGTTCGCCGGTAGCCGGCCGCGCCCAGCAGCACGACCGGGGTCCACGCCAGCATGCCGGCGAACGGCAGCGAGACCGCGATCTCGGAGGTGCCCATCATCATCGCGAGCGAGAGCCCCGCGGCGGTGGCCGCGAGCGCGCCGAGCCTCTCCGTGCGCAGGAACGCGTACATCCCGAACCCCGCCAGGAGCGGGTTGACGACGATGAAAGCCCGGATCGCCACGCCCGGCGAGAACCCGGCGAACAGCGCCATCGGCGGCAGGTAGGTCCAGCCTGCCTGGGGGTCGGCCGCGAACCGGTAACCGACCATCTCGAACGGGTTCCACAAGGGGATGTGCCCCGCCGCGAGGGACCGTCCCAGGAACGAGAACCGGGGCAGCCAGAAGGTCAGGATGTCAGGGTGGGCGTCCGTGAGGTTCGCGCCGAACACGAAGCCCCGCAACGCGAAGAGCGTGCCGGCCGCGATCAGGACGGGCCCGGCGATGGAGGAGGCGGCTCGGCGGGAGGCGGCCATAACGGACCAGCGTACCCTCCGAGGTTGGCACCGGAGCCTCTGATAGGCTGGTCGGGTCCCACTTCCCCAACCCTCAAGGCGATCATGATCAGTCTTCAACGTGTCACGAAGACCTACCGCAACAACGTCACCGCCCTCGAGGACATCAACGTCGAGGTCGAAAAAGGCGAGTTCGTCTTCATCGTGGGCCAGTCCGGCTCGGGCAAGTCCACGATGATCCGCCTCCTGCTCAAGGAGGAGGAGGCCACCAAGGGCGACGTCTACGTCGCCGGCAAGAACCTCGCGAAAGTCTCTTCCTGGAACGTCCCCAAGCTGCGTCGCAATATCGGGACGGTCTTCCAGGACTACAAGCTACTCACCGACAAGACCGTGTTCGAGAACGTGGCGTTCGCGCTCGAGGTCATCGGCCGGCCCAAGCAGCAGATCGATCAGCGCGTGCCCGAGATCCTCGAGTACGTCGGCCTCGGCGACAAGCTGAACAACTTCCCCGACGAGCTCTCGGGCGGCGAGCAGCAGCGCGTCTCGATCGCGCGCGCCTGCGTGAACCGCCCGCTCGTGCTGCTGGCCGACGAGCCCACCGGGAACCTCGACCCCAACACCTCGGTCGACATCATGCGTCTGCTCGACAAGGTGAACCGCATCGGGACCACCGTCGTGATGGCCACCCACGACCAGGCGATCGTCGACGCGATGCGCAAGCGCGTGATCGAGCTCGACAAGGGCCACGTGATCCGCGACCAGTCCCGGGGCGTCTACAGCTGATGCGGCGCGTCGAGTACTACTTCCGCGAGACGGCCTCGGGCCTCCGCCGAAACGGCATCGTCGCCTTCGCCGCGATGTCCACGGCGTTCATCGCGCTCTTCCTGTTCGGGCTCGCGTTGCTGATCGCACGGCAGTTCGACCTGGTGATCGACGCATGGACCGGGAACGTGCAGGTCGCCGTGTACCTCACCGATCCGGTGAAGCCCGAGAACGTCGCCCGGCTGCAGACCACGCTGACGGACCTCGACGCCGTCTCCCAGGTGGCCTACGAGGACAAGGCCGCGGCCTGCGAGCGGTTCCGGCAGCTGTTCGCGAACCAGAAGGTCTTCCTCGAGAACGTGAACTGCGAAGAGGTGATCCCGGCCTCGCTCCGGGTGAACCTCGCCGACGCGTCGCAGTTCGGCCAGATCACGGCCGCGATGGGGTGTGCCTCAGATCCCGCACAGAACGACAAGATCGTCTGCACCCAACCCGGGGTCCGCGACGTCGCGGACTATCGCGCCCTGCTCGACCGGCTCGTGGCGATCACCCGCGTGCTGTCGATCGGGATCCTATCGATCGCGATGATCATGCTCGCGTCGGCGATCGCCCTGGTCGCGAACACCCTGCGGATGGGCATGTTCGCGCGCCGGAAGGAGATCGGGATCATGCGGCTGGTGGGCGCCACGAACTGGCGGATCCGTGTGCCGTTCCTGATCGAGGGCCTCGTCGAAGCGCTGCTGGGCGCGATGGCCGCCATCTTCGCGCTGTTCCTGATCAAGGTGGTCTTCATCGACCGCCTGCGTGGCGAGATCTCCTTCTTCCCGCTGATCAAGAACGCCGACGTGCTGGTGGTCGCCCCGTGGATCCTGATCGCCGCGGTGGTCGTCGCGGTGATCGCCGGCACGATCGGGATGCGCCGCTTCCTCGACGTCTAGGCTCTCGGCCATGACACGGCGCACCGAGGGCGAGAAGACGGTCGCCTCCAACCGGCGGGCCCGCCACGACTACGCGATCCAGGAGACGCTCGAGGCGGGGATCAGACTCACCGGCGACGAGGTGAAGTCGCTGCGCGGCGGGCGAGCCTCGCTCACCGACTGCTACGCGCGTGTGCGCGACGGCGAGGCGTGGCTCGAGGGTCTGCACATCCCGCCCTACGAGCAAGGCGACGTGAAGCACCATCTCCCGACCCGGCCCCGCAAGCTCTTGCTGCACCGCCGGGAGATCGCGAAGCTCGCCTCGCAGCAGCAGGAGGAGCGCCTCACGATCGTGCCGCTCCGCGTCTACTTCACGCACGGCATCGCCAAGGTCGAGCTCGGGGTCGGCAAGGGCAAGCGCGAGTACGAGAAGCGCCAGTCGATCGCCAAGCGCGAGAGCCAGCGCGAGATCGAACGCGCGATGGGCCAGCAGCGCCGCTGACTTCAGGCCGTGTCGGTGGCGGCCGTATACTCAAGGAGACAACTGCATATGGGGGTGTACTGGCTTCGACCTGGTCGATATTCGTCTGGGGGAAGCGGGCCGTGATCCCGGATGTCACGTTAAACGCCGGACCAAACACAAGCGCCAACGACAATTACGCGCTCGCTGCCTAACTAGTTAGGTAGCCGGGCCCGCTCGGACCGCCTGCGGCCGGGAGGTGCCCGTCACTCAGCAGGCTCACTCCATCGGTTCCGCCCGGGGGCCGACAGAGGACATCGAACCTGGGCTGGTCGAGGGGTGCTCCGCCGGTGGGAGCCCCGAGACGAGATCTCTCCACCAGGCTGCGCCCGGAGAAGTCCCAGACGGTCGGTTAGGCACGGGGGTTCGATTCCCCCCACCTCCACGAACTCGACGCCCGGTCCTTTGCGGCCGGGCGTTCTCATGTCTCGGTCAGGCGATCGCGGTGAGCACGACACGATGGCTCGACTCGGCGATGACCTCGAGACGAGCGCCCGTGACCAGGCTCGCGTACGTCTCGCGGTCGAGGACTACGACGGGCACCTCCATCCCGTACAGCTCGCCGGCCACGAGCGCGCCCAGCGCCACGATCGCGTCCGGCTCGCCCAGCAGGAACGCGGCCGGTGCCACCCCGGCGCGGATCGCCTCGGCAAGGACGTACGAGCTGGAGCTGCTCCCGCGGCCCGACGGCATCGCGACGATGCGCCCGGCGAGCGACGCGCCCGCCTGCGGGTGGTGGACATCGATCAGCTTGCCGGTCGCCGGATCCATCCCGCCCCACAGGCTGAGCGGCTCGTCGAGGACGAGCAGCTCGCCCGAGGCGGTCCCAGGCGCGAGCACTCGGGGAAGCTCAGTCACCCCAGAGCTCCTCGTCGCGGACCACGAGGCCGGCCGCGGCGCTCCGCGTGCACTCCTCCATGCTGCCGAACGCGGTGTCGAACCCGAGGTTCCCCGGCGCGTACCAGGCCCACTTCGCGGAGTCGGTCATCACGGGGCCGGCGGTCTCACGAATCACCGGCGTGATGTACGTGCAGGTGTCGGAGACGAGGGTCACGCCGGCGCGCTCGAGGTCGTCGGTGAGTCCCTGCTCGGCCGCGGCCGCGCGCACGTCCCGGCCCACGTTCGCGTAGACGGGCACGGTCGGGCGCGCGTCCGCCATGAGTGTCGCGAGGTGCACGAGCCCGTCGAGCGAGAGGTGCGGGGTCCCGACGCTCACGGCCCCGATGGGCGTGCCTGGCCCGACCGTGCTCAGCTCGTCCCGGGCGGCACGCAGGTCCGCGGTCGAGATCGCCTCGGCGCGCACGGGCTCAGCTCCACCGGTCGCCGCCTCCAGGGTCGGGGCCTCCGGGGTCACCCCCACCGCGTGGAACATCGCGACGGCGCCCGAGGACGCTGCCGCCGCGCCGAGCGCGCGGAGGTGGTCCTCCGGCGTTCGGGCGGGGAGCCCCACGATCGCCGGCACCGCCGTGCCGGTCCGTCGCCCGACGGCGTGGCCCACCGCGGCGGCGCCGGCCTCGGACGAGGCGAGCGCGTCGGCCACGCCCTCGAGCGTGAACACCGCCGTCGCGCGCCGGCCCTCGTCGGTGTGCAGGCCGGCGAGCGGCGCCCGTCCCGTGATCGCGCAGCAGATGTCGATGAAGTCGCCGTACCGATTCGTGCGGGCGCCCAGCACGCTGTTCGCGAAGACGATCGCGTTCGATTCGGCCCACGCGACCTGCTCGCCGAACCCCGGCCGCTCGGGGAGCTGGTACGGCGCGCACGTCCAGGTCGCCCGGCAGCCCATCGCGACGTAGGCATCCATCAGCTCGCGGGCCTCGGCCGCGGTCGCCGGGTCGAGCCGGACGAGCTCCGGGTGCAGCAGGTCGAGCGAGGAGACGTTCAGCGATGTGGGGATCGCCACCTGTCCGCCGCCGGCGGCGAGCCGCCGCGCGAAGTCCAGTCCGGCCCGCCCGTGATACAGGCAGCCGTCGATGTGGGCGGAGCTCACGTCGATCAGCGACGGCGCCTCCATCACGCCGGCCATCGCGACCAGCAGGCGCATCGCGAGTGCCGCGGCGTCGCCCCGCGACCCGTCCAGCGCGGCGCGATCCTCGGCGGTCAGCTCAACCTGCATCGGCGCATCTTCGCACCGCGCCCGTAGGATGGCCCGCGATGCGACGGATCGATGCGGTGCGGATCACCGGCACGTACGCGAACACCGAGGAAACGATCGAGAACAACGTCTGGGTGATCGGCGACGACCAAGAGGTGCTCGTGATCGACGCCTCGCACGACGTCGCCCCGATCCTGGCGACGATCGACGGCCGGCGCGTCACCCAGATCGTGTGCACGCACGGCCACTGGGACCACGTGAACCAGGCGGTCGCGCTGCAGGAGGCGGTCGACGCGCCGGTCGCGCTGCATCCTGCCGACCGCATGCTCTGGGACGAGCTGCACGCCTCCGCGCCCGACCTCGACCTGGCGGCCGACGACCTGATCATGATCGGCGGCCTCGAGCTGAAGGTGCTGCACACGCCCGGCCATACGCCGGGGAGCGTCTGCCTCTACGACCAGGCCGGCACGCTGTTCTCGGGCGACACCCTGTTCGACGGAGGGCCGGGCGCCACGCAGATCCGGTTCGGCGACTTCGAGGTGATCATCCGCTCGATCAGCGAGCAGCTGCTGGTGCTGCCGGGCGAGACCGAGGTGCACACGGGGCACGGCCCGAGCACGACGATCGGCGCCGAGGCGCCGCACCTACCCGCCTGGATCCGCCGGGGATGGTGACCGGGTGACCGGCACGGCCCACGCCTGGGCGATCGAAGGTGCGCTGAACCCCACGATCCTGCGGATCCACGTCACCGACGCCCTCACCGACCGCACGATCGTCGTGTGCCCGCCCGAGGGCGCGCCACCGCCGTTCGACGCCGTGGCCTCGATCGATGGCGTGCGGAGTCTCGACCTCCACCGGCACCGCGTCCGGGTGAATCTCGCGTCCGGCGCCGGCCGGGACGCCGTCTCACGCGCCGCCGCCGAGCTCCTGGAGGCGACATGGGGCGCGCAGACCGTCCTTTCGCACGAGGAAGAGCCCCGCGCCTTCACCGTTGCGCACGCCGGACCGCGCCTGGTGGCCGAGAGCCCCGTGATGGCGGCCCAGCACGGGGACACGACGCTGATCCGCGTGTTCGAGGTTCCGGGCGTGGTCGAGGCGATCGCGGGGGACGGTCTCGTGCTCGTGCGGTTGGGCCGGCTGTTCGCGTGGGACGACGTCGAGGACGACGTATCCGCGGCGCTCGCCTAGCTGATCGGCCCCGGCATCGGGAAGTCCCCGTCGGGGAACGCGGTCTCACCGAACGTGGCCGTGTCGGTGTCCGCGAGCGTCGCCATGTAGGTCGTCGCGAAGACCGCGGCGAACTCCTTCTCGTCCAGCAGGTCCTGCTCGATCGCGTTCCGCGGCACGTAGGGCCCGATGTTCTGGCGGTAGGTGTAGTCGCGGAGATACGCCGCGACGTCCTCGCGCGTGGCGCCTCCGTTGTCCCAGAGGCGCTTCGTATCGAGGTAGATCTCGTGCGGCACGACGTCCTGCACGAGCGCCCCGTTGATCCCGCCGCCGAATGCGGCCTCGATGTGCTCGCGGAGCTGGATCGGGTCCAGGCGCACGCCGCCCACCGCGTCGGGCAGCGGGCACTGCCCGTGGTCGGCGGTCACGATCAGCACGTACTCACCGGGGAACCGCTCGTCGAGGAGGTCGACCATCCTGCCGATCTCGGTGTCGACCGCCTCGAGCTGCAGTCCGGTCCACTTGGAGAACATCCCGTACACGTGGCCCGTGTAATCGGGCGACTTGAACGTCGTGTAGAGCAAGCTCGTCTCGCCGCCCGCGCCGATCGGCTCGGAGTCGAAGGTCGCCTCCAGGAGGTCTCCTTGGTAGCGCACGATCGGGGGGCTGCAGCACGGCGACTGGCGGCTGCCGGGCATGGGGGCGAACTGGGCGTCCCAGTCGGGCGCCACGAACGCGTCGGTGTAGCCCGCAAGCACGTCGAGCCCGGGCACCGAGGCGGGCATCCGGAAGAGCTCGGGGTTGTGCGGCTCCCATCGATGCGAGCCGTCTTCGGCCCAATACACGCCCACGGGCTTCGCGTCGGCGGGCCGGTTGCGGCCGCCGTAGCCGAGCATCCCCATGTGCCAGACCTGGTAGCCGATCTCGCCCACCCACGCGCGGTTGTCGGTCTGGTCGCTCCACAGGTCGGCCAGGGTCGGGACCAAGATGTCGACGGGGTCCGCCCGGCCCGGGGTCCCGTACGCCTTCCGCGGATCGGCGCCGTCGCGGATGTTGTGGCCGGTGATCCCGTGCTGACTGGGGAAGGTCCCGGTGCCGATCGAGGCGTGCGCGCACGCGGTGACCGCCGGGAACGACCCCACGATCGCGTTGCGGAAGTTCGCGCCCTCGCCCATCAAGCGCCTCAGGTTCGGCCACTGATCGGGGAAGGTCTCCAGCACGTTCCAGCCGCCGCCGTCGATCACCATCGTCATGACGACCTTGGGCGTGCGCGCCGTCCGCGAGGTCGCGATCGGGAGCGGTGTCCCCAGCCGGTCGCCGGGCCAGTCGGCGCCGATCAGGCCGGCCGTGGTGGGCGCGAGGTCGGCGAGCGTGACGCGCTCCTCGGAGTCCGAGGCCACGACGATGCCGGGCGCGTGCACGACCAGCGGCACCCGTTCCAGGTACATCCATGTGCTCGCGTGGCTGGTGCGCGGGTCCTGCGGCACGAGGGTCAGTGACTCGAAGGTGTAGTTCGAGCTGTTGAAGGGCGCGAGCAGCAGTTGCAGGTCGCCCGAGCGGCCCTCGTGGTACGCGCGCTTCACGAGCTCCATGTACTCGGCGCCCATGTCCGAGGCCATCGCCTCCTGCACCGGGCGCGCGTCGGGGCGAGCGGCCTTGCGCGTGAACCACCCGAGGCTCGGCCCGACGAACGCCCAGGCGAGTCCGGCGGCCCCCGCGCCCAGCAGGAACCGCCGGCGGCCCGGGTCGTGCGAGTCGCTCGCGTTCCGCGTGGCGACGCCGATCGCCACGAGCCCGATCCCGAGGACGAGCAGCGCGGTGGCGATGCCCAGCACGAGCGATCCCGCGAGCGCCACGGCGAAGCCGGCGAGGCCGCCCACGAGGGCCAGCAGGATCAGAGCGAACGGGAACCGACGGGTCGTCATGGGGTCGCCCGTTATCGTCCCAGAGGGACGCGGCGGCGGGAACGACCCGCCTGTGGCGTTCCCGTTAGGAACGCTTGCGGGGCAGGTCCAGGAAGGGCATCGGGGAGACGGTGGCCTTGACCTTGCCGCGCTCACCTTCCACGGTCCACTCGATCGAGAGCTCGGTGCCCGGCTTCTCGAGCGCCTTGTCCACCGAGCCGAACGCGATCATCTTCTTGATGGTGGGGCCCCACGTGACCGAGGTGGCGCGTCCGACCTGCCGACCCTCCTTGTAGACCGGCACCGCGGCGCGCTCGACCTTCGGCGAGACGCCCGGGGCGAGTCCGTGTTTGGCGAACATCCGCTCGATGCCGGCCCACTCGATGTCGAGGCCCACGAGCCGACGCGCCGGACCGCCGGCCGTCTGCTCGGCGAGCAGCGCGCTCCGACCGATGAACGCCGCGCCCTTGTCGAAGTCCACGAGCCGGCCCAGGCCGAGCTCGAAGGGGGAGTATTGCTGCTCGGGCGAGACGGCGTGCCGGGCGCTCGTGTACTCGGCCTCGATCAGGATCAGGCCGGCCTCGACGCGCGCGACGTCCATCGCGGTGATCCCGACGGGGTAGATCCCGTAGTCCTGGCCCACATCGAAGACCTTGTCCCAGACGGCGAGCGCGCCGTCGGCGGGCATCCACAGCTCGTAGCCGCGGTCGCCCGTGTAGCCGGTGCGGGTCACGTCGACGGGCGTGCCGGCGATCTCGGACATCCGACGTCGGAAGTACTTCACGTCGGCCCATCCCTGGCCGGTCGCGGCCTCGAGCACCTCGCGGGCCAGCTGACCCTGGATCGCGAGTCCGGCGGTCTCGTCGCTGATGTCGTTCACCTCGACGTCGAGGTCGGTGCCGGCCATCAGGAACCAGCGGTAGCAGGGGTCGGCGGCCGTGATCCGGTACGTCGAGTCGGACAGGCGCGTCACCGTGCCGTCGTCGATGACCTTGCCCTCCTCGTCGCACCAGGGGGTGTAATAGACCTGGTCGACCCGGAGCTTCGAGATGTCGCGGGTCATCACGCGGTCCAGGAGGCGCGCGGCGTCCTTCCCGGAGATCTCGTACTTGTAGAGCGGGCTCACGTCGATCACGGCCGCGGCCTCGCGGATCGCGTTGTATTCGATGTCGTGGAAGTCCGAGTAGACGGCGGCCGAGTAGTAGCCGGCCCACTCGCCCCACGCCAGCTTCTTGTTCAGCTCCTGCTCACGCGGGAAGAACGCGGTGCCGACGCTCAACGGTGGACCTCCTCGAGACGGTGGGTGCGGGCGGGCACGAGGCTCGCCGGATCGGAAGCCTAGCCCAGGCCCCCGGCGCCCGACACGTGCCCCTTGACCTGAAGTCACGGTCCCGTTGGTGGCCCCCCCACCCCCCCGGATAGCATGGGCGACGGCGGCGAGGTTCGCCGTGCGTCGGGGCGCGCTTGACCCCGAGTCACCCACGTTCGAACTCGCCCCAAGGAGGGTCCGCATGGCCAAGCGATACGACGCGGTCGTGATCGGCGGGGGTCACAACGGTCTCATCTCGGCGGCCTACCTGGCCAAGGCCGGCAGGTCGGTCGTGGTGCTCGAGAAGAACCCGATCCTAGGCGGCGCCGCCACCACGGTCGAGCACGTGCCCGGGTTCCGCTTCAGCGCGATGTCCTACGTCGTGTCGCTGCTGCGGCCCGAGATCATCCGCGAGCTGGAGCTGCCCAAGCACGGCCTCGAGATCCTCCCGCTCGACGGCACGATCACCCCGCTCGACGACGACTACCTGTGGCGCGTGAACGACCACGGCAAGACGATCCGCGAGATCCGCCGCTGGTCGAAGAACGACGCCGAGGCCTACGAGGAGTACGGCCAGCTGATGGCCGAGATGGCGCGGTTCATCAAGCCGATCCTGTCGATCGTGCCGCCGGACCCCGGCAAGATCTCTCCGCGCGACTGGCTGCCGCTCGGCCCGCTCGCGAAGTCGTTCAAGGAGCTGCCGCAGAAGCTGCAGACCACCTTCATCCAGCTGATGACGATGAGCGCGGCCGACTTCTTGGACCAGTGGTTCGAAACCGAGCCGCTGAAGGCCACGATGAGCGCGTCGGGCATCATCGGCACGTTCCAGGGACCGCGCTCGCCCGGGACGGCGTACGTGCTGCTCCACCACTACATGGGCGAGATCGACGGCGCGTTCCGCGCCTGGGGCATCCCGAAGGGCGGCACCGGCGGCATCAGCTACTCGATCGCGAACGCCGCGCTCTCGCTGGGCGCCGAGATCCGGACCGAGACCAAGGTCACGAACATCATCACGAAGGGCGGTCGCGCGATCGGCGTGGCGCTCGAGGGCGGCGAGGAAGTCCACGGCGACGTCGTGATGTCGTCGCTCGACTCGCGGTGGACGTTCATCCACCTGCTCGACAAGGGCATCCTGGACCCCGAGTTCGAGTCCGACGTGATGCGCTACAAGTACCGCGGCTCGAGCGGCAAGGTGAACCTCGCGCTCGACGGTCTTCCCGAGCTGGCATGCAAGCCGGGCCGCGGCGAGTGGCTGCGCGGCGCGATCTCGTTCTCGCCGAGCCTCGACTACATGGAGCGCGCGTACGACGACGCGAAATACGGGCATTTCTCGAAGCGGCCGTACATCGACTGCATCATGCCGACGCTCGTCGACCCGACGATGGCGCCCCCGGGCAAGCACACGATGAGCTGCTTCGTGCAGCACGCGCCGAACCACCCGGCCGGCCCCGACCCGTCGACGCCCGAGCGGCGCGACGCGTCCGGCGAGACCGTGATCGACACGCTCGAGGAGCGGTTCCCCGACATCCGCAGCAAGATCGTCGGCAAGCTCGTGCTCTCGCCCAAGGACATCGAGGACTGGACCGGCCTGTCGGAGGGGAACATCTTCCAGGGCGAGCTCTCCCTGGAGCAGCTGTTCTTCAACCGGCCGGTGCCCGGGTGGGCGCGCTACCGCACGCCGGTGCCCGACCTATGGATGTGCGGGTCGGCCACGCACCCCGGCGGCGGCATCATGGGCGCCAACGGCCGCCTGGCCGCGCTCGAGTACCTGAAGGAGAAGAAGAAGGGACGGCGGGCGGCCTGATGGCGAAGTCGCAGATCGTCGTCATCGGCGCGGGTCATAACGGCCTCGTCGTCGCCGCCTACCTCGCGAAGGCCGGGCACAAGGTGACCGTGCTCGAACGCTCGTCCGAGGTCGGCGGGATCCTGCGGAACACCGAGATCGCGCCCGGCTTCACCGCGCCGGGGATCGGCCACACCGTCGGCCGCCTGCGCGAGAGCGTGATCAGAGACCTGAAGCTCACGCAGCACGGCCTCGAGCTGCGCACGCCCGACGTGCGGATGTTCGCCCCGCAGCCCGATGGCTCGGCCGTCACGTTCTGGGGCGATGCCGAGCGCACGGCGAGTGAGATCCGCACCCGCAGCCCGAAGGACGCCGACGCCTACCTGGCGTTCGACAAGAAGGTGCGCGTGATCGCGAGCTTCCTCGCCTACATCAACGTCGCGACGCCGCCCGACGCCAAGAGCCCGTCCCTGGCGGACGCGATCATGGGGTTGAAGCTCGGGAAGGCGTTCAAGGACATCGGCGCCGTCGCGGGCCGCGAGACGATCCGCTCGCTTCCGATGGCCGTGGCCGATCTGGTGCAGGAGATCTTCGATGACGAGGCCCTTCGCGGGCCGCTGTCGACCCGCGGGGTGAAGTTCACCGCCACGGGCCCTTGGGCGGCCGGCACCGCCGCCGTCTTCCTGAACGACTCCGCCGGCAACGACGGGGGAGCACCGGGCGAGGCCACGTTCGCGAAGGGTGGGTCAGGCGCGCTCGCCGCGGCGCTCGCGAAGGCCGCCGAGTCCTACGGCGCCACGATCCGCACCGGCGCAGAGGTCACGGAGATCCGCACGAGGAACGGCCGCGTGGTGGGCGTGACGCTCGCCGACGGGTCCGAGATCGACACGAAGGCCGTCGTCACGGCCACCGACCCCAAACGCACGCTGAACCTGTGCGACCCGGTCGAGCTGGGCCCGCACATGGTGTGGCGTGCGAACAACATCCGCACGCCGGGCGCCACCGCCAAGGTGAACCTGGCGCTCGGCGGGTTGCCGACCTTCAACGGCGCCGACGACCCCGAGCGGCTGAAAGGCCGGATCGTGATCGGCACCTCGATCGACCACGTCGAGAAGGCCAAGGACGCCGTGAAGTACGGGCATCTGGCGGAGGAGCCGTGGCTCGAGGCCACGATCCCCACGCTCGTCGACCCATCGCTTGCGCCCGAGGGCAAACACGTGATGAGCGTGCTCGTCGAGGGCGCCCCGCGGCATCTGCGCGACTCGACATGGGACGCCGAGCGCGACCGCCTGGGCGACGTCACCGTGAAGACGCTCGAGCGGTTCGCGCCGGGCCTGGGCGAGCTGATCGAGGCGCGCGAGGTCATCACGACCGAGGACTTCGAAACCGAGTACGGCCTGTCGGGCGGGCACGTCTACCACGCCGAGCCGGGCCTCGATCAGTTCTTCGCCTGGCGGCCGCTGGCGGGGGAGGCGCGCTACCAGCTCGTCTTCGACGGCCTCTACCTGGCCGGCTCCGGCGCCCACCCCGGCGGCGGCGTCACGGGCGGCCCCGGCGCGAACGCGGCCCGCGCGATCCTGAGCGACCTCGATAAGAAGTAGGGGTCCTGCTCACGCCGGGCAGGGGCCGATGACCGCCTCGATGCCGTCGTGGTCGGAGCCGGGCACCTGATAGGTGTCGGCGCCCACCCCGCACCAGTCCGGCGGGATGAACAGGTGGTCGATCCGCAGCTGGAAGATCGGCCAGATCTCGCCGTGGTAGGTCGAGCGCGGCCAGCCGCCCGTGCGCATCGCGTCGCGAAGCGCTCCGTCGAGGATCCGGTAACTGAGCGTGCGGTCGCTCATGTTCATGTCGCCCATCAAGATCGCGGGGTCGGTCTCACCCTGGAGGTCGCGGATCAGCCGTTCGGTGAACGCGCGCTGCTGCTCGAACGTCGTGTCGTGGAGCGGGTTGAGCCCATGCGCGAGGTACACGATCAGGCGCCCGTACGGACCGTCGACCGCGACGCGCATCACACGGGCTGCGTTCAGGTTCCGTGGGGTCTCCACCAGGGTCACCGGGAACCGCGACCGCAGCCCGAGCTCGCCCGTGGTCACGCCGTACGGGAACTGCGGCTGCTGCGAAAGCGCAGACCAGAAGGTCCCGTCGTCGCGCATCTCGACCACGCCCAGGATGTCGGGCTGGCGACGGACCAGCACGTCGACCGCGGCCGGGATCTCCTCGTTGAACTCGTAGACGTTCGCGGAGGCGACGCGCAGCGGCGAGTTCGGGAATCCCGTGGCACGCGGCATGCGCGGGGCGAGCGTGGCGATCAGCGTCACCGCGACCACCGACACCCCGACCGCGGCGAGGATCGGCCGCACGAGGACCACCGCGAAGACGAACAGCAGGAGCGAGATCAGCACGCCGAACACCGGGAGCGCGACGCCGATCGCGTCGATCGGGCCGCCTGCCGCCCGCACCACGAACCACAGCCAAGGCGCGGCGACCGCGACGGCGCCCAGCCACGTGACGTGGCGGCGGCGCCGGGCACGCGGGGAAGAGGTGCGCATCGTCCGAGGAGCCTACCGGCGCAACGGCTCGCGAGGTGTGTCCGAACCGTGACTTCTGGGAGCGACCGCGTCACGCCGCCTGTGGCAGACTCGCGCCCATGACCGACCCACCCGATTTCCGACTCGAGCACAGCGAGCTGCGCGGCGAGGACGAGTTCAACGAGTTCGAGAGCACCGACCTTCCGTACTACTCCGACTGGCACGGCTCGTTCGAGAAGCGGCCGTGGGCGACCGACGACGAAGCGCTCCGCGCCGCGAACGCCGACGTCGCGATCGTCGGGGCGCCGTTCGACGAGGGCGTGTCGTCGCGACCGGGCGCGCGGTTCGGCCCGCGCGCGATCCGCATGGCGCCCACCGCCTGGAGCCACGAGTACGCCTGGTCGATCCAGCTCGGAACCGAGCCGTTCGCGAACCTGCACGTCGTCGACGCCGGCGATGCCCCGATCGTGCCCACGCGGTTCGAGCGCGCCCTCCGCGTGATCCACGAGAAGGTCTTCCGCGTGGCCGAGTGCGGGCCGATCCCGATCGTGCTCGGCGGCGACCATTCGATCACCTATCCGAGCGCCGCCGCCGTGGCGCGCCACGTCTGGCCGCGGAAGGTCGGCATCGTGCACTTCGATGCGCACGCCGACACCGCCGCCGACCAGTGGGGGAATCTGCACGCGCACGGCCAGCCGATGCGGCGCCTGATCGACGAGGGCTGGGTGGCGGGCAAGAACTTCGTGCAGGTGGGTCTCCGCGGCTACTGGCCCGAGAAGGAAACGTTCGAGTGGATGCGTGAGCAGGGGCTGCGCTGGCACACCATGGTGGAGATCGAGGAACGCGGATCCGAGGCCGTGATCGCCGACGCGATCGCCGAGGCGCTCGACGGACCGGACTGCATCTACCTCAGCGTCGACATCGACGTGGTCGACCCGGGGATGGCGCCGGCCACCGGCACGCCCGAGGCGGGAGGGATGCTCTCGCGCGAGATCCTCCGCGCGGTGCGACAGATCGTCGGTCAAGTCGACCTCGTCGGCATGGACGTGGTCGAGGTCGCACCGCCGTACGACCATGCCGAGATCACCGCGATCCTCGCGCACCGCGTGGTGATGGAGGCGATCAGCGCCCTCGGCAAGAAGAAGAACGACGCGTCGTGAGCGGCGCCGAGGGGCACGAGCAGGAGCTCGCCGACAATCGCAAGCTCTGGGATGCCTGGACCGCGATCCACACGACGGGCGAGTTCTACGATGTCCAGCGGTTCCGCGACGACCCGGCCGACGTGCGGATCGAGCCGTGGGAGCGCCACGAGGTCGGGGACGTCACGGGCAAGAGCCTGCTGCACGTCCAGTGCCACTTCGGGCTCGACACGCTGTCGTGGGCGCGCCTGGGCGCCGCGCAGGTGACGGGCGTCGACTTCAGCGAGCCCGCGATCGCGTTCGCGAACGAGCTCGCGGCCGAGACCGGGCTCGCCGACCGCGCGCGGTTCCTCGTCTCGAACGTGTACGAGCTGCCGGGGCCGCTCGAGGGCGAGACGTTCGACGTCGTGTACACGGGCCGAGGCGCGCTGGGCTGGCTGCCCGACCTGGCGCCGTGGGCCCGGGCGGTCGCGACGTTCGTGAAGCCCGGCGGCATCTTCTACATCCACGAGGGGCATCCCGTGATGTGGGCGGTCGACGACGACCAGACCGAGCCGAACGGGCTGCGGCTCGGCTACGACTACTGGGGTGGCGAGACGCTCTCGTTCCCGGTGGAGGGCTCGTACGCCGACCCCGAGGCCGACGTCGACGCCGAGGTCGAGCACGGGTGGAACCACTCGCTGGGCGAGATCGTGACGGCGCTCGCCTCGAACGGCCTGCGCATCGAGCTCCTGGACGAGAAGCGCGTGCTCGACTGGCCCGCGAACTTCCTGTGCAGGCTCGACACCGGCCACTACGGGTTCCCGCCGGAACAGCGAGGCTCGATCCCGCTGATGTACTCGCTGCGCGCCCGCAAGGACGCCTGAGGCCCTCAAGCGGGCCCGCGCCCGGGTCGAAGCCTCACGTGTGATCGAACCCACGCCCGCAGGGGGCGAGCCCACGCACGCGTTCAGGCGGCTCGTCGACAACGTCGAGCGCGTGATCGCGGGGAACCGTGACGCCGTCGAAACCGCCGTGGTCTGTCTGTTCGCCGACGGCAACCTCCTGCTCGAGGGCGTGCCCGGAGTCGGGAAGACGACCCTCGCCCGTGCCCTCGCCCGTTCGATCGGCGGCGAGTTCAGCCGCGTGCAGGCAACGCCCGATCTGCTCCCCAGCGACCTCACCGGGATCAGCGTGTACGACCAGGCGCACGGCGAGTTCCGGTTCGTGCCGGGGCCGGTGTTCGCGAACGTCGTGTTGGTCGACGAGATCAACCGGACCACGCCACGGACCCAGTCGGCGCTGCTCGAGCCGATGGAGGAGCGCCAGGTCACCGCCGAGGGCACGACCTACCCGCTGCCCGTCCCCTATCTCGTGATCGCGACCGAGAACCCGATCGAGCAGCACGGCACCTACCCGCTGCCCGAGGGCCAGCTCGACCGGTTCGCCCTGACCGTGCAGGTCGGGTACCCGGCGCGCGAGAACGCGAGCGACGTGGTGCGGCGCCAGCTCACGAGCCACCCGCTCGCCGCGCTCGAGCAGGTGCTGACGCCCGACGAGATCCTCGCGTGCCAGCGCGCGGTGCGCGACGTGCATGTCGACGACACCGTGCTCGACTACGTCGTCGCGATCGTGCAGGCCACCCGCGAGGCGCCCGAGATCGCCTTGGGCGCCTCACCGCGCGCGACGGTTTCCCTCACACGCGCTGCACAGGCGAAAGCCGTCGCGGAAGGCCGCGAGTACGTGTTGCCCGACGACGTGAAGGCGCTCGCACCGGCCGCCCTGGGGCACCGGCTCGTCTCGCGTCAGTCCCGCGGCGGTGCCGCCGTCGCCCGCGACGTGGTGCGCCGGTTGCTCGACGAGGTCCCCGTCCCGCTGCGGGCCGCCGGAAGGGGTTGACCGTGCCGCGCCTGCGAAAGCGGGCCGTGGGGATGTCGATCGGCGCCGCCCTCCTGTTCTTCCTGGGCACGAACGTGCAGGCGGGCTGGCTCTTCGTGATCGCCGCGCTGCTGCTGGGGGCCGTCGTGGCCGGGTCGATCCTGCCCTCCCGGATGGTGCGCCGGCTCGAGGTCGAGCGGCACGCGCCCGCCGAGGTCCATCAGGGCGACGACGTGCTCGTGGAGCTCAGCGTCACGAACCGCGGCTGCGGGATGCGGCTGGGCGTCGTGGCGTCTGATCCGTTCCTCGAGCCCGTCGACGTTGCCGTCCCGTCGCTCGCGCCCGGTGAGCGCGCGGAGGTCGCGACCCGCCGCCGGGCCACGCGCCGGGGACCCCAGGGTTGCGCACCGGTCGGACTCAGGTCGACGGCGCCGTTCGGCGTGGCGGAGCGTCGCCGGAAGGCGCACGACGTATCGGGCGCCGAGACGCTGGTGCTGCCTGCGGTGTTCCCGATCGGGACCCTCCCGTTCGTGCGATCGGCCGCGACGCAGGCGCACGCGATCCACACGCTACCGCGGCGCGGGCAGGGGCCCGACTACCTCGGGATCCGCGAGTACCGCCCGGGGGACTCGATGCGGCACGTGCATTGGCCCTCGACGGCTCGTACCGGCGTGGTGATGGTGCGTGAGTTCGAGGAGGAAC